>DATJEE010000271.1:0-3256 GCA_035496995.1 Solirubrobacteraceae bacterium | reverse complement strand
GGGCGCCCGTGAAGCGCTCGACGCGGCGAGGGAGGTCCGCCGCCAGCCAGCGTGACGCGCCGGTCGGCAGCGTCGCGACGATCACCTCGTCGAAGCGGCACGGATCCCAGACGTCCCGGAGCGCGACCATCGGGTCGGGATCCCCCACGACACCCCGGGCGGACACGCCCGCGTCGCCGAGCCGCTCCAGCGCCCGGTGCAGTCGCTGCGCCGTCGCCGCGCCGCGCTGCAGCCGGGAGCCGAAGGCGCCGGACTCGGGCGCGACCAGCGTGACCTCGATCGGGCCGGCGGCGGCGCGATCGATGATCGCGTCGCAGATCTCGTTGGTGTCGATCGTGCGGCTGGCGATGACAAGCAGCTTCGTGGTCCACGGCATGGCGATCTCACACCCCCATGATTGTGATGTTCGCCACAAACTTACGCCTGTTCGCCGCCCCGCACAAATCCGGATTCGCGCGGTTCGGCCGTCGGGTCAGGACCGCGTGCCGGGCAGCGTGTAGAGCGTCGTCCGGGTGCTGGCGCCCTCGGCGCCGCTGCGGCGCCGGTGCTCGCGCAGGGCCGGGCCGCGGAGTGCCGGCCGGTCGCCGCGGGTGCGGCCGCGCAGGCGGGCGGCCTCGCGCAGGCGCAAGGCGCCCGGCCGCCAGGTGACCTCGATCTCGATGTCCGTCAGCACGGGGCGCTCGATGACGACGTCGCGAAACGGCGGCAGGAAGGTGTTCTGCGCCGGCCACGGCTCGCTCGACGCCACGCGCCAGCGGATCCGGCCGATCGCCGCCGCCGCCATCTCGTCGTCGATCGTCAGGGCAACCGGGTCCGTCGTTTGGATGCTCATGCCGGAGAGAGCGGCGGGACGGATGATCCGTACAGCTGTGTGACGAGGCGCACGCAACGCGCCCGCGCCGGCTACACCGCGACGGACGCGCCCGATCCCGTCACGCGCGTGACCTCGGCGATCGACGTCATGCCGAGGCGCACCTTCTCGAGGCCGTCGTCGCGCAGCAGGCGCATGCCCTGGCGCACGGCGACCTCGGAGATCTCGGGTGCGGGGGCGCGGGCGAGGGCGAGCTTGCGGATCTCGTCGGTGACGGTCATGACCTCGTAGAGCCCGATGCGGCCCTTGTAGCCGGACTGGTTGCAGCGCGGGCAGCCGCGGGCGGCGTAGGCCTCCATGTCGAACTGGCTGCGGATCCCGTTCGCGCGCAGGACGTCGGACGTGATGATCTGGCGCTCCTTGCAGTGCTGGCACAGCGTGCGGGCGAGCCGCTGGGCGACGACGCAGTCGATCGCCGAGGCGACGAGGAAGGGCTCGATCCCCATCTCGACGAGGCGCGTGATCGCGCTCGCGGCGTCGTTGGTGTGGAGCGTCGAGAGGACGAGGTGGCCGGTGAGCGCCGACTCGATCGCGATCTGGGCGGTCTCGCGGTCGCGGATCTCGCCGACCATGATGATGTCGGGGTCGGCGCGCATCATCGAGCGCAGGCCGGTGTGGAAGTGCAGGCCGGCCTTCGGGTTGACCTGGACCTGCGTGATGCCCTCGAGCTGGTACTCGACCGGGTCCTCGATCGTGATGATGTTCTTCTCGATCGAGTTGAGGTCGCCGAGCGCGGCGTAGAGCGTCGTCGACTTGCCCGAGCCGGTCGGGCCGGTGACGAGCACCGCGCCGTAGGCCTGGCGGAAGGCGCGCTCGAAGCGCTCGTGCTCGGGCGCGGCCATGCCGAGCTTCTCGAGCGACATGACGACGGAGTCCTTGTCGAGGATCCGCATGACGACCGACTCGCCGTGGACGCTCGGCAGCGTCACGACGCGCAGGTCGATGTGATGGCCGTCGATCGACAGGCCGACGCGGCCGTCCTGCGGGATGCGCCGCTCGGAGATGTCGAGGTCGCTCATGATCTTCACGCGGCTGATGACGCCGAGCACCATCCGCCGCTGGACGGTCGCGGACTCGACGAGCACGCCGTCGATGCGGAAGCGCACGCGCAGGTCGTTGCCGTTGGGCTCGAGGTGGACGTCGGAGGCGCCCTGCTCGACGGCCTGGGCGATGATCTGGTTGACGAGCCGGATGACCGGCGCGTCGTCGGCGGACTCGCGCAGGTCGACGACGTCGGCGGGGCCGTCGTCCTCCTCGAGGAACTCCGTGTCGGAGATGACGTCGTCCAGGCGCGAGAGCCGCGAGATGAGGCCGTGGATGTCCTCCCGGCTCGTGACCGCGGGGCGGATCTCCTTGCCGGTCAGCAGCGCGATGTCGTCGACGGCGAGGACGTTGGCCGGGTCGGCCATCGCGACGAGCAGCGTCCGGTCGTCGAGGAACGACACCGGGACGGCCTCGTAGCGCTTGGCGGCGGGAATCGAGATGAGGTTCGCGGCCGCCATGTCGGGCTTGAAGATCCCGAGGTCGAGGTGGTCGAGGCCGTGGCGCTCGGCGACCGCGCGGGCGAGCCCGTCGGACGTCAGCGTCCCCTGCTCGAGCATGACGTCCTCGGGCGTCCGGCCGCTGCGGCGGGCCTCCTCGATCGCCATCGCCACGCGCTCGCGCGCGACGAGGTTGAGGTCGACGATGACGTCCGTCAGGAAGCGCGCGGGACCGCCCGCGTGGCGCGGCCGGGTGATGCCGTCGGCGCCGGGGCCGGGGGTTCCAGGGGGCTTGAGGGGGATGGGTTCAGGGAACATTGGCCTCTGATCGCCGGGCGCGCGCCGCACTGCGCATCGCGTCCAGCGGTGCTGCCGCACCGGTCCAGAGGGTGAAGCTCAACGCGCCCTGACTCACGAGGATCTCGAGCCCGTCGACGGTCGCGATTCCCCGTTGAGCGGCTTCCTGAATCAACGCCGTCCCGCCTGCCCTGTACACCAGGTCGACTACGGTCTCGTACTCGGTCAGCGCATCGGCGTCCAACGGCAGGTCCTTGAATGCACCGGACGAATCATCGAGCCCGACGCTCGTGCAGTGGACGAGTATCTCAGCCGCGACGGGCTTCTCGACGACGCGCGCGCCGAGTCCCTCCGCGCGCGCCGGCGTGCGATTCCAGACCGCGACGTCGGCGCCCGCGCGCGTGAGCGCCCAGATGACCGCCCGCGCGCTGCCGCCCGCGCCGAGGACGCAGGCGGAGGCGGGCGTGCTGCCGAGCGCCGCCAGGAGCCCGGGCGCGTCCGTGTTGTCGGCGTGGATCGCGCCGTCGGCACCGAACGTCAGCGTGTTCGCCGCGCCGATCTCGCCGGCGGCGTCGCTCGCGCTCGTCGCGATCGCGAGCGCGGCCTC
>DATJEE010000270.1:0-2136 GCA_035496995.1 Solirubrobacteraceae bacterium | reverse complement strand
GCGATCGGCCAGCGCATGGCGACCGTCGTCGCGCTCGCCGAGACGCTGTCGGAGGCGGGCGCGATGGAGAACACGATCATCGTCGCCGCCGGCGCCAACGAGGCCGCGCCGGTGAAGTTCCTCGCGCCGTACGCGGGCGCCGCGATGGCCGAGTACTTCCTCTACAAGGGCGGCGCCGCCCTGTGCGTGTACGACGACCTCACCAAGCACGCCTTCGCCTACCGCCAGATGTCGCTGCTGCTGCGCCGCCCGCCGGGTCGCGAGGCCTACCCGGGCGACGTCTTCTACCTCCACAGCCGCCTGCTCGAGCGCGCGGTCAAGCTCAACGACGACCTCGGCGGCGGCTCGATGACCGCGCTGCCGATCATCGAGACGCAGGCCGGCGACGTGTCGGCCTACATCCCGACGAACGTCATCTCGATCACCGACGGCCAGATCTTCCTCGAGCCGAAGCTGTTCTTCTCCGGCGTGCGGCCGGCCATCAACGTCGGCATCTCGGTGTCGCGCGTCGGCGGCAACGCGCAGATCAAGCCGATGAAGAAGGTCGCCGGGCGGCTGAAGCTCGAGCTGTCGCAGTACCGCGACCTCGAGGCCTTCGCGCAGTTCGGCTCCGACCTCGACGCCGACACGCAGGCGACGCTCGCGCGCGGTGAGCGGCTCGTCAAGACGCTCAACCAGAACGAGCGCTCGCCGATGCCCGTCGAGGAGCAGGTCGTCGTGATCTACGCCGCGACGAACGGCTTCGTCGACCGCGTCACGGTCGACCGCGTGCCGGAGTACCACGAGCTGCTGATCGCGCGGATGCGCGCCGAGCACGCCGACGTGCTCGAGAAGATCGGCGGCGGGTCCTGGGACGACGACATCGTCGAGGCCGTGCACGCGGCGGTCGAGGAGTTCACGAAGGACTTCGGCGAGGACATCGACGAGGACGGCGTGGCGATCGAGGCCGACGAGGCCCCCGCGGCCAAGCAGGAGGAGACGGCCGACGAGCCCGAGATGGAGGCGGCACCGGCGTGACAACGAGTCATTGCTCGACGCACGCTGCTGCGAATCCGGAAGGTAAGCCCTCGCGATGAGTGCCACGCAGCGCGACGTCAAGACCCGCATCGGGTCGGTCAAGAACATCCAGAAGATCACCCGGGCCATGGAGATGGTCGCGGCGGCGCGCCTGCGCCGTGCGGAGCAGCGCATCGCCGCGCTGCGCCCATACGCCGGCGCGATCCGGCGCATGACGCGCCAGGCCGCCGAGGCCGCCGGCCCGTCGGAGATCGCGGGCCTGCCGATCCTCTCCGAGCACGACAGCGAGAACACCGTCGCGCTGCTGCTCGTCACCGGCGACCGCGGCCTCGCGGGGGCGTTCAACTCGCAGATCGTGCGCGCCGGGCTGCGCGCGGCGCGCGAGCACGAGGCCGCCGGGCGCAAGGTGCTCTACAGCGCCGCCGGCCGCCGCGGCGTGTCGACACTGACGTTCCGCGGCAAGGACCCGGTCGGCCGCTACGTCGGCTTCACCGACCGTCCCGCCTACGCCGACGCGCGGACGATCGCCGAGGACCTCGTCGCCGCGTACGTCGACGGCCGGGCCGACCGCGTCGAGATCTTCTACAACGGCTACATCTCGCCGCTGACGCAGGAGGTGCGCCGCGAGACGCTGCTGCCGCTGCAGCAGGCGACGATCCTCGAGGGCGGCGAGGACGACGACGCGGCCGAGGCCAAGCCGGGCCAGCGCGCGCTCGTCGACTACGAGCCCGATCCGAAGGAGATCCTCGCCCGCCTCGTCCCCGACTACGTCGAGATCTCCGTGTACCGCGCGCTGCTGGAGTCCACCGCCTCCGAGCACGGCGCCCGCATGACGGCGATGCGCAACGCGTCGGAGAACGCCGGCGAGCTCATCGAAGACCTCACGCTGGAGATGAACCGCGCCCGTCAGGCCGAGATCACCCAGGAAATCATGGAAGTCGTCGCGGGCGCCGAGTCGCTCACGTAAGGAGAAACCCAGTGGCCACAACAGAGACCAAGACGAATACCGGCCGGATCGAGGAGATCCAGGGCGTCGTCATCGAGGCGACCTTCCCCAACGGCGAGCTTCCCGAGATCTACAACGCGCTGACGATCGACCGCGGCGAGGGCGCGTTCCTG
>DATJEE010000269.1:0-2113 GCA_035496995.1 Solirubrobacteraceae bacterium | reverse complement strand
CTCGAAGCGCGTGATGTGCGGGCCCGCGACCGTCCCGACGATCGTCGCCTCGACGCCGAAGTGGCCGAGCGCCTCGACGAGCCGCGCCGCCGTCTTCTCCTGGCCGGCGGTGTCCGGGCGCGTCTGCTCGGCGGTCGAGCGGCGCAGGAGCTTGTGGCTCGGCAGCTGCCAGTGGAAACCGGGATCGTCGGTGACCGTCCCGCGCAGGCGTCCCTGCGGTGTGAGGTCGCTGGGCTTCAGCGCGCGCTGGACGCGCTCGAGGACGGCGGTCGCGTCGGGCTCGGGGACGTCGTCGTCGGCCTCGAGCGCGGGTGCCGGGACGTCACCGGCGACGTGGGCGTCGTCGAGGTCGTCGTCGAGCACGAGGTCGGCCTCGTCGATCGCCTCGCCGAACAGGTCGGGGTAGCGCGTCGCGCCGTCGAGCGACGGCGCCTCGACGTGCGTCGCGCGCACGACGACCTCGCCCTCGTCGGGCTCCGGCGGGCGCACGGGCTCGCGGCGCGCGCGCGGCGCCGGCGCCGGCGGCGCTTCGCGGGCGCCGACCGGCTCGCGCGGAGCGCGTACCGGCCGGGCGGGGACGGCGCGGCTCAGCACGCGCGTCGTGTCGGCGAGCGTCGAGCCGGTCGCGCGCAGCACGCCGGAGACCGTTGCGCCCGTCAGCAGCAGGACCCCGGCGACGAACAGGAAGACCGCGAGGATATGCGCCCCGATCGTCGAGAAGGCCGTCGCGACGGCGTACAGCAGGGCGTCGCCGGCGATGCCGCCGCGGGCCTCGAAGAACGGTGCGTTCCAGTACCCGACGCGGTGGCCGGGCGGGCCGAGCCCGAACGTCCCGGCGGCGAGCGCGAGCGTCAGGGCGGCGAAGAGGCACAGCGCGCCCGCGCGAAACGGCCGCACCGCGGGCAGGACCGGGCGCAGCACGAGGATCGCCCCGGCGCAGACGACCGCGGCCGGCACCCCGTAGCCGACCTGGCCGACGAGGTAGGCGACGCCGCGCGTCGCGGCGTGGCCGGCGGCGCCGCCGTCCCAGCCGAGGTAGATCGGGAAGGCGAGGAAGACGCCGAGCGAGACGAGCCCGAGGCCGATGAGGTCGAGATGGCGCTGCTCGAGCAGCGGCACGCGCATCGCGTGCAGCGACGATCGCTGCGCGCGGGCGCGCGGCTTCGTGGGCTTCTTCGCCGGCGGGCGGCGCGATGCGGGCTTGCGGGCGGTCGCCATGGTGGCCGCCGTTGACCTTCGACGGGGCCCTGCGCCCTCCTGCTCGCCCGGACGGGCGGCCGGTTGCAGAAGCGGTCCGCTTAGCGGCGGTTAAGCCGGTGTTGAGCCGTGGCCCTACCCTGGATAGGCCATGACAGACCGCCCGCCCCGCGTCCTCGTCGTCGAAGACGACCACGAGATCGCTCAAGTGCTCCTGCGCTCGCTGCGCATGGAGGGCTACGAGGCGCGGGCGAGCTACGACGGCGAGGCGGCGCTCGCCGACGCCCACGAGTTCAGCCCCGACCTCGTCGTCCTCGACCTCGGCCTCCCGAAGATGGACGGCATCGACGTCGCACGCAGTCTGCGCTCGGGCGGCGACGTCCCGATCCTCATGCTCACCGCGCGCGATGCCGTCGAGTCGCGCGTCGAGGGCCTCGACGCCGGCGCCGACGACTACCTCGTCAAGCCGTTCGAGCGCCAGGAGCTGCTCGCGCGCCTGCGCGCGCTCCTGCGCCGGCGCCCGCCGCGCGGCAGCGCGTCGCTCGTCGTCGGCGACCTCCAGCTCAACCCCGACACGCACGAGGTGCGGCGCGACACCCGCCAGATCGAGCTGACGCAGCGCGAGTTCGAGCTGCTGGAGTACCTCATGCGCAACGAGCGCATCGTCGTGCCCAGGCAGCGACTGCTCGAGGAGGTCTGGGGCTACGATCCGTTCGCCACGACGAACACCATCGAGGTGTTCGTGTCCAACCTGAGAAGGAAGCTTGAAGCCGGTGATGAGCCGCGTCTCCTCCATACGATCCGCGGCGCAGGCTACGTTCTTCGCGCCTAGGCAGATGCCCATCCGCTGGCGGCTCGCCGGCGGATCCGCACTGCTGACGCTCGTGATCCTGTGCGGCTTCGCGGGCGCCGTCGG
>DATJEE010000268.1:0-3827 GCA_035496995.1 Solirubrobacteraceae bacterium | reverse complement strand
CGCCATTCCGGTGACGGCACCTTCGCCTTCGCGGCGATCTCCTGCAGCGCGGCGTCGAGCGCGCGGCGCCGCGCCGTCCCAGGGGCGAGCGCCGCCTCGGGGGTCTCCCCGGCGTGCACGAACGCTTCGCGCGTGAACTTCTCAGCGCGAGCGATGTCCTCGGGTGTGGGAACGGACATGGCCATGACGGCCACTGACGTGGGATCAGCCAAGATCGGCTTCCTGCTCGTACGTGAGGCGGAGCGCGTGCTCATCGACGCGACGCGATCCAGACACCAGGCGGATGCCCGGTGGGCGGGGTGAGGCGCCTCCGTCGGAGACGGGCCCTTACCCGCGCTTAACAGAGGATAGCGAACGGTGCAGATGCGGCATGTGAAGTGGGCGTTCTGCAACGCTGTCGTCATGCGCAAGGCGGTCTACGCGATCCTCGCCCTCG
This sequence comes from Solirubrobacteraceae bacterium, assembly GCA_035496995.1. Classification (GTDB taxonomy): domain Bacteria; phylum Actinomycetota; class Thermoleophilia; order Solirubrobacterales; family Solirubrobacteraceae; genus CADCVQ01. The sequence goes on along the minus strand of DATJEE010000268.1, from coordinate 3,391 downwards.
GTCTCACCGCCGCGATCGTGATCGGCGCGATCCAGGCGAAGAACAGCGATCGCGCGCCGAAGAAGGCCGGGGCGCCGCTCACGCTCGCCGAGGTCTCCGGGCCGATCGCCGGGGCGCCGCCGGAGCTCGCGGCGCTGCGCAAGCGCGTCAACGAGCTCGCCGATGGCGGCGCGAAGGCCTTCGACGCGCAGCTGCGCGCGCTGCGCGGCCACCCGGTCGTCGTGAACATGTGGGCCTCGTGGTGTGAGCCCTGCCGCTTCGAGCTGCCGTTCCTCCAGCGCGAGGCCAACGCTCGCGGAGCGACCGTCGCCTTCCTCGGCATCAACGTCAACGACGCGCGCTCGGCGGCGCGCGAGCGCGCCCGGCAGTTCCCGATGCCCTACCCGTCCTTCGAGGATCCGCGCAGCAACCTCTTCGCCCGCTTCAAGGCGCAGGGCCTGCCGACGACGGCCTTCTACGACGCGCGCGGCAAGCTCGTGCTCGTCCACCAGGGCGTGTTCCCGACGCAGGCCAAGCTCGCACAGGCCATCGATCGCTACGCCCGCACCTGAGATCCGCATCGACCCGCTGAGCGGGCTGCGCGTCATCGTCGCGCCTGGTCGCGCGGCGCGGCCCGCGGCCGGCTTGGACGTCGCGCCCGCCGCCCCGATCGACCCGGAGCACGACCCGTTCGCCGCGGGCCACGAGGACCGCACGCCGCCCGAGCTATGCGCCGTCCGGCCCGGTGGTGGGGACGCCGACGGACCCGCGTGGACCGTGCGCGTCGTGCCCAACGCCTTCGCGGCGCTGTGCGAGGACGCTCCGACCCCGGAGCGCGACGCGGTCGCGGACCTCTTCACGGCGCTGCCCGCCCGCGGCCGCCACGAGGTCATCGTCAACAGCCCGCAGGCGGTGACCTCGCTCGCCGAGCTGCCGGTCGATCAGGTGATGGCGTGCATGGAGGTCTGGCGCGAGCGCATGCGCGCGCAGAGCGCCGCCTACCCGCACCTCGTCGTCAACGAGCGCGTCGAGGCCGGCGCGACGCTCCCGCACACGCACGCGCAGCTCTTCGCGCTGGACTTCGTGCCGGCGGCGGTCGCCCGCGAGCGCGAGCGCTTCAGCGCGCACGCCGCCCGGACGATGGGCGCCAACCTGCTCGAGGACCTCGTCCAGGAGGAGGTCCGCCGGCGCGTCCGGATCGTCGCGATCGACGACGAGGCGGTGCTGCTGTGCCCGTACGCCTCGCGCTCGCCGTACGCGCTCATGCTCGTCCCGCGCCGGCGCCGCGAGCGCTTCGAGGACGATGGCCCGACCGGCGCCGCGCTCCTGCACGACGGCCTCTCGCGGCTGCGCCGGCGCTTCGGCGCGAGCCCGCCGCTGAACCTCTGGGTCCGCACGGCCCCGCGCGACGCCGAGCGCTTCTGCTGGCGGATCGACGTCGTCCCGCGCCTCACGCCGCGCGCCGGCCTCGAGCTCGGGACCGGCGTCGAGCTCAACGTCGTCGCGCCCGAGCAGGCCGCGGCGCAGCTGCGCGACGCCTGACGCACCGCAGGGCGGGCGCCGGGCACCGGCGCATACGATGGCGCGCCTATGGCACGAATCGGACTTCTGACAGGCGGCGGCGACTGCCCCGGCCTCAACCCCGTCATCCGCGGAATCGTCCGCAAGGGGATCGACACCTACGGCCACGAGCTGTACGGCTTCCGGCGCGGCTGGAAGGGCGTGCTCGACAACGACGCGATCGAGCTCACGCGCGAGAACACGAGCGGCATCCTGCACAGGGGCGGCACGATCCTCGGCACCTCGCGGACGAACGTCTACAAGACGGAGAACGGCGAGGCGCGCGTGCTGGCGTCGCTGAAGGAGCGCGGCATCGACGTGCTCATCCCGATCGGCGGCGACGACACGCTCGGCGTGGCGCGCAAGCTCAACGCCGCGGGGTTCCCGACCGTCGGCGTCCCCAAGACGATCGACAACGACCTCAACGCGACGGACTTCACGTTCGGCTTCCAGACCGCCGTGCAGATCGCGACCGAGGCGATCGACCGGCTGCACTCGACGGCCGAGTCGCACGACCGCGTCATCGTCTGCGAGGTCATGGGGCGCGACGCGGGCTGGATCGCGTGCTACGCCGGCCTGGCGGGCGGCGCCGACGTCATCCTCGTGCCCGAGCGGCCGTTCGACATCGCGGACGTCTGCAACCACCTGACGCACCGCCACGAGACGACCGGCAAGAACTTCTCGATCGTCGTCGTCGCCGAGGGCGCGACGCGCGCCGACGGCGGCGACGCGGCCACCGCGGCCGACACCGTCGACTCCTTCGGCCACGCGCGCCTCGGCGGCATCGCCTTCGAGCTCGAGAAGGAGATCGAGCAGCGCACGGGCTTCGAGAGCCGCGCGACGGTCCTCGGCCACATCCAGCGCGGCGGGACGCCGGTGGCATTCGACCGCGTGCTGGGCTCGCGCTTCGGCGTCGCCGCGATCGACGCGGCCTCCAGCGGGCAGTTCGGCATGATGACCGCGCTGAAGGGCACGGCGATCGAGATGGTCCCGCTCGAGGAGGCGCTGCGCGAGCCCAAGCTGCTCGACCCGGACCTCTTCGCGACGGCCGAGGTCTTCTTCGGGTAAGCCGCGGTGCGGGCGGTCGTCCAGCGCGTCTCGCGTGCCGCGGTGCGCGTGGACGGCGCGGTCGTGGCGGAGATCGGGCCGGGGCTGCTCGTCCTGCTCGGCGTGACGCACGACGACGACGAGGCGGCCGCCGTCAAGCTCGCCGCGAAGGTCCGCGCGCTGCGGATCTTCGCCGACGCCGAGGGGCGGATGAACGAGCCGCTCGGCGACCGCGCGGCGCTCTGCGTGAGCCAGTTCACGCTCTACGGCGACACGCGCAGGGGCAACCGCCCGTCGTACGTCGCGGCCGCGCCCGGCGCCGTCGCCGAGCCGCTGTACGAGCGCTTCCGCGCCGAGCTCGGCGCGGCGGGCGGGGTCTTCGGCGCGCACATGGAGGTCGAACTCGTCAACGACGGGCCCGTGACGCTCATCCTCGAGACCTGAGCAGCGCATTCCTGGACGGATATCCGACTTCAGGTTGGTCGGCCTCAGTCGATGAACGATGTGGATGGGAGCCACCGCCAGCACCTCGGACTCGGATTTCAAGGCGGCGCTGAGCTCGGCCGAGCTCTTCCGCCAGCTCCTGGAGTCCGCCCCCGACGCGATCGTCGGCATCGGCCCCGACGGCGCGATCATCCTCGTCAACGCCCAGACGGAGAAGCTCTTCGGCTACGCCCGCGACGAGCTCATCGGCCAGCCCGTCGAGAAGCTCGTCCCCGCCCGCTACCACGGCGCCCACGGCGGCCACCGCAGCGGCTACTTCCACGACCCCCGCACGCGCCCGATGGGCGCCGGCCTGGACCTC
>DATJEE010000267.1:0-8183 GCA_035496995.1 Solirubrobacteraceae bacterium | reverse complement strand
ACGCTCGTCGCCGCGCTGGCGATCCAGACGCGCGCGCGCGACCTCATCGGCCCGCTGCTCGCGCTGCCGCTGCTCGTGCCGGTCGTGCTGGCCTCCGCACGGGCCACGACTCCGCTGCTACAACAGGGCGGCGCGCAGGCGCTCCCGGGTGACTGGCTGGCCGTCCTCGCGCTCTATGATCTGGTGTTCGCGCTGATCGCGTACGCAGTCTTCGACTTCCTCCTGGAGGACTGACCCATCGTCTACGGCAGGGGCCTGCGCCCCCTCTCGATCGCCACGGTCGTCACCTTGACGAGCGCGGTCGCCCTCGTCTTCTTCTACGCGCCGACAGACGCCGACCAGGGGATCATCCAGAAGATCTTCTACATCCACGTGCCGATGGCGATCGTGGCGCTGTGCGGCTTCATCGCCGGCGGCGTCTTCGCCGTGCTGCATCTGCGCAGCGGCGAGCGTCGCTGGGACCTGCGCTCCTACGTCACGATCCACCTGTCGGTCGTGCTCGCCGTCGGGGTGCTGCTGACGGGCTCGATCTGGGCGCGGGCGTCCTGGGGGCACTGGTGGGTCTGGGACGAGCCGATGCTCGTCGTCTTCCTCATCATCTTCCTGCTCTATGTCACGTACTGGCCGCTGCGCTTCTCGATCGAGGACCCCGAGCGCCAATCGCGCTACGCGTCGGTGTTCGCGATCATGGCGGGCGCGTTCGTCCCGCTGTGCTTCGGCGCCGTGCGCATGGCGCAGAACCTCACCCACCCGCAGGCGGGCACGATGACCACGAGCGGGCCCGCGAGCGTGACGCTGACGTTCCTCGTCTCGCTGGCCGGGGTCGCGCTGCTGTACACGACGCTCTGTACGTACGAGCTGGCCTCCAAGAACGCGACCTCCAAGCTGCGCTCCCTGCGCCGGCGGCTCGCCGGCGATGACGACTTCGCGGCGCCCGCCCGCAGCGCCGCGCCTCAGCTGCCATGACCGTGATCGCGCTCGCCGGCGGAGATCGCTACGTCGCGGCCGCGTACGTCGTGTTCGTCCTGCTCGTCCTGACGTACCTGGCGATCATGGCCTCGAAGCTCAGCCGCATCGAGCGCGAGGTCGTCGAGATCGCCGACATCGTCGAGGCCCGCGACACCGCGGCCGCCGCCGCGCCCGCGTGCGAGAAGGCACCGGTCGCATGAGCGAGCACGAGCTCATCACGCTCGGCATCTCGCACAAGACCGCGTCGGTCGACCTGCGCGAGCGCCTCGCGCTGACGCAGAGCGCGGTCCGCGGCTTCCTCCACGAGGTCGCCGCGCACCCCGACGTCCACGAGGCCGTCGTCATCTCGACCTGCAACCGCACGGAGCTGACGCTCGTCGTCGGCGATCCGGTGGCGGCCGAGAGCGCCGTGCTCGGCGTCCTCTCCCAGCGCGCCCACGTGCGCCCGACGGAGCTCGCCGAGCGCATCTACTCGCCGCGCAACTGCGACGCCGCGCGCCAGCTCTTCCGCGTGACCGCCGGCCTGGAGTCGATGATCGTCGGCGAGGCGGAGATCCAGGGCCAGGTCAAGCGCTCCTACGAGGAGGCGCTCGCCGCCGGCACGACCGGCCCGTTGACGAACCGCCTGTTCACCGCCGCCCTGCAGGCCGGCAAGCGCGTGCGCAGCGAGACCTCGATCGGCCTCGGCCGCGCCTCGATCTCCTCGGTGGCGGTCGACCTCGCGATGCGCGCCCTCGGCGACGTCAGCGAGCGCCACGTCGTGATCATCGGCGCGGGCGAGACGAGCGAGCTGACGGCCCGCGCGCTCGCCGACCGCGGCGTGCAGACGATGTTCGTCGCCAACCGCCACGCCGATCGCGCCCGCGCGATGGCCGACCGCTTCGGCGGCGGCGTCGTCGCGCTGGAGCAGCTGCCGACCCAGCTCGTGAGCGCCGACGTCGTCGTCGCCTCCACGGCCTCGCCGCATCCGATCCTCGGGGTCGACGACCTCGAGGCCGTCATGCGCGACCGCGACCACCGCCCGCTGCTGCTCGTCGACATCGCCGTGCCGCGCGACATCGACCCCGCCTGCGCCGACATCCCGGGCGTCGAGCTCTACGACATGGACGACCTCCAGGCCGCCGTCGCGCACACGATCTCCACGCGCGAGGCCGAGGCCCGCCGCGCCGAGGAGATCGTCGAGGAGGAGATCGAGCGCTTCGCGAGCTGGCTCGGCTCGCTCGCCGTCCAGCCGACGATCCGGGCGCTGCGCGAGTATGGCGACGCGATCGTCGAGCAGGTGCTCGCGGAGAACGAGGAGCGCTGGGAGCAGACCTCCGAGCGCGACCGCGCGCGCATCGAGGCCGTCGCGCGCTCGGTCATGAACCGCGTCCTGCACGAGCCGACGCTGCACCTGCGCACGCTCGGCGACGCGCGCAGCCACGGGCGCCTGCAGATCATGCGCGAGCTCTTCGGCCTCGAGGGCGCGCCCGACGCCGAGCCCGCCGACGAGGCCGGCCCCGACGGCCGGGCCAACGTGCGCCCGCTGCCGCGGCGCGCCCGCGGAACCTAGGAGCCCGGACCGCTGATGCGGGTCGGAACGCGCGGGAGCGCGCTGGCGCTGACGCAGGCGGGCACCGTCGCAGCGCTGCTCGGTGACGGCGCCGCGCTCGTCACGATCACGACGAGCGGGGACCGCGACCGCGCCGCGAGCGACAAGGAGAAGTGGGTCAAGGAGCTCGAGCTCGCGCTGCTCGCGGGCGAGATCGACCTCGTCGTCCACAGCGCCAAGGACGTCCCGAGCGTCCTGCCCGCGGGCCTGGAGCTCGTCGGCGCGCCGCCGCGCAGCGACCCGTTGGATGCCCTCGTCGGCGCGGCGTCGCTCGACGAACTGCGGCCCGGCGCGCGCGTCGGGACGGCGAGCCTGCGCCGCGCCGCCCAGCTGCGCGCCCTGCGCGAGGACCTCGAGGTCGTCGAGATCCGCGGCAACGTCGACACGCGCCTGCGGCTGCTGGAGGAGGGCGACCTCGACGCGCTCGTGCTCGCGGCGGCCGGCCTGCGGCGCCTTGGCCGCGAGGCGGCGATCGGCTGCCTGCTGGCGCAGCTCGTCCCGGCGCCGGGGCAGGGCACGCTCGCGCTCGAGGGCCGGGCCGGCGACGAGCGCGCCGGCGCCGCCGCCCGCGCGATCACCGACGCCGCGACGTGGGCCGCGCTGAGCGCCGAGCGCGCGCTCGTCGGGCGCCTGGACGCGAGCTGCAACACGCCGCTGGGCGCCCACGCCACGGTCGGCGGCGAGGGCATCGTCCTGCGGACGTTCGTCGGCCTGCCCGACGGCTCGGCCTGGCTGACCGACGAGACACCGCCCGCCGCCACGCCCGAGGCGGCCGGCGAGCTCGCCGCCGAGCGGCTGCTCGCCGCCGGCGCGGCCGACCTGCTGCGCCGCGCCGAGGAGCTCGCGGCGTGACGACGTACCTCGTCGGCGCGGGCCCCGGCGACGCGGGCCTCATGACCGCCCGCTCGCTCGAGCTCATCGCGCGGGCCGAGGTCATCCTCTACGACCAGCTGATCCCCGACGGCGCGCTGGACGGCGCACGCGCGGACGCGCTGCTCATCGACGTCGGCAAGAAGGGCGGCGGCAGGCAGGTGCCGCAGGCGGCGACGAACGACCTCCTGCTCGAGCACGCCCGCGCCGGGCGCGAGGTCGTGCGGCTGAAGGGCGGCGACCCGTTCGTCTTCGGGCGCGGCGGCGAGGAGGCGCAGCTGCTGCGCGCCGAGGGGCTGGACTTCGAGGTCGTGCCGGGCGTGACGGCGGGCGTCGCGGCGTCTGCCTACGCCGGGATTCCCGTGACGCAGCGCGGGCTGTCGGCCGCGGTCGCCTTCGTCACCGGCCACGAGGATCCGGCGAAGCCCGACACGATGATCGACTGGCCGGCGCTCGCCGCCTTCCCGGGGACGCTCGTCTTCTACATGGGCGTGCGCAGCCTCGACCGGATCGCGTCGCAGCTCGTCGCCGGCGGGCGCCCGGCGAGCGAGCCCGTCGCCGTCATCCAGCGCGGCACCTTTCCCGACCAGCGCACCGTCGCCGGGACGCTGGACGACATCGCGGCGCTCGCCGCGGCGGCGGGCGTGCGCGCGCCGGCGATCACCGTCGTCGGGGCGGTCGCGGGGCTGCGCGAGGAGCTCGCCTGGTTCGCCGCCGGCCCGCTCGCCGGGCGCAGCGTCGCCGTGACGCGCGCGCGGGCGCAGGCGAGCCCGCTCGCGGCCAGGCTGCGGGCGCTCGGCGCGCACGTCGTCGAGGCGCCGGCGATCCGCATCGAGCCGCTGGACGCCGAGCTGCCGGACCTCGCGGGCTTCGACCTGCTCTGCGTCACGAGCCCCAACGGCGCGCGCCGGCTGCTCGAGCTCGTCCGCGACGCCCGCGCGCTGACCGGTCCCGCGATCGCCGCGATCGGGCCCGGGACCGCCGACGCGCTGCGCGCGGGCGGGATCGAGGCCGACATCGTGCCGCCGCGGGCGGTCGCGGAGTCGCTCGTCGAGACGCTCGCCGAGCGCCCGGTGCGGCGCGCGCTCATCGCCCGCGCCGAGACGGCGCGCGACGTCCTTCCCGACGCCCTGCGCGAGCGCGGCGCCGAGGTCGAGATCCTCGCCCTCTATCGCACGGTCGCCGAGCCGTTGGACGCGGCGGCGCACGCGGCCGCGAACGCCGCCGACTACGTGACCTTCACGTCGGCCTCGGCCGTGCGCTACTTCCTCGAGGCCGCCGGCACTCCGCGCGCCGAGACGCGCCTGGTCTCGATCGGCCCGATCACGAGCACCGCGCTGCGCGAGTACGGGCTCGAGCCCCACGTCGAGGCGGACCAGCACACCCCCGACGGGCTGCTGGCCGCACTCGTCGCGGACGCTTCCTGAAGCTCAGCGGATCCGGCCGGCCGGATCCGCTAGTGCGCGAGGCTCGCGAAGTGCCCGCTGTCGGGACCGAGCACCATGGCTCCGATCACCACGAGCATTGCTACAAAAGCCAGAAACGCCAAGAGAAAGTACGTCGGAGTTACCACTGGTCACCTCGTCCGCGTCGATGAATCACGATAGCGAGCGGTCTGTCTCTCCCCCGCCCTCGGCGCAATGTACCGCGCGCGCCCCCGGCAGGTGCCCCACGTCGTCCTGCCGTCGCCGCCTCGTCCTCCGGATGGCGCACCTAGACTCGGCCCGCGCATGACGGACGTGACGTTCCTCAGCGACTATGGGCTCGACGACGACTTCGTCGGCGTCTGCCACGGCGTGATCGCCCGGATCGCGCCGGCGGCCCGGGTCATCGACGTCACGCACGGCATCGCCCGGCACGACATCCGCTCCGGCGCGCTGGTCCTGCGCCGCGCCCTGCCGTACATGCCCGCCGGCGTGCACCTGGCGATCGTCGACCCCGAGGTCGGGGCGCAGCGCCGGGCCGTCGCGCTGCGCTGCGCCGAGGAGGACCGCCTCCTCGTCGGTCCCGACAACGGGCTGCTGATGCCCGCCGCCGCGCGCTTCGGCGGGGTCGTCGAGGCGGTCGACGTCGGCCGCTCGCCGCTGCGGCTGGAGCCCGTGTCGGCGTCCTTTCACGGCCGCGACGTCTTCGCGCCTGTCGCCGCGGGCCTCGCCGCCGGCACGCCGCTGGCGGCCACGGGCGAGCCGCTGGACCCCGACGAGCTCGTGGCGCTCGAGCTCCCGCGCGCGCGCCCGACCGGCGACGGGCTGCTCGCCCACGTCCTGCAGGCCGACCGCTACGGCAACGTCGTGCTCGACGCCGAGCACGCGCAGCTGGCCGGCAGCGGGCTGCGCCTCGGCCATGCGGTGACGGTCAACGGCCGCCCGGCGCTCTACGCCACGACGTTCGCCGACGTGCCCGCCGGCGCCCTGCTGCTCTACGAGGACGGCTACCGGACGCTCGCGCTCGCCGTCAACCGCGGGTCGGCGCTGGCGGAGCTCGGGCTCGCCCTCGACGGCGAGGTCCTCGTCGCGCCGGCCGAGCCGTGAGCCCGCGGCTCGGGACGCCGCGGCTGCACCTGCGCGTCACGGACTCCACGAACGACCGCGCGAAGGCGCTCGCCGCGGCCGGCGCCCCGCACGGGACGCTCGTCACGGCCTCCGAGCAGCGGGCGGGCCGCGGCCGCCAGGGCCGCACGTGGACCGCGCCCGCCGGCCGCGCGCTGCTGCTCTCGCTCGTCCTGCGCGACTGGCCGGCGGTCCTGCCGCTCGCCGCAGCCGTCGCCGTCGCCGACGTCGCGGGCGCGGAGGCGGCGATCAAGTGGCCCAACGACGTGCTGCTCGGCGGCGGCAAGGTCGCCGGCATCCTCGTGGAAGGCCGCCCGCAGGAGGGCTGGGCCGTGCTCGGGATCGGGCTGAACGTCGCCGTCCGCGAGGACGATCTGCCCGTGGAGCTGCGCGGCCGCGCGGCGACGCTCGGCCTCGAGCCGCGCGCGATCGAGCCGGTCCTCGCCGCGCTGCTGGGTGCGCTCGGCAGCCGGCTCGCCGAGGACCCCGAGGCGCTGCTGGACGCCTTCCGCGCGCGCGACGCCCTGCTCGGGCGCGACGTGCGCTGGCAGCACGGCGCGGGCGTCGCGGCGGGCGTCGACGCGGGGGGCCGGCTCCTCGTCGACCTGCGCGACGGCACGCGCGCGGCGCTGGACGCCGGCGAGGTCCACCTCGGCGCTTGAACTGCGCGAAAACGGCGGTCTCTACGCTGGATCGATGTCCCGGCGCCCGCTCTTCCTGCTCGCCCTCGCCGCGCTCTGCGCGTGCGCCGCGGCGACGGTCTGGCTCGCGGCGTTCCACCTGCCGGGCGGGCGCGAGTTCGACGCCCGCGCGCTGCAGGCGTTCGCCGGCGTCCTGCGCCCGCCGCTGACGCCGACGACCGCCGGCATCGCCGTCCTCGCCAACCCGCTGCCGTTCGTGCTCGGCGGCCTGCTGCTCGTCGCGATCGCCCTGCTGCGCCGGCGCTGGCTCATGGCCGCGACGGTGCCGCTCATCCTCATCTCGGCGAACGCCTGCACGCAGCTGCTCAAGCCCGCCCTCACCGACCCGCGCATCATCGACGTGGACGGCATCGCCCGCCACTACCCGGGCTCCTGGCCGAGCGGGCACTCGACGGCTGCGATGTCGCTCGCCCTGTGCCTCGTCCTCGTCGCCGGGCCGCGCCTGCGCCCGCTCGCGGCGCTCGCCGGCGCCGCGTACGCCATCGGCATCGGCTACTCGCTCGTCTCCGGCGGCTGGCACCTCCCCAGCGACGTCCTCGGCGGCTACCTCGTCGCCGCGACGTTCACGCTGCTCGGCACAGCCGTGCTCGCCGCCCTCGAGACGCGCGAGCCGGCCGCCGAGCCGGCGCCGCTGCCGTGGCGCGTGCTCGCCGGGCCGGCGGGCGCGCTGACCGGCGCGGCCGCGCTCGCGTCATTCGCGGTCGTCGTCCGCGATCCGGAGGCGACGATCGCCTCGGTGCGCGTCGTCGAGGTGCTCGTCGTCGCGTTCGCGATCGGCGCCCTCGGCCTCGCGCTGACCGCCGGGCTGGCGCTCGTGCTGCGTCGCTGACGGACCGCGATCGCCGCGGCGGCGGGGTGTGGCGGATTGCGACACGTGGGTTGTCGGTTTCCGCCAGACCCCCCGACGAACTCGCCGATCTCGCGGTCAGCCGGGCTCGCCCGCACGTGTCGCGGGTCCGGGCACACCCTTATCGATGTCGTAGGCGCCGAAACTGCGCCGGCGCACCGAGCTGAGCTCGTCTACGCGGCGGACTCGACGCCGTCGGCCGGGGTGTCGGCCGGCTTCTCGTCGCCGCCGGCCGGCTTCTCGTCGCCGTCGGCGGGCTTGGCGACCGTACGGCGCACGGGGGCACGCCGGCGCTTGGGCGCCGGCGCCTCGTCATCCGCGCCGGCCTCCGCGACCGACTTCGCAGCCGACCTCGCAGGCGTCTTCGCGGCCGACTTCGCAGGCGTCTTCGCAGGCGTCTTCGCAGCTGTCGTGCGCGTAGGCGCACGCCGGCGCTTGGGCGCCGCGGCCGGCTCGTCCGCCGGCGCGATCGCCTGAGCCGCTTCGGCCGGCGCAGGCTTTGTCGTGTCGCGGGCCGCGGCGAGCGCCGCGGCGGCACCGGCGATCGCCTCGACGGCGGCGGCATCGTCGACCACCGGCCTGCGCACCCGAGCGCGGCGCGGCGGCCGCGGCGCGGCGTCGGGCGCGGGCGCGGCGGGCGCGCTCGTCTCCGGCGT
>DATJEE010000266.1:0-4132 GCA_035496995.1 Solirubrobacteraceae bacterium | reverse complement strand
GGCGAGGACGCGCTGGACCAGTTCTTCTGCCGCCACCCCGACGAGTTCCTCGACCGCGCCGTCGAGGCGGCGATCCTCGAGTACGAGAACGAGCAGATCCATCTCGCGCACCTGCTCTGCGCCGCGCACGAGGGCCCGCTGAGCGCTGGCGACGCCGAGACGCTCGGGCCGCGCTGGGAGGGCCACGCCCAGGCGCTCGTCGCCGCCGGCGAGCTCGTCGAGCGCCGCGGGCAGTACCTCCTGCGCCATCCCGAGGACTATCCCGCCGCGCGCGTGTCGCTGCGCTCGGCGTCGCCGGACTCGTTCGCGATCGTCGACGTGTCCTCCGGCGAGCTGCTCGGGACGGTCGAGGCGGCGCGCGCGCACACGACGGTCCACGACGGCGCCGTCTACCTGCACCAGGCGCGCTCCTACATCGTCCGGGCGCTCGAGCTCGACACGCAGCGCGCGCTCGTCGAGCCGTTCAACGGCGACTTCTACACGCAGCCCAAGAAGGAGACGATGACGGAGATCGAGGCGCTGCTGGACCGCCGCTCGACGCTCGGCGTGCAGCTCTCCTTCGGCCGCGTCGCCGTGACCGAGCAGGTGCTCGCCTACCAGCGCAAGAAGCTCTCCGACCACTCGATGGTCGACCTCCAGGGCCTCGACCTGCCCGAGACGACGTTCCAGACGCAGGCGCTGTGGTTCGAACTCGACGACGACCTGCTCGCCGCCGACTTCCCGCTCGAGGTCCTGCTCGGCTCGCTGCACGCCGCCGAGCACGCGCAGATCGCCGTGCTGCCGCTGCTGGCGATGTGTGACCGCTGGGACATCGGCGGCCTGTCGACGAACGCCCATCCGCAGACCGGCGCGCCGACGATCTTCATCTACGACGGGCACCCCGGCGGGGTCGGCATCACGCGCCAGGGCTTCCTGCGCTTCGAGACGCTCGTCGCCGACGCCCACCGGCTCATCGCCGAGTGCCCGTGCGAGCGCGGCTGCCCGTCCTGCGTTCAGTCGCCGAAGTGCGGCAACCTCAACGAGCCGCTGGCGAAGGCCGGCGCGCTCGAGCTCATGGCGCGGATGCTCGAGCGCTGAGCGAGATCTCGCTGAGCTCGGTCGCCAGCTCGACGGTCGCGGGCGCGCCGCCGCTCGCCTCCCAGAGCTCGCGGGCGTGCACGAGGAGCGCGTCGAGCTCGTCGTCGCCGTGGCGGGGGTCGTGGTGTCCGAGCAGCGTGCGGCGGGCCTGTGAGCGGCGCGCGAACGTCAGCGCATCGCTGAGCGACGAGTGGCCCCAGCCGAAGTGGTCGGGGTACTCGGCATCGGTGTACTGGCAGTCGTGCAGGAGCAGGTCGGCGTCGCGCGCCAGCGCGTAGCCCGAGAGCCACTCGCTGTCGAGGTGCTCGAGCGCGCCGGCGAGCGCGGGCTCGTGGTCGGGGAGGTAGCAGAACGACGTGTCGCCCTCGGTGATGCGGAAGCCGAGCGTCGGGCCGCGGTGCGTGACCGCCTCCGCGCGGACACGCGCCGGGCCGATGTCCCACTCCGAGCCCGGGCAGTCGCGGAAGTCGAGCTGGCACGGAAGCTCGCGGACCTCGACGGGCGTCAGCGGTGCGGAGAGGTAGCGCGCGATGCGGTCCTGCAGCGAGCCGTTCGGCGCCGCCGGGCCCCAGATCGTGATCTCCATGCTCGCGTCGAAGAGCGGCGAGAAGAACAGCAGCCCCTGGATGTGATCGAGGTGCAGGTGCGTCAGCAGGAGGTGCAGCCGCCGCGGCTCGTCGTCGGCGAAGTCCAGCCTGAGGTTGCGGATCCCGCTGCCGGCGTCGAGGACGAGGCGCGTCCCGTCCGACAGCGTCACCTGGACGCAGGAGGTGTTGCCGCCGTAGCGGACGGTGTCGGGGCCCGGCGAGGGGATCGACCCGCGCGTGCCCCAGAGCTTGACGCGCATCAGTCGGGCTCCACCACGTCCCAGAACACCGCCAGCGCGCCGCCCATCCCGCCGGCGCCGACGATCGGCAGCGCGTGCGCCTCGATGTGGCGGTCCTCGCCGGCCGCCGTGTGCAGCCACAGCCGCCCGTGCGCGGGCTGGCCGCTGCCGAGCGCGATCGTCAGCGGGAGCTCGGCGACCGGGATCGGCGCGCCGGCCTCGTCACGCGGGATGAACATCGTCCCCCACTCCTCGGCCGGCAGCGGGCCGGCCTCCTCGAAGCGCATCCCGAGCAGCTCCCCGGCCGCCTCGTTGAAGAACACCAGCGTGCCCCCGCGGTCGACGAGGAACGCCGGCGTCGTGAGGTTCGACATGAGGCTGCGCGCGAGGATGATCTCCACGGGATGCTGGCCGCCGGCCACACGGGCAGTATTCCCGCTTGCACGAGCCACGGCGAGCCCGTGAGGGCGAAGTTGCAGGCCTTGAGCCTTTCCCAGCGAAGACCGACGCTCCTCCCATGCGCTTGCATGCCGCCGCCGCGTTGGTCGTCCTCGCGGCCGGTCTCGCCCTCGCCCCCGTGGCACCGGCGGCCGCCGGCGGCACCCCCGCGCCGTTGCGCAGCGGCGGTGCCGCCTACGGGTCGGCGCTGCCCCGGCCCGACGCGCGCCCCGTCGCCAGCCGCCTGACGATCGCCCCGCGCGACGTCGTCGCCGGCGCGGCGCTGCCACAGATCCGCGTGCGCCTGCGCCAGCGCGGGATCTCGCGCCTGCGGGCGCGCCTCGTCGTCGTGCGGCTGCCCGGCAGCCGGCCGGTCGCGCGGATCGCGCTCGGGTGGGTCAAGCCCGGGCAGCGCCTGACGGTCGCCTGGCCCGCGGGCGTCGCGCTGCGGGCCGGGCGCTACGTCGTGCGCCTGCATGCGAAGGACCCGCGCGGTCACACGCTCGCGCGCAGCGCGCGACACCCCGGCCGCGCGCGGATCGTCGTGCACCGGGCGCCGGCGGCTGCTCCCGCCCCGGCCGTTCCCGGCGTTCCCGCCGTTCCCGCGCCCGCGCCGGTCGTCGCGTTCCCCGCGCCGGCCCCGTCGCCCGGCGGCCCGGGTGTGTTCCCGGTCGCCGGGGCGTTCGACTTCGGCGGCGTCAGCGGCCGCTTCGGCGCCGGCCGTCCCGGGCACCTGCACCAGGGGCAGGACATCATCGCGGCCGCCGGGGTGCCGGTCGTCGCGCCCTACGCCGGCGTCGTGAGCAGCACGAGCTACCAGGCCCACGGCGCGGGCGAGTACGTCGTGCTCGACGCGATCGACGGCCGCGACTACTTCTTCGCGCACTGCATCCGCGGGTCGACTGCCGTCGTCCAGGGCGCCCCCGTCACGGCGGGGCAGCAGCTCTGTCTCGTCGGCCAGACCGGCGACGCCGACGGGCCGCACCTGCACTTCGAGATCTGGGACGTCGGCTGGCGGGTCCCGGGCGGCTACCCGATCGACCCCCTGCCCGAGCTGCGCGCCTGGGCCGGGGTGTAGCGCGTCAGACGAGCGCGGCTTCGACGCGCACGCCGTCGGCCTGCAGCCGGCGCCGCAGCGCGGCGGTGCGCTCCGGATCGGCCGCGATGCCGGCGATCGCGCCGCCGGAGCCGGTGTACGTCGCGCTGAGGCCGAGCTCGCGGGCGGCGGCGATCATCGCGGTGTGGCGCGGGTCGAGACCGAAGATGCTCGCGCGGACGTCGTAGCCGGCGTCGAGTGCGGCGGCGAACGCTGGTCTGTCTTTCTGCTCCAGCGCGGCGCGCGCCTCGTGCGCGAGCCGGGCGAGCGTTTCCATCGCGGCGACGACGCGCGGCTCGCCGACGTCGAAGCGCGTGCGGACATCAGCGTGCGCGGTTCCCGACGCGCCGCCTGCGCTCGGGTGCCAGGCGACGAACAGCGGCGGCAGCAGGGCTGCGTCCAGTGGCACGTTCACGCCGCGCTCGAAGTCCATGAAGACGAGGCCGCCGTAGGCCTGCACGACGCGATCCTGCAGGCCGGCGGCGATCCCGAGCTCCTCGGTCTCGCAGGCGAGGGCGATGTGCGGCAGGCGCTCGATGGCGATCTGCGTGCCGGTGAGCTGCGCCAGCGCGCGCAGCGTCGCGATGACGATCGCGCTCGAGCCGCCGAGCCCGACCTCGCGCGGGATCGTGCTGCGGTAGCGGACGCGCACGGGCGCAGGCAGCGGCGCGCAGTCGCGCTCGAAGCGGGCGACC
>DATJEE010000265.1:0-11385 GCA_035496995.1 Solirubrobacteraceae bacterium | reverse complement strand
GTCGCCGAGCCCGTCATGCCGCTGGACCTCGACGAGTTCGTCGCCTGGGTCGAGGGCATGAACGCGCACATGCACGCCGCCGGGCGCCAGCTCGGCAAGCGGCTGCGCTTCGACGTCGTCCACGGCCACGACTGGCTCGTCGCGGGCGCCGCGGCGGGCCTTGCCGAGCGCCTGCGCTGCCCGTACCTCACGACGATCCACGCGACGGAGTACGGCCGCCACCAGGGCTGGGTCGCCAAGCACCCGCAGAAGTACATCCACGCGATCGAGACCTGGATGGCCGGGCGCGCCGAGCGCGTCATCACGTGCTCGCACTACATGCGCGGGCACGTCGCCGACATCTACGACATCGACGAGCGGCGGATCACCGTCATCCCGAACGGCATCGATCCCGCCGACCTGCAGCCGGTCGGCGACCTCGACGAGCTGCGCGCCCGCTTCGCCGCGCCCGACGAGCGGCTCGTGCTGCTCGTCGGCCGGCTCGTCTACGAGAAGGGCTTCCAGCTCGCGCTCGACGCGCTGCCGCAGGTCATCCGGCGCGCGGGCAGCGTGCGCTTCCTCGTCGCCGGCTCGGGGACGCACGAGGCCGAGCTCAAGCAGCAGGCGCGCAAGCTCGGGCTCATGCGCCACGGGACGTTCATGGGCTGGATCGGCGACGACGTCCTGCACTCGCTCTACCGGATCGCCGACCTCTGCGTCGTGCCGTCGATCTACGAGCCGTTCGGGCTCGTCGCGCTCGAGGCGATGGCGAGCGGCTGCGCCTGCATCGTCGCCGACACCGGCGGCCTGCGCGAGGTCGTCCCCAACGCCGACGTCGGGCTGCGCTTCCGCTCCCGCGACCCGCGGGCGCTCGCGGCGATGATGCAGCGCGTGCTCACCGACGACGGCCTGCGCGACCGGCTCGTCGCCGAGGCGTCGGCCCACGTCCTGCGCTTCGACTGGGCCGACGTCGCCGAGCAGACGGCGCAGGTCTACGGCGAGCTCGCGGCGGACGCCGGCGGCGGCGCGCTGCGCGCCACGCGCCGTCCTGCCTGAGCGCGCCGCGGCGCCGCGGGTTCAGTCGCCGTCGTTGTGCGTGCGCTTCGTGCCCCAGCGCCCGGCGTACTTCTCGTCCTCGCGCTTCTCGCCCTTCGCCGTGACGATCGCGACGACGATGAGGCCGGTCATGATCGCGGGGATCAGGACGCCGTAGGTGAAGACGAGACCGATCGTGTCGGTCAGGGCCTGGCTGGCGAGGAGGAGCACGCCGCGGAGAATACTCAGCCGGGCAGCCGCACGGATCCGGCGATCCAGTCGAGGTAGGCGGGCGCCCCGTCGGCGACGTCGAGCGCCACGAGCTCGAAGTTCTCGTACGGGTGCAGCGTCTCGAGCGCCGCGGCGAGCCGTGCGACCGCGGCGCGCGTCGTCTTGACGACGAGCAGCGCCTCGTCGTCGTGCGCGACGGCGCCCTGCCAGCGGTAGACGGAGTGCACGAGCGGCACGACGTTCACGCAGGCGACGAGCTCGCGCTCGACGAGCGCATCCGCGATCGCGGCGGCCTGATCGGGCGGCGCGGTGACGAGGCAGACGACGGCGTCCATCGGGCCTCGAGGCTAACCGGTCGATCAACCGGCCAGGCCCGCCGCCGCCCCGCTCTACCATCGTCCCGGTGGGTGCTCGTCCCGTCGCGTCGTTGGTCTGCGCGCTTGCGATCCTCGCGGGACTCGTCGTCGCGCAGCCCGCGGCTGCCGCCGAGACGGGGTTCGTCGAGGCGATCGGCCAGACCGTCAACGGCCCCGACAAGGCCGCCGACCTCGGCGTCGGCTGGGTGCGCCTGTTCCTCGGCTGGAACGACATCGAGCCCACGCCGGGGGCGTTCAACGACGGCTCGCTCGCGGCCTTCGCCGGCCAGGTCGCGTCCTACCGGGCCCGCGGCATCAAGGTGCTCGTCGTCCTGACGTCGTCGCCGCAGTGGGCCTCGGGCAGCGCCGGCATCATCGGCGCGCCGCAGAACCCGGCGGACTTCGCGGCGTTCGCCGCCCATTCGGTCGCGATGGTGCCGGGCGTCGCCGCATGGGAGATCTGGAACGAGGCCGACGACAACCTCTTCTGGGAGAACGGCCCCAACGCGCCGGCCTACGCCGCGCTGCTGAAGGCGACGTATCCCGCGATCAAGGCGCAGAACCCCAACGCCATCGTCGTGTCGACCGGCATGGTCGCCAACGACGGCGACTTCCTCACCGAGCTCTACGACAACGGCGCCCAGGGCTCCTTCGACGCCGTCGGCGTCCACACCGACACCGCCTGCCTCATCGCGCCGCCGGGCTTCTACTACCGCGAGCTCGACGGCCGCGTCGGGCGCTTCGCCTTCACCGGCTATCGCGAGGTCCACTACGTCATGACCCAGCACGGCGACGGCGCCAAGCCGATCTGGATGACCGAGCTCGGCTGGAACACCGGTTCGACGGCGGCGAACTCCTGCAAGGACGGCAGCCAGGCGGGGACGAAGCCCGAGGGCGTGACGCCGGCCGACCAGGCGAAGAACCTCACCGACGCCTATCGCTGCCTCGCCGCCGATCCGTTCGTGCCCGTCACGATGTGGTTCTCGCTGCAGGACCGGCCGGGCAGCACGCAGGACAACGCGCACCTCGGGCTGATCCGCACCGACGGCGTCGCCAAGCCCGCGTACGCGGCGCTGAAGGCGCTGCGCAACGGCACGAACGTCACGCCCGACCCGTCCTGCGGCGGGCTCGTCGACCACGACGCACCCGCGCTGCAGGTCCAGCGCCCGTCCAACGGGCTGCGCTTCGCCGACCTGCTGTCGCTCAAGGCGGCCGCCGCCGACACCCCCGGCGGCGCCGGGATCAGCACGATCGAGCTGCTGGCCGACGGCGCGCGCGTCGTCAAGACGAAGGGCGGCTCGTTCAGCCTCGACCCCTGGTTTCGCGCCGGCGAGCGGCTCGGCCTGGGCCCGCACACGCTGACGTTCCGGGCGCGCGACAACGCCGGCAACGTCACCGACCAGTCGGTGGCGGTCGAGCGGGTCCTGCCCGGCCAGCTCACGCCGATCGCGACGCGGCTGGCGCTGCGGGCGCGCCCGCGGATCGGGCGGCGGGTGCGGCTGCAGGGCAGGCTCTCCTTCGCGCCGACCGAGCTGCCGGTCGGCGGGCGCGTGTACCTCAGCCTCGAGCGCCGCACGGGCGGGCGCTATCGCCGCGTCAAGCAGGTGTCGGTCACGGCCCGCGCGCCGTTCGCGATCACGGTCAAGCTCCCCGGCCTCGGCCGCTACCGCGCGCTGGCGCGCTACAAGGGCGGCGCGCCGTTTCGCCCGTCGCGCTCGCCCTACCGGGCCTTCGGCGCGCGGTAGATCAATCGTCCTCGCCGGGCGGCCGCCGCTGTAGACGGCTGTTGGACGGCCGATCAGAGGCGCATGGACCGCCGCCTCATCGCGCCGCTCGCGAGCGTGCTCGCCCTCCTCGTCGTCGCGCCGACCGCGGGAGCGATGACGAGCCACGCCGGCTGGCCGAAGATCACCGGGATGCTGCTGATGAACAAGCAGGACCAGCCGCGCCCGCTCGACGGCCGGCCGGGCGCCGACCCGTTCGACGGCGCCGACCCCGAGTACTCCTGCGACGGGCTGCACCAGCGCACGATCTGCCTGGCGACCGGGATCGCGTTCGCGCCCGCGAACATCGCCTGCAACGGCCGCCGGCTGCCCGTCATCGGCGACCTGCCGCAGTTCCTCGTGCGCACGATCTGCGAGACGCCGCACACGTCGACCGTCCCGGCCGACGTCGGCCACAACGAGCTGCTCGGCGGGCACGGCAGCGACGTCATCCACGCCGGCCCCGCGGGCGACGTGCTGTGGGGCGACTACAAGGAGACCGGCCAGCCGACGACGCAGGTCGACAACCTCGACGGCGGCCCCGGCAAGGACTACATCTACGCGAGCCACGGGCGCAACTACATCCGCACCGGCGGGGGCAACGACGTCGTCCACGCGCACTTCGGCCACGGCTCGATCACCTGCAACGGCGGCTCGCCGACGATCTATCTCAGCCGCAAGAGCCGCAAGCGCTACCACCTGCACGGCTGCACGCGCATCAGCTACTTCACCCTCGGCTACTGAGCGACCTACCATCGGCGGATGGCCTCCGCCACCGAGGCGCTGAGCGACGCGGTCCTCGCGATCGCCGCCGAGCACGCCGTCGAGCCCGTCCTGCAGAAGCTCGTCGACGCCGCGCGCGAGCTCGCCGGCGCGCGCTACGCGGCGATCGGGGTGCCCGACGGCGACGGCGGCTTCGGGCGCTTCATCACCTCGGGCATGAGCGACGAGCTCATCGCGAGCCTCGGCGAGCTGCCGCGCACGCACGGGCTGCTCGGCGCGATGCTCGAGTCCGCCGAGCCCTACCGCACGCAGGACATCCGTCGGGACCCGCGCTTCCGCGGCTGGTGGCCGCGCGCGCACCCCTCGATGGCGTCCTTCCTCGGGGTGCCGATCGTCTCGCGCGGGGCGATCGTCGGGGCGTTCTACCTCACCGACAAGGAGGGCGCCGCGACGTTCTCCGACGCCGACGAGGCGCTCATCGCGACGTTCGCCGCGCACGCCGCGCTCGCGCTCGAGAACGCGCGTCTGCACGAGCGCAGCCGCGAGCTGTCGATCGTCGAGGAGCGCAACCGCCTCGCCCGCGACCTGCACGACGCCGTGACGCAGAAGCTCTTCGGCGTCGTGCTCGCCGCCGAGTCGGGCACGGCGCTGCTCGAGCGCGACGTCCACCAGGCCGGCGCGCAGCTCGCGCTCGTCCGCGACCTCGCCCGCGAGGCGATGGAGGAGCTGCGCGCGGTCATCGTCCACCTGCGCCCCGCGGCGCTCGAGTCCGCCGGTCTCGCCGTCGCGCTCGGCAAGCACGTCGACATCCTGCGTCGCTCGCACGGGCGCGAGATCGCGCTCGAGGTCGACGGCGACGCGCCGGTCCCGGCAGCGGTCGAGGGCGACATCTTCCGCATCGCCCAGGAGGCGCTGCACAACGCCCTGCGCCACGCGGACGCCACGCGGATCGAGGTGCATCTGCACTGCGCTCGCAACGGCGTGCGGCTCACGGTGACCGACGACGGCGCGGGTTTCGACACGGCCGCCGTGCGCTCGACGAGCCTCGGCCTGACGACGATGGCCGAGCGGGCGCGCAGCGCCGGCGGGACGCTGGAGATCGACTCGGCGCCGGGGGCCGGCACGACCGTCTCGCTCGAGGTCCCGGCGTGATCCGCGTCGTCATCGCCGACGACCACGCCGTCGTGCGCCAGGGCCTGCGGACGTTCCTCGAGCTGCACGACGACATCGAGGTCGTCGGGGAGGCCGCCGACGGCGAGCAGGCGCTCGAGGCCGTCGCCGCGCTGGCGCCCGACGTCGTCCTCATGGACCTCGTCATGCCGGGCATCGGCGGCATCGGCGCGATCGAGCGGCTGCGCGAGCTGGGCTCGCCCGCGCGCGTCATCGTCCTGACGAGCTTCCTCGACGAGGACAAGGTCCTGCCCGCGGTGCGCGCCGGGGCCGCGGGCTACGTCCTGAAGGACACCGAGCCGGCCGAGCTCGTGCGCGCGATCCGGATCGTCGACGGCGGCGAGGCGCTGCTGCACCCGGCGGTCGCCGCGCGCGTCCTGCGCGAGGTCGTCGCCGACGCCGAGCGCACGCAGCGCCACGCCAAGCTCACGCCGCGCGAGCGCGAGGTCCTCGGCCTGCTCGCCCGCGGCCGGCCGAACAAGGCGATCGCGCTGGACCTCGGCGTGGCGGAGAAGACCGTCAAGACGCACGTCGGCAACATCCTCGGCAAGCTCGGCCTCGCGGACCGCACGCAGGCTGCGCTGTACGCCGTGCGCGAGGGGATCGCCGAGCGCGAGGCGAGGTCCTAGGACCAATTCCCGATGGTGCCGTGAGCAGGGGCGGCCGTAGCTTGGCCGCATGACATCGACCGCACTCACCGACGCCGTCCGCGCCGTGCTGACCGACCCCGAGGTCTCCGAGGCGCCGCACCGCTTCGGCGGCCTCGAGTTCCGCCTCGGCCGCCGCGAGCTCGGCCACCTCCACGGCGAGCGCCTCGCCGACCTCCCGTTTCCCCGTCGCGTCCGCGACGAGCTCGTCGCCGCCGGCCGCGCCGAGCCCCACCACGTCCTGCCCGACTCCGGCTGGGTCAGCCGCCGCGTGCGCGGCCCCGAGGACGTCGCGGAGGTCGCCGAGCTCTTCCGCATGAGCTACGAGCGCGCGACCGCCGCCCGCTCGCGCCACGACGAGGACGGCGCGGCATGACGCGCACCGCGATCGTCACCGGCGCCTCGCGCGGCCTCGGCCTCGCGCTGGCGCGCGCCCTCGCCGAGCGCGGCTGGCGCCTCGTCATCGACGCCCGCACGGCGACCGAGCTCGAGGCGGCGCGCGCCGAGCTCGCCGCGCTGACCGAGGTGGCCGCCGTCGCCGGCGACGTCGCCGACTCCTGGCACCGCGCCGCGCTCGTCGACGCCGCCGGCCCGCGCGTCGACCTGCTCGTCAACAACGCGAGCACGCTCGGCGTCTCGCCGCTGCCGGCGCTCGCCGACTACCCCGCCGCGGCGTTCGAGGAGGTCCTGCGCGTCAACGTCGTCGCGCCGCTCGTGCTGACGCAGCTCGTCCTGCCGCTGCTGCCGGCGGGCGGGCGGATCGTCAACGTCACCTCCGACGCGGCGGTCGAGGGCTACGAGGGCTGGGGCGGCTACGGCGCGTCGAAGGCCGCGCTCGAGCAGCTCTCCAACGTCCTGCGCGCCGAGCGCCCGGACCTGCGCGTCTATGCCGTCGACCCCGGCGACATGAACACGCAGATGCACCAGGACGCCTTCCCCGGCGAGGACATCTCCGACCGACCGCCGCCGCAGGACAGCGTGCCCGGCCTGCTCGTGCTCGTCGAGGGCGATCGCCCGAGCGGGCGCTATCGCGCGGCCGAGCTCGCGGGCGCGCCGGTGCCCGGATGAGCGTCGCCGCGGCGCCGCTGGAGCGCCGCGAGGCGCACGAGCCGCCCGAGGCCCGCGGCCTGGCGCGCGACGAGGTGCGGATGCTCGTCGCGACCGGCGACGGCCTGGCGCACGCGCAGGCGCGCGACCTCCCCGAGCACCTGCGCGCCGGCGACGTCCTCGTCGTCAACACCTCGGCGACGCTGCCCGCCGCGCTGACCGCACGCCGCGCCGACGGCAGCCCGCTGGCGCTGCACCTCTCGACCCCCCACGGCGCGGACCGCTGGGTCGTCGAGCTGCGCCGCGATGGCGAGCGCTTCCGCGGCGGCCGCGCGGGGGAGGCGCTCGCGCTGCCCGGCGCGGCGCGCGCGACGCTGCTGGCGCCCTACCTCGCCGGCGCGCGGCTGTGGGTCGCCGAGATCGACACCGGCGCGACGCCGCTGCTGGACCACCTCCGCGAGCACGGCGCGCCGATCCGCTACGGCTACGTCGATCGCCCCTGGCCGCTGCGCGACTACCAGACGGTCTTCGCGCTGCACCCCGGCAGCGCCGAGATGCCGAGCGCCGGGCGCCCGTTCACGGCCGACCTCGTCACGGCGCTCGTCGCGCGCGGGATCGCCGTCGCGCCGCTGGTCCTCCACACCGGCGTCTCGTCGCAGGAGGCCGGCGAGCCGCCGTACCCCGAGCGCTACGCCGTCCCGGCGGCGACCGCGCGGCTCGTCAACGCCGCCCGCGCCGGCGGCGGGCGCGTCGTCGCCGTCGGGACGACCGTCGTGCGGGCGCTGGAGACCGTCGCGCGCGCCGACGGCAGCGTCGCGCCGGGAGCCGGCTGGACGCACCACGTCGTGACGCCCGCGCGCGGGGCGTGCGCCGTCGACGGGCTGCTCACCGGCTGGCACGAGCCCGACGCCTCGCACCTGCTGCTGCTCGAGGCGGTCGGGGGCGCGCCGCTCGTCGCGGCGTCCTACGACGCCGCCCTGCACGGCGGCTATCGCTGGCACGAGTTCGGCGACGTCCACCTGATCCTCCCGTGATGCGCGCGGTCGTCCTGCGCGCCTTCGGCCCCGCGGCGGGCCTTGTCGTCGATCGCGTCCCGGACCCGGTCCCCGGCCCGGGCGAGGCGCTCGTCGAGGTGCAGCTCGCAAGCGTGACGTTCGTCGAGACGCAGGTCCGCGCGGGACGCCCGCCGCACCCCGCGATGGCGCCGGTGCTCCCGATCGTCCCGGGAAACGGCGTCGGCGGCGTCGTCGCCGCGGTCGGTGCCGGCGTCGACGCGGCGCTCGTCGGGCGCCGCGTCGTCACGACGACGGGCGGCTCGGGCGGCTACGCCGAGCGCGTCGCGGTCGCGGCGCAGGCGCTGATCGAGGTGCCGGCGCAGCTCGCGCTCGCCGACGCCGTCGCGCTGCTCGCCGACGGGCGCACGGCGCTCTCGCTGCTGGAGGCGGTCGCGCCGCAGCCCGGCGAGCGCGTCCTCGTCCTCGCCGCGGGCGGCGGCGTCGGCAGCCTGCTCGTCCAGCTCGCGCGCGACGCGGGCGCCCACGTCGTCGCCGCCGCCGCGGGCGCGCGCAAGGGCGCGCTCGCGCGCGAGCTCGGGGCCGCGCGCGCCGTCGACTACGGCGTGGCCGGCTGGACGGCGGACGCCGGCGAGGTCGACGTCGTCCTCGACGGCGTCGGCGGCCCGCTCGCCGCAGCGGCCTTCGACCTCGTCGCGCTCGGCGGGCGCTTCTGCAGCTTCGGCATGGCGAGCGGCGCGTTCTCGCCGATCAGCGCCGCCGTCGCCGACGACTTCGGCGTGATGCTCGTGCGCAGCGAGCGGCTGACGCCGGAGCGCTCGCAGGCGCTCAGCACCCAGGCGCTCGCGCTCGCCGCGGCGGGGCGCCTGCGGCCCGTCGTCGGGCAGACGTTCGCGCTGGAGCGCGCGGGCGACGCGCACGCCGCGATCGAGGCGCGCGCGACGATCGGCAAGACGCTGCTCACGATGTAGGGCTCCGCCCGCGCCCGTCGAAGAGGCGCCGATGTCCCGGACCCGACGTTGCGTCCTCATCGCTCTCGCGGCGCTCGGAGCGACCGCGCCCGCCGCGCGCGCGGCGACCTGGACGGAGATCTCCTCCGGCACGACGGAGGACATCACCGCGATCGAGTACCAGGGCCCGAGCCGGTTCTGGCTCGCCACCGCCGCGGGCCACGTCTTCAAGCGCGTCGGCGACACGTTCGTGCAGACCGGCAGCGCGCCGGGCGTCGTCTTCCGGGACATCGAGTTCCAGGACGGCGGGGCCGTCGGGTTCGCCGTCGGCACGAACGGCGGCGTCCTGCGCAGCGCCGACAACGGCGACAGCTGGGCGCCGGTCGCCGGCATCGCCGGCGGCCAGGCGACGCTCGCCAACGCCTGCAACCTCGCCGACGAGGCCCTCGGCGACGTCGACAGCATCCGCTTCGCCGGCAATGCGCGGGCCTGGCTCGCCGCCGGCGGCTCGCAGATCTTCCGGACCGTCGACGGCGCGACCGCGACCGACGTCGGCGCGACGGCGGCGGGCTGGCAGGTCATCAACGACAACGGCGTGACGTGCAAGATCGGCGAGGACGTCGACGACCTCTTCCCGGTGCCCGGCTCGTCGTCGGTGTACTTCGTCTCCAAGCTCCTCGGCACGGTCTTCTTCTCGCCCAACGCGCTCTCGACGACGGCGACGGTGAAGGCCGCCTCGGCCGGCGGCGGCATCACCGGCACGCGCCGCCTCGCGGGCGACCCGGCGAACCCCAACCGCCAATGGGCCGTCGACTCCGGCGGTTCCGGCCCGTCGTTCGTCGCGCGCACGACGGACGGCTGGAGCACGGCGAGCGGCTGGACGATCGCCAACCCCGGCACCGGGAGCATCACGACGCCCGAGGGCGTCGACGTCAACGGGCCGACGGTCACGGCGGCCGGCTCGGCGGGGATGATCGCCGAGTCGACCGACGGCGCGACCTTCTGGCTCGATCCCGCGCAGGGCGCGGCCGCGACGCAGGACTGGCGCGCCGTGAGCCTCGCGACCCCGGCCGCCGGCGCGATCGGCGGCACGGGCGGCCGGCTCGTCGTGTCGTCGAACGCCAACGTCCTCCCGCAGCCTCCGGGCGGTGGCGCCCCCGACCAGGCGGTCCCGGCTCCCGCGGCGGCCGGGACGCGGCCGCCCGCGGTCGTCACGACCCTCCCGCAGCGGGTGCTGCCGCGCTTCGGCTTCCAGCGCCGCTCGACGCCGCCGGTCGTCGGCGGGGCCGCCCGCAGGCAGGGCCGCTTCATCGTCATCGACGTGCTCGGGTCCTTCCGGGCGCCGGCGGGCCTGAGGACCGCGACCGCGTGCCGGGGCACGGTCGCGCTGAACGTCAGCAAGCCGCGAGGCAAGCGCCGCGATCTCACCGACGCCACCGTGGAGCTCGCGCGCAACTGCCGCTACTCCAAGCGCCTGCGGGTCCGGCGGACGCGGATCGGCAGGGCCACCTCGCTGCGGCTGCGGGTCGCGTTCAGGGGCAACGCCGTCGTCGGGGCGTCGAGCGTGACGTACGTCGTGCCGGTGAGGTAGCCGCGCGGCGGCGCCCGAACTCGTAGCCTTGCCGCGATGCGCCTGACGACGTTCCTCCCACCCGGCTCCGAGAAGGTCCGCGCGGGGGAGATCCGCGACGACGAGGTCATCTCGTTCGTCATGAAGCGCGAGACGGTGCTCGACCGCCTGCGCACGCACGACCACGATCCGGCGCTCGGCGACGCCTACCCGCTCGCCGACGTCACGCTGCTGGCGCCGGTGCCGCGCCCGCGGGCGATCTTCGGCATCGGCCTGAACTACGCCGCCCACGCGGCCGAGCAGGGCAAGGACCCGCCGGAGTTCCCGATCGTCTTCATGAAGCTCCCGAGCTCGAGCGCGCCGCCCAACGGTGCCGTGCGCTGCCCCGAGGTCGTGCGCCGCCTGGACTACGAGGGCGAGCTCGTCGTCGTCATGGGCGGTGCGGGGAAGATCGCCGGCTACGCCGTCGCCAACGACGTCAGCGCGCGCGACCTGCAGCGCCGCGAGCCGCAGTGGACGCGCGCCAAGGGCGCCGACGGCTTCTGCCCCTGGGGCCCGTGGATCACGACCGCCGACAAGGTGCCGGACCCCAAGGACCTCCGCCTCACGACGCACGTCAACGGCGAGCTGCGCCAGGACTCCTCCACCGCCGACCTCATCTTCGGGCCGCAGGAGCTCGTCGACTTCATCTCCGAGACCTGCACGCTGGAGGCCGGCGACCTCATCCTCACCGGCACGCCCAGCGGCGTCGGCATGTCGATGGACCCGCGCCGGTTCTTGAACTCCGGCGACGTCGTGCGGATCGAGATCGAGTCGCTCGGCCACATCGAGCATGCCATCGCCTGAGCCCGGAGCGCCCGGAGCTGAGCTGCTCGCGCGGCTCGGCGAGCTGTCGGACCTC
>DATJEE010000264.1:0-2386 GCA_035496995.1 Solirubrobacteraceae bacterium | reverse complement strand
GACGCGACGATCCCGAAGAACCAGCGCCTCGTCTACGACGTGCGCGACGTCATCCGCCACCTCGTCGACGCCGGCGAGTTCTTCGAGCTGAGCAAGCGCTACGCGAAGAACATGGTCGTCGGCTTCGGGCGCATCGAGGGCCACACGGTCGGCGTCATCGCCAACCAGCCGCGCTATCTCGGCGGCGTCCTGGACGCCGTGTCGTCGGACAAGGGCGCGTGGTTCGTGAACATGTGCGACCGCTGGGGGATCCCGCTCGTCGTGCTGTCCGACACGCCCGGCTACCGGCCCGGGACGCGCCAGGAGCGCGAGGGCGTGCTGCGCCGCGGCGCCGAGCTGCTGCGGGCGTTCTCCGTCGCCGAGGTGCCAAGGGTGACGGTGACGCTCCGACAGGCGTACGGTGGTGCGTACATCGTCATGAACTGCCGCGACCTCGGGAACGACCTGACGCTCGCCTGGCCCGGAGCCAGGATCGGCGTCATGGGCGCGCCGCAGGCCGTCGAGATCGTCAAGCGCCGCGAGCTCGAGGCCGGAGCCGATCCGGAGGAGCTGGCCGCCGCGTACGAGGAGGAGCACCTCCCCGTGGTGATCGCCGCGAAGCAGGGGTTCATCGACGAGATCGTGACCCCGGCCCAGACCCGCGAGCGGATCGCTGCCCACTTCGAAGCCAGCCGATAGCACTCCGGCCTCCTCTGACACCCCGGGCGCGCCGCTGGCGCCGCGCAACGCGACCGAGGACGCGATCCTCGAGGCCGCGCGCGAGCTGCTGAGCGAGGGCGACCACGAGCAGGTCACGATCGACACGATCGCGCGGCGCGCGTTCGTCAGCCGCACGACGGTCTACTTCTACTTCGAGAACAAGCGCGCGGTGATGGACCGCCTCATCCAGCAGGCGTTCGCCGACATGGACGACGCCGCCTCGCCGTACTTCGAGGGCAGCGGCGACCCGCGGATGGAGCTCGCGCTGGGCCTCGCGCGTTTCGTCGGGGTCGTCAACCGCAACGGCCCGATCCTCATGCTCGCCGCGCACCTCTACGGCGAGGACGAGCACATGCCGTCGCAGTGGGAGCCCTACGTCGACCGCTTCATCGCCGGGGCCGCGGCGCGCATCAAGCGCGACCAGCTGCACGGCCTGGCGCCCGACGACGTGCCGGCGCGGGTGGCGGCGCAGGCGCTGTGCGCGATGGTCGAGCGTCACCTGACGATCGAGGTCATCCGCCACGGGCGCGACATGCGCGAGGCGGTGCGCCAGCTGACCGAGCTGTGGTTCCGGGCGGTCTACGCCGGTGGGGGCTCGGCGGTGGCGCCGTCGCCGGCTGCCGAGCCGTCGTAGGGCCGGCACCGCACACCGCCTCCGTGCCGACCGGATCGGTCAGCACGAAGGCGGTGACGGCCCGGGGTCAGCAGACCCGGTAGCGGCGCGTCTCGCGGTAGTGGCGCCCCCGCGCGTCGCGGGCGTCGATGGTCACCGTGTACGTGCGCTTCGGCAGCCCGCGCAGGTCGACGGTCGCGCGCAGCCGCCCGCCGCTGCGGCGGATCGCGACGCGCTTGTGGTTGACCCGCACGACGGCCGCCACGAGCCGCACCCCGGCCGGGCGCAGCGTGATCGGGAACTTCCGTCGCGAGACGCACGGCAGCAGGGCCGCGGGCGCCGGCACCGCGGGGACGGTCACCGCCGCCGGCCTGGGAGCCGGTGCGGCGGCCGGGACCGGGACCGGAGCCGGTGCGGGCGTCGCGGTGACCCTGAAGCTCCGGGTCGTCGGCGTCGGGTCGCGGTTGCCGCTGGCGTCGATCGCGGTCACCGCGAACGTGTGCTCACCGTCGGCGAGCGCGGTCGGCGTGTACGGCGAGGCGCAGTCGAACGCCGCGCCCCCGTCGATGGAGCACTCGAACGTCGAGCCCGGCGCGTCCGACGAGAACGCGAAGGCCGGCGTGCTGTCGGTCGTCGTCCCGCCCTCCGGCGGTCCGTCTGCGACCGCCGTCTGCGGCGCGGCCGTGTCGACGGTGAACGTCCGGACCGCGGGCGCAGCCGCGGTGTTGCCCAGAGCGTCGGTGGCCGCGACCGCGAACGTGTGCTCACCGTCGGCGAGCGCCGCCGCCGTGAACGGCGAATCGCAGGCGACCGGCTCGCCGGCGTCGATGCTGCACGCGAACGTCGAGCCGGCCTCCGAGGAGGAGAACGCGAACGTCGGTGTGGTGTCCGATGTTCCCTCGCCCTCGGCGGGTCCGCCGTCGAACGTCGTCTGCGGGCCGGTCGTGTCGACCGTGAACGTCCGGCTCGCGGGCGTCGGGTCGACGTTGCCGGCGGCGTCGGCGGCGGTCACGGTGATCGTGTGCTCGCCGTCGTCCAGCGCCGTCGGCGTGAACGGCGAATCGCAGGCGAACG
>DATJEE010000263.1:0-23519 GCA_035496995.1 Solirubrobacteraceae bacterium | reverse complement strand
GACCTTCCCCGCGACCGGCGCGCCGTTGCGCACGACGATGCGGGCCGCGCTGTCGTAGCGCAGGAGGTCCGCGTGCGCGGCCGCGAGGCCGGCGAGCGATTCGTCGACGAGCGCCGCGGGATCGTTGAGCAGCTTCTTCATGGGGGTTGTGACAGTGGCCATCTTCGTGCCTTTCAGCTCGCCGAGACGAGGTCGCGGGCGGCGACGTCGCCGTTCGGCGCGGGATCGGGGGTGCTGACGGCCTCGCGGATCGGCCGCACGACCTTGCGCGGCGTCGCGAGCTGGTCGTAGGCGAAGGCCGCGAGGCCGGCGCCGGCCAGACCGGGCAGGACGTAGACCGGGATGAGCTGGTTCCAGTGCGTCGCGCCGCTGCCGAACGCCGAGATGAGCTCGGGGCCGAACGCGCGCGCCGGGTTCAGCGAGGCGCCGGTGATCGGGCCGACGAGCATGATGATCGCGATGACGACGCCGCCGATGACGAGGCCGGCGAGATCGCTCGGCGAGCGGCCGTCGACGATGCCGAGGATCGCGAACATGAGGATGAACGTCCCGATGCCCTCGCAGAAGATCGCCTGGACCCACGTGGCGGTGTCGGGGTTGAACGACGTCTGGCCCATGCCGAGGTCGATCGCCGAGCCCGCGAAGACGGCCCAGATGCCGAAGGCGCCGATGACGGCGCCGAGCACCTGCGCGCCCCAGTAGGCCGGGACCTCGCGCCAGGGAAAGCGCTTCGTCGCCGCGAGCGCGAACGTCACGGCGGGGTTGATGTGACAGCCCGAGACCTTGCCGATCGCGTAGACCATCGCCGCGATGACGAGCCCGAAGGCGAACGAGATGCCGAGCAGGTCGGCTCCCGTGACGGCGGGCGTCGAATCACCCGCGAGCGTGAGGGTCGCGACGACCGACCCGGGACCGACCAAGACGAGCAGCGCGGTACCGAGCGTCTCCGCCAGGGCGCGCTGTGACAGCGAATGCTCCACAGCTCTCTCCTATCGCTTCCGATCTGTGTTCGACATTGTCGAACGTCGTTCGCGGAAGGTACCCGCAGAGATCGGCCGCTGTCAAGTGCGATTTCGCACCTTCTTGCGCAGCGAAAGCTCCGACGCTTCCGGCATCGATGCGGAAGGAGGTCTCCGAGAGCGGGGGCGTTCCGACGAGCGTGTCTGGCAGCTGTTGGGCTGTATGCGCCCAAAAGCTGCCGACCTCGGGAAAACGAAGACCGCCGGCTCCCCCTCACCTTTCCCTCAACGACGCAGTAGACGCCTCGCGACACCACGGACGCACCGAGGCGCGACCGGCGACGCCCTACCCCACGCGCGTCGCCA
The DNA here is from genome assembly GCA_035496995.1 of Solirubrobacteraceae bacterium. Lineage (GTDB taxonomy): Bacteria > Actinomycetota > Thermoleophilia > Solirubrobacterales > Solirubrobacteraceae > CADCVQ01. The sequence goes on along the minus strand of DATJEE010000263.1, from coordinate 22,194 downwards.
GCTGCAGTTCCACGACGTAGCGCAGCGCCACGACCCCGCCGCCGGCCAGCGCGCGGACGTCGGCCAGCAGCGCCGCCCGCTCGTCCTCCCCCATCGACGAGACGAAGCTCACCGACCCGAAGCGGTCGGCGAGGCCGCCGGCGTCGAGCTCCTGCACGTTGGCGAACTCCAGCTCGCGGACCGGGCCGAACAACGGGCTTGCCGCGAGCGCCGCGCGCCAGCTGTCGTCGCGGTGGGCGGGGACGCGGCCGCGGTGGGGCCCGACGATCGCCTCGAGCGCGATGTTGAGCTCGTCCTCCATCCGGCGGCGGTTCCAGATCAGCGCGAGGACGCCGCCAGGGCGCAGCACGCGGTGGATCTCCGCGAGCGCGCGCGGGCCGTCGAACCAGTGAAACGCCTGGGCGACCGTCACGCCGTCGGCGCTCTCGGCCGGCAGCCCGGTCGCCTCCGCGACGCCCGCCACCGCCCGCGCCGGAGGCGCGATCGCCGCGCGCATCTCGGCGACCGGCTCGACGGCGACGACGGCGCAGCCGCGCGCGGTCAGCGCGCGCGTGAGCTTGCCCGTCCCGGCCGCGAGGTCGACGACGTCGCGCCCCGGCAGCGCGGCGACGAGCGCATCGACGGCGTCGTCGGGATAGCCCGGCCGCCCGCGCTCGTACGCGGCGGCGGAGCGGGCGAAGCCCGTCGCGGCGGCGGGATGGATCGCGTCGGTCATCTCCGGCTCAGACCGGCGACACCCCGTGGCGCTTCCACGGCCGCTCGACGCGCTTGCCCGCGGCCATCTCGAGCGCGCGGATGATCGTCGGGCGTGTCTCGCGCGGGTCGATGACGTCGTCGATCATCGCGTTGCGCGCGGCGATGTAGACGTCGATGAGCCCGCGGTAGGCCGCGATCAGCTCCGCCTTCTTCGCCGCCGGATCATCGGCCGCCTCGACCTCGCGCCGGAAGACGATCTCGACGGCGCCCTCGGCGCCCATGACGGAGATCTCGGCCGTCGGCCAGGCGACGATGAGGTCGGGCTCGTAGGCGCGGCCGTTCATGACGTAGTAGCCGGCGCCGTAGGCCTTGCGCAGCACGACCGTGATCTTCGGCACGGTCGCCGCCGCGACGGCGTGCAGCATCTTCGCGCCGTGGCGGATGATGCCCGCCGCCTCGACCTTCGTCCCGACCATGAAGCCCGGGACGTCGACGAGGAACACGAGCGGGATGCCGAACGCGTCGCAGAGCGTGACGAAGCGCGCCGCCTTGTCGGCGGAGTCGTTGTCGAGGATGCCGCCGAGGCGCTTGGGCTGGCTCGCGACGATCCCGACCGGCCGGCCGCCCATGTGCGCCAGGCACGTGATGACCGACCGCGCCCACTGGCCCTTGAGGTCGAGCCACTCGCCGTCGTCGACGACCCGCCGGATGACGTCGTACATGTCGTAGGGCTGGCGGTTGGACGGCGGCAGGACGTCGAGCAGACCCTCGTCCATGCGATCGACGGGGTCGCTGCAGGCGAGCACGGGCGCCGCCTGCTCGCAGTGCGACGGGAAGAACGAGAGGTACTGCTTGATGCGCGCGATGCACTCCTCGTCGTCGGCGACCTCGAGATCGCCGACGCCCGACACGCGGCAGTGCACGCGCGAGCCGCCGAGCTGCTCGGACGTCACGTCCTCGCCGACGGCCGCGCGGACGAGGTGCGGGCCCGCGAGCGCCATCGAGCCGCGCCCGCGCACCATCGGCACGAAGTCGGCCAGGCCGGGGATGTATGCCGTTCCCGCCGAGCACGGGCCCATGACCGCGGCGACCTGCGGGATGACGCCGCTCGCGACGACCTCCTCGCGGAACAGGTCGCCGGAGCCGGCGAACAGCGAGCCGACCGCCTCCTGGATCCGCGCGCCCGCGCTGTCGAGCAGCCAGACGAACGGCATGCGCTTGCTCAGCGCCAGCGCGCGCAGCCGCGCGACCTTCATCTCGCCGGTCGTCCCCATCGAGCCCGCCATGACGGTGAAGTCGTAGGCCGCGACGGCGACGAGGCGGCCGTCGACCCTGCCGTAGCCCGTGATGACGCCGTCGGCCGGCGCGTCGCGGCCCTCCAGCGCGCGGACCGCGTGGTGGATCCCCGCGTGGATGCCGAGCTCGGTGAACGTCCCGTCGTCGACGAGCAGGGCGATCCGCTCGCGCGCGGTGAGCTTCTCGGCCGCGTGCTGGCGGTCGATGCGCTCCTGGCCGCCGCCGAGGCGCGCCGCGGCGCGACGCGCGGCGAGGTCCTCGGCCAGCGGGCGCAGGATCGAATCGCTCACGCGTGCCTGCGCTCGCCGTCCGGGCTCGACAACATGCAGGCCGCGTCAGTCATCCGGCTGCGAGCAGCGGCGCGATCGCGTCGGCGACGAGCCGGCCGTGCCCCGGCGCCGCGGCCGTGATCTCGGCGCCGACGATCGTCCCCACCCGCGCCGCGACGGTGAGGAACTCCTGCAGCGCCGCCGGCGTCAGGCCGCCCGGCGCCGGGAACTTCGCCGGGAACGCCAGCGGGTCGAGCACGTCGAGGTCGAGGTGGACGTAGAGCTCGTAGCCCTCGAGCTGGGCGGGGTCCTCGACGCGGTGCACGCCGCTGCGATCCAGCGCGACGCGCTCGGCGCCGTCGAGGTCGCGGACGCCGTGCATGATGACCCGCGCGGGCTCGACGCCCGCGCCGAAGCCCGTGTCCCACAGGCCGCACGCGCCCGCGAGGCCCATGCCGCCGAGATAGCCGGAGGCCGAGGTCGCGGGCGTGTTGAAGTCGCCGTGCGCGTCGAGCCACAGCACGCGGGCGTCGGGGCGGCAGCGCACGACGACCGGGAGCGTCGACACCGCGATCGCGCAGTCGCCCGCGAGCAGGATCGGCACGCGCCCGGCGTCGAGCGCGTCGTCGACCTGGCCGCCGGCCTCCAGCAGGCAGCCGCGCGAGTCGGCGAGGTCCTCCTCCCAGGTCCCGTCGCGCGGCGCGCCGGGAGACCCGACGATCCGCGCGTCGAGCAGCTCGGCGAGCTCGCGCGTCCCGTCCGCGGCCTCGCGGCCGCGGTCGGCGGTGCGGCAGAGCAGCCCGACTACCTGCCGGTCCACGTCGGCTCGCGCCGCTCCATGAAGGCGGCGACGCCCTCGCGGGCGTCCTGCGTCGACAGCCCGATCGACAGCTGCGCGCGCAGGTACTCGAGCGCCTCGCCGAAGGCCATGTCCTGCTGCGCGAACAGCGCGTCCCGGCCGAGCTTCATGAGCAGCGGCGACTTCGCCGCCAGCGCCTGCGCCCACGCGGCGACGGCGGCGTCGAGCTCGTCCGCCGCGACGACGCGGTTGACGAGGCCGATCGCCTGCGCCTCGGCGGCGTCGATGCGCTCGCCGAGCAGCAGCAGCTCGTGCATCTTCTTGCGGCCGACGTTGCGGCCGATCAGCGCGGCGATCATGAACGGGAACAGGCCGACGTTGATCTCCGGCGTCCCGAACGTGGCGGTGTCGCTCGCGACGATCAGGTCGCAGGCGAGCGCCAGCCCCAGCGCGCCGGCGAGGACATGGCCGCCGGCCGCGCAGATGATCGGCTTGCCGAGCCGGCCCATGAGGTCGAAGAGGCGCGGGAAGCGGTCGTTGGCGGCGTGGCGGGCGACGAGCGGGACGTCGGCGGTGAAGCCCGCGAGATCGCCGCCGCTGGAGAAGACGCGCTCGTGCGTCGAGGCGAGCACGACGCAGCGGACCGCGTCGTCGTCGCGCGCCGCCGCGAACGCCGCGAGCAGCTCGTCGAGCATGGCGTCGGAGAGCGCGTTGCGCGTCTGCGGGTGGTCCAGCGCGATCGTCGCGACCCCGTCCGCGACGTCGTAGCGCAGCTGCTCGTAGACCATGGCCCGCAATCTACCCGCCCCCAGCGGCCCGCGCCGCCGTGGAAAGTAGGACGTACCACTGTTCACTTTGGCGCCGGTGCGCGATAGCGTTGCCCCATGGCCACCGCAGACGAGGTCCTCAAGCCCGATCACGCCGTCCGGCGCGGGCACTTCATCTTCAGCGACGAGCACGACGCGCTCCGCGAGACGATCCGCGCGTTCGCGACGAAGGAGCTCGCGCCGCACGCCGAGGCGTGGGAGGAGACGACGTTCCCGGACTCCGTCTTCCGCCGCATGGGCGAGCTCGGGCTGCTCGGGCTCGACAAGCCCGAGCGCTACGGCGGCCAGGGCGGCGACTACTACACGAGCATCGTGCTCGCCGAGGAGCTCGCCCACGGGCGCTCGGGCGGCCTGGCGATGGGCGTCGCGGTCCACACCGACATGGCGATGCCGCCGATCCTCGCGTTCGGCACCGAGGAGCAGAAACAGGACTGGGTCGTGCCCGCGATCGCCGGCACGAAGATCCTCTGCCTCGGGATCACCGAGCCCGACGCGGGCTCCGATGTCGCCGCGATCAAGACGCGCGCCGTACGCAGCGACGATGGCGAGGAGTACGTCATCAACGGCTCCAAGACGTACATCACCAACGGCCTGCGGGCGGACGCGATCATCCTCGTGTGCAAGACCGATCCCGACGCCGGATACGACGGCTTCACGCTGTTCCTCGTGCCGATGGACCTCCCCGGCGTCATCCGCGAGCAGCGCCTCGAGAAGCTCGGCATGCACGCGAGCGACACGGCGCTGCTGGCCTTCCAGGACGTCCGCGTCCCGGCGAGCGCGGTCCTCGGCGAGGTCGGCAAGGGCTTCTACCACATCATGTGGGAGCTCCAGGGCGAGCGCCTCATCGGCGCGGCGAGCGCCGTCGCGGCGGCCCAGCACTGCTTTGACCGCGCGCTCGCCTACGCGCTGGAGCGCAGCGCGTTCGGGCGCCGGATCGGCCACTTCCAGGTCATCCGCCACAAGTTCGCCGAGATGGCGACGAAGCTCGAGTCCGCGCGCCAGCTGGTCTACACGACCGCCTGGCGGCACGCCAACGGCGAGTACCCGGTCCGCGAGATCTCGATGGCGAAGCTCCACGCCTCGCGGATCGCCGTCGAGGTCGCCGACGAGTGCATCCAGATCCACGGCGGGGCGGGCTACATGAAGGAGTACGGCATCGAGCGCGTCTGGCGCGACCTGCGCCTCAACCGCATCGGCGCGGGCACCGACGAGATCATGCTCGACGTCATCGGCCGCAGCTACGGGCTGTAGGACGCAAGACCACCGCGTCGGACTTTTGGACTATTGACAGCAGGGGGCGGGGCTCGACTACGGTAGCGATGGCGTCGTCCGGCACCGGACCGGACACACACATCAAGGAGGGGAATGTGATGGCTTCGAGGACGAAATGGGCGCTCTGCTGCAGCGTCGGCGTGGCGCTCGCGCTGCCGTGTGCCGCCGCGCAGGCGGCGGTCAAGAGCGTGAACATGGGAACGAACAAGGCCCAGCAGGCGCAGCTGCAGCCCAACGGCGCAGACGTCAACGCGTTCTTCCCGAGCAACGTCGCCGTCCACGTCGGCGACAGCGTGAAGTTCGTACCGACGAGCTTCCACAGCGTCCACTTCTTCGGCAAGTCGGGCAAGCTCACGCCGATCTTCAACATCGGCCCCGCGATCAGCGGGATCACCGACGCCGCCGGCGCGCCGTTCTGGTTCAACGGCCTGCCGAACTTCGTCACCAACGGGGCGCTCTTCGCACCCCCCGGCAAGTTCGGCAAGACACTCGTGACCAACGGGACGAAGGAGATCGAGAGCGGACTGCCGACCTCCAACAAGCCCAAGCCGATGACCGTGCGCTTCACGAAGGCCGGGCTGTTCACGTACAACTGCGACCTGCACCCGGGCATGAAGGGGACGGTCCGCGTCTCGCCGAAGAGCAAGCCCGTGCCGTCCGCCGCCGCCGACGCCAAGCGCGTCAAGGCCCAGGCGGCGAGCGCGGTCAAGGTCTCCAAGACGTTCGCGAGCCTCAAGCCGCCGGCGAACACCGTCTACGTCGGCGCCGCCGGCAAGGGCGGGACCGAGCTCTTCGGCTTCGCTCCCTCCAAGCTCACGGTCCCGGTCGGGACGACGGTGACCTTCACCGTCCCCGCGGGCAGCTTCGAGACGCACACGGCGAGCACCGGCCCGGGCAACCCCGACAAGGAGCCGAAGTCCTACCTCGGCTCGATCGCGACCGGGCAGGACGACCCGCGCGGCGCGTACCCGAGCGACCCGCCGCCGACGGCCGCGGCGCTGACGCCGCTGCTGCACGGCAACGGGTTCTGGTCCAGCGGCGCGATGGACCCCAACCCCAAGACGCCGCTGCCGCAGTCCAACTCGGTGACGTTCGCCGCCGCCGGGACGTATGAGTTCTACTGCCTGATCCACACGTTCATGCACGGGACGATCACGGCTCAGTGAGCCGTCGGGTCGCGCTTGCGACCGTTCTGCTGACCGGCGCGGCGGTGCTCGCCGCCGCGCCGGCCGCAGGAGCGGCAACACGGGAGTTCTGGATCGCGGCGACGCCGTCGCTGTGGAACATGGCTCCCAACCAGCGCGACGACATCACGGGCGCGCGCCTGGACCCGGCCCAGACCGTCCTGCAGACGACGGTCTACCGCCGCTACTCGCCGCACTGGCGCCAGCCGCTGGCCAACTCCCCGATGTCGGGCAACCAGAACCTCATCCCCGGGCCGCTGCTGCGCGCGCGGGTGGGCGACAAGCTCGTCGTCCACTTCAAGAACATGGACTTCACGCGGATGAACGGCCACTCGATGCACTTCCACGGCGTGGAGTACAAGCCGAGCTCCGATGGCGCGTACGTCCCCGGGATCTCGGGTCCCGACGGCAACGTCCTGCCCGGCGGGACCTGGACCTACCGCCTCACCGCGGGCCCGCAGTCGGCGGGCGTCTGGCCCTACCACGACCACTCGTCGTCGATGCACGAGTCGATCGAGGGCGGGATGTACGGGATGCTCTCGATCCGCGGGCGCCACGAGGCGCTGCCCGACCGCGAGTTCGTGGTCGTGTTCGCGCCGATGGGCGACTTCCAGACGATCGACGGGCGGGCGTTCGTCGGCAACACGCCGGTGTTCCGCGCGAAGGTCGGCCAGCTCGTGCAGTGGGACGTCATGGCGATGGGCTCCGAGCACCACACCTTCCACGTCCACGGCCACCGCTGGCTCGAGGCCGGCGGCGTGTCGCGCGACACGCACACGATCGGCCCCGCGGAGTCCTTCCGCTTCCGCTGGCGCGAGCGCGCGCCCGGCGTCTGGCTCTACCACTGCCACGTCGAGCAGCACATGGCGGCCGGGATGATCGGCACGTACCGGGTCGCGCGATGAGGCGCGCGGGGCTGCTGCTCGTCCTGCTCGGACTCGGCTTCGGCGCGCCCGCCGCCGCCCAGCATGCCGCCGACCACGGCGGCGGCGCCGTGCAGGCACAGGTCGTCATCGGCTTCGATCGCGTGACGCCGGCGCAGCTCGACGTCGTCGCCGGCGACACCGTCATGTGGACGAACGAGAGCGTCCGGGTCCACACCGTGACGGCCGACGACGAGAGCTTTGACTCCGACCGGATCGCGTCCGGGGACTCCTTCGTCCACCACTTCGACGCCGTCGGCGAGGTCGCCTACCACTGCAAGCTGCACCCGGTCATCCAGGGCGTCGTCGCCGTCCATGACCTGCTGCTCGCGCCGCCGCCCGGCGCGGCCTCGCCGAAGCGCTCGTTCGTGCTGAAGGGCCGCGCGAGCAGCGCGCTGGCCGCGGGGACGCCGGTGTCGCTGGAGGCCGACAGCGGCGCGGGCTTCGCGCCGGTCGCGTCGGCGACGCTCGCCGCCGACGGGACGTTCAGCGCGACGTTCGTCCCGACGACCACCGCGAGCTACCGCGCGGTGGCCGGCGCCGTGACGAGCCCGCCCGTCGAGCTGCTCGTGCTCGACCGCCGCGTCGCGGTCACGACCGCGCGGCGCCCCGGCGGCCGCGTCGACGTGCGGGCGACCGTCGCCCCGGCATCGCGCGGGGGCCACGTCGTGCTGCAGTTCTTCCTGCCCGAGCGCTTCGGCTGGTGGCCGGTCCGGCGCGCCCGCCTGGACGCCGCCTCCAGCGCGCGGTTCACCGTGCGGACGAAGCGCGGCCTGCAGGCGCGCGTCGTGCTGACGCTGCCCGACGGCGCGACGCGCCTGGCCGTCAGCCGCACCGTGCGCGTCGGCCCGCCGCGCTGAACAGTCCCGGCGCGCCGGCGGCGTGCGTGCCGCCGCGTGCAAGCCTTGCGGGCATGAGCCGCGCCTTTCGCTCGCGCCGCGTCCTCGCCAGCGCGATGCTCGCGGCGCCGTTCGTGCTGTGGGCGCTCGTGCGCGGCTCCGGGATCGCGCTCGGCTACCCGTTCGGCGCGCTGCTCGCGTTCACGCCGCAGGTCGCGGCGCTGTCGCCGCTCGCCGTCGTCGCGGCGCTCGTCATGCGCGTGCGCGTCGTCGCGGCGGTCGCGGCCGCCGCGGTCCTCGTCCTGGCGCTCGTCGTGCTCCCCCGCGGCGCCGACGGCCCGCAGCTCGCCGCGGCGGGCCTCCGCGGCACGCCGCTCGTCGTCATGACGGCGAACCTCCGCCTCGGCCACGCCGACGCGCGCGGAATCGTGCGCCTGGCGCGGGCGCGGCACGTCGACGTGCTGAGCCTGCAGGAGCTCACGCCCGAAGCCGTCCGCCACCTCGACGCCGCCGGCGTGCGCGCGCTGCTGCCGGGCCGCGTGCTCCAGCCGCGGACCGGCGCGGCGGGCTCAGGCCTGCTCGCCCGCCGCCCGCTGCGCCCCGTGCGCACGGACGCCGTCGCGGGCCACGAGCAGCCGGAGGCGAGCCTCGTGCTGCCCGGCGGGCGCGAGCTGCGCGTCAAGGCCGTGCACCCCGTCCCGCCGACCTCGGCCGAGGCCGTCGCGAACTGGCGCCGTCAGCTGCGCAGCCTCGGTGGCCCGGCCGCCGGCGACGGCGCCCCGCGACTGCTCGCCGGCGACTTCAACGCGACGCTCGACCACCGCGAGCTGCGCGACGTCGTCGACCGCGGCTTCTACGACGCCGCCGACGCGACCGGCGACGGCCTGCACGCGACCTGGCCCGTCGGCGACTTCGCGGCGCTCATGACGCTCGACCACATCCTCGTCCCGCCGGGGATCAAGGTGCGCCGCGTCAGCGTGCAGACGATCTCGGGGACCGACCACCGCGCGGTCATCGCCGAGCTCGTGGTGGTCGCAGGCTCGTGGCACGCATGGCCCCGGAACTCACGACACGACAGCGGCGGGCGAGCGGCCTGAGAGGATTGACAGAGCCCATGCGCGCCGACGACCCCACCACCGAGACGCTGCGCCTTGCGCAGGTCGAGCGCGAGCACGACGAGCGCGAGCGCGCCGAGCACGCGACGACGCCGGCCGAGGAGCGCGCCGCCGACCGCCGCGCCGACAAGGCGGCCTATCTGCGCGACAAGCTCCACGAGCAGGCCGAGCACCCCGACGACCCCGGCTGAGCGCGGTCAGTCGTCCTTGGCGTCGGCGCCCGTGCGTGGCGCGAGGACGAGGCGCCCGCCGCCGGTCGCGCGGCGCACGAGCCGCGGCAGCACGATCCGCGCCGTCGCCGCAAACCAGTACGGGCGCGGGACGTAGCGCTCGGCGCGGCCGCCGGGCCCGGCGTCGACGATCGCCTCGGCGACGGCCTCCGGCGTCGACACGAGCCAGCGCGTGAGCCGCCTGCCGACGAGCTCTGCCTGCGGGAAGCCCTCGGTCGCGACGAAGCCCGGCAGCACGAGCCCGACGTGCACGCCGTGCGACCGCTCCTCGAGATGCAGCGCGTCGGTCCAGCCGGCGAGCGCGAACTTGCTCGCCGAGTACGCGCCGGAGCTCGCGCGCGACACCCGCCCGGCGGTGCTCGCGACGTTGACGATCGCGCTCGGCGCCGAACGCCGCAGGAGCGGCAGCAGCGCCTCGGTGACGCGGACCTGGGCGTCGAAGTTCAGCTCCATGTGGCGGCGCACGTTCTCCCAGCCGGTGTCGCCGAACGTCCCGCGCCAGGCCGCGCCGGCGTTGTTGACGAGCAGGTCCAGGCGCCCGTGCTCGTCCTCGACGGCGCGCGCGATGCGGGCGGGCGCGTCGTCGTCGGTGAGGTCGGCCGCGACGACGGTCGCGTCGCCGAGCTCGGCGGCGAGCGCGGCGAGCCGCTGCGCACGGCGCGCGACGAGCACGAGGCGCGCCCCGGGCTCGCGCGCGAGGCGGCGCGCGGTGGCCTCGCCGATCCCGCTCGAGGCGCCGGTGATGAGGGCGATCATGCGACGCAGCCTACGCGCCCGGACGCGCAACTCTGCGCGCTGGCGCACGTTCCTATCCGACCATGCGCCTGCGCCTCGCCGCCGTCGCCGTCGCCCTGCTGACGGGGCTCGTCGCGGCGGCGCCGGCGGCGGCCCGCCCCTACGGCTTCCTCGCCACGCCGACCGATCAGCTCGCGGTCCCCGGCGATGTCGCGGGCTTCGAGGTGACGCCCGAGGGCTTCATCTACGGCGGCTACGGCGAGCTCGTGTTCCGCGCCGGGCCGAGGCTCGTCGGCCTGCGCGCGCCGGTGCGCACGCTCGAGGGCGGCCGCTACCCCGTGCTGCGCTACGGCCAGCGCTTCGGCGGCGCGCGCTACGACCTCGACGTCTTCGCGGCGGAGGTCGCCGGGCAGCCGGTCGCCTTCGTCCGCGTCACGCTGCGCAACACGTCGGCCCGCCCGCTGCGGGCGCGCTGGGCCGTCGGCGTGCGGTACTCCGGCGGGGCGCTGAAGGCCAACGGCGTGCGCCGCTTCCGCTACCCGCGGCCGGTCGTGCCCGAGCGCCCCGGCCTCATCACGCAGCCCGGGATCGCGTTCGCGCTCGGCTGGGACTACGGCTTCGGCGACGGGACGCTCGTCCGCGACGGGCTCGTGCTGGCGACCGTCGCGGCGGCGCCGCCTGGCGCCGAGATCGAGCTGCAACGCCGCGAGGGCGCGGGCGCGATCACGCCGTCGACGACGTTCGACCTCGCCGAGTACGGCATCCGGCTGGCTCCCGGCGAGCGGCGCGTGCTGGACTTCCGCATGCCGTCGGAGCCGGTGCCCGAGGGCTCGGCGGCGGCGATCGCCCTGCGCACGGCGGCGCACGGCGCGCAGCGCACGGCGCTGCTGCGGACCTGGCGCGCGACGTTCGACCGCACGATGGCGCTGCAGCTACCCGAGCGCCGCGTGCAGGAGGCGTTCTACGCGAGCCTCATGCACATCCTCCTGCCGCGCTACAAGCTGCCCGACGGGACCTGGGTGCAGCCCGTCAACAAGCTGCGCTACCACGCCTTCTGGCTGCGCGACGCGGCGATCATGACGCAGGCGCTCGACCTCGCCGGGCTGCATGCCGAGGCGCGCGAGAACCTCGCGTTCTTCGGCGAGTGGCAGCGCGAGAGCGGCCAGTTCATCTCGCGCGAAGGCCAGCTCGACGGGCACGGCCAGGCGCTGTGGGCGATCGGCGAGCACATCCTGCGCACGGGCGACAGCGCCTTCGCCCGCGCCATGCTCCCGCGCCTGGATCGCGCCGTCGCGTGGCTGCACGAGGTCCGCCTGGCGGACCCGCTCGGGATCGTGCCGGAGTCCGACCCGCGCGACAACGAGCTCGTCGCCGGCCACCTCGCCGGCGACGACTTCTGGGCCGTCGCCGGCCTCGCCGCGATCACCGACGCCGCGCGGATGCTCGGCGAGGACGAGCGCGCGGCGCGCTGGGCGCTCGAGCGCGACACGCTCGCGGTGACCGTCCGCGCGCGCGTCAAGGACGCCGCGGCGCGCAACGGCGGCGCGATCCCGTCGGTGCTCGACCACGGCGGCGGCCTCGATTGGGGCAACCTGTGGGCCGCCTGGCCGGCGCCGGTGTTCGACCCGGCGGCGCCGATCGTCACCGCGACGCTCGCCCGCGCGCGCCGCGAGTTCCGCGAGGGCCTCGCGACCTACGGCAAGTTCCACAACCTGCACCACTACCTCGGCTTCCGCGTCTTCGAGACCGAGCTGCTGCGCGACGAACAGGCGAAGGTCGTCCAGGGGCTCTACGACTCGCTCGCCCACACGACCGCGACCTACGGCGGCTTCGAGACCGGCGTGCGCCCGTACGCGCGCCGCTCGGTCGACGACAACCTCGCGCCGCACGGCTGGTTCGCGGCCGAGCTCGTCGCGCTCGTCCGCAACATGCTCGTGCGCGAGCGCGATGGCGGGATCGAGCTGCTGTCGGCGGTGCCCGGCCGCTGGCTCGCGCCGGGGCGCGCGACGATCGTCCGCAACGCGCCGACGAAGTACGGCACGGTCGACGTGTCGCTGCACCCGGTGCGCGGCGGGGCCGTGCTGCGCTGGAACGCCGCGGTCCCCGCGGGCACGCCGCTGTGGTGGCGCGTCCCGGCCGGCGCGCGCGCCGTGCGCGCGACGGCACTGGGGATCGCCCTCGCCGCCGGGGCCGTGCGGCTGCCCGGGCGGGCCGGCGAGCTGCGGATCTCCTGGCGGCTGCCGCAGCGCACGCCCTCGTTCGACGGCGTGACCGCGGCGCTGCGGCGGGCCTACCGCGATCGCGGCGCCGTGCCACCCGCCTGACTGGCCAGTCAGCCAGACGGATATCGTCCTGCCCTCAATTTCGACAAGGAGCAGGCATGGGCGTACTGGACGGGAAGATCGCGATCGTCACCGGCTCGGCGCGGGGCATCGGCCGCGCCACCGCCGAGCTGCTCTCCGAGCACGGCGCGAGCGTGCTCATCAACGATCTCGACGGCGACGTCGCGCAGCAGACCGCGTCGGAGATCGCCGGCGAGACGGCCGTCTACGCGGGCGACCTCACCGCCCCGGGCGCCTGTGACGAGCTCGTCCAGACGGCGATCGATGCCTGGGGCAAGATCGACATCATCGTCAACAACGCCGGCTACACGATCGACGGCGCGGTCCACAAGATGACCGACGACGCCTTCCAGCGGATGCTCGACATCCACGCCGTCGTCCCGTTCCGCGTCATCCGCGCCGCCGCGCCGCACCTGCGCGAGCCGGCGAAGAAGGAGCGCGAGGAGGGCGTCGAGTATTTCCGCAAGATCGTCAACGTGTCGTCGATCTCGGGCACGATGGGCAACGCCGGTCAGGCGAACTACGCCGCCGGCAAGGCCGCGGTCGTCGGCCTGACGAAGACGCTGGCGAAGGAGTGGGGCCAGTTCAAGATCAACGTCAACGCCGTCGCGTTCGGCTTCATCGAGACGCGCCTGACGGCGCCGAAGGTCGACGACAACACGATCGAGATCGGCGGCCAGACGGTCCAGCTCGGCATCCCCGAGCAGATGCGCGGCATGGCGAACTTCGTCATCCCGCTCGGGCGCCCGGGCACCCCGCAGGAGGCCGCCGGCGGCGTCTTCTTCCTCTGCTCGCCGTGGTCGAACTACGTCCACGGGCAGACGCTGAACATCACCGGCGGGCAGTTCACCGGCATGACGACCTGACAGCGGAGGTTCGGCAGCCGAACATCTTGGTTCCGATCGTCGAATTTCCGACGTGAGGGTTTCCGATCATCTGAGTTGCGAGTAGTCTCCGCGGCATGCAGGTCGTCAAGCCCGGATCGGCACGTCGCGTCCCCCGCGGGGTCGTCGGCGGCGCCGAGGTCTCCCAGGCGACGACAGGGGCGTCGAACATCTACATGGGCGTCTTCCAGGTCCCGCCGCAGGCGCAGTCGCGGCCGCATTACCACGCCGACTGCGAGTCGGCGGTCTACATGCTCAAGGGCCACCTCAACGTCCGCTGGGGCGAGGGCCTCGAGCACGCGCTGAGCCTCGATCCGGGCGATCTCGTATACGTCCCCCCGCGCGAGACGCACCTGCTCGAGAACCCGTCGGAGTCCGAGCCTGCGGAGTACGTCGTCGCACGCGACGCCCCGCAGGAGGACTCCGTCGAAGTGCCCTGGGCCGGGTAGCGCCGATCAGCGCCGCGCCGTGACGGTGATCGAGCCGCGCCCGGTCGCCGAACGCGTGTTGTCGGCCTCGGCCGTGGCGACGTTGACGTACGTGCCGCGGCGCACGGTCGTTCCGATCCGCGTCGTGAAGCTGTAGGTCTGGCGCGCGCCGGCCGCGAGCAGGCCGGTCTTCCATCCGAGCCGGCCGCGGACGAGGCTGCCGCCGCCGCGGGCCGCGAACGTCGCGCCGCTGCGCAGCCGCGCGGTGACCGACACGCCGGAGGCGGCGTTTGCGCCGCAGTTGCGCACGACGATGGTCCAGCGCACCAACCCGCCCTGGCGAACCTTGCTGCGACCGGCATCGTTGGTCACACACAGGGTCGCCCTGCCGGCCGCGGGCGCGCCGGCGGCGGGGCCGGTGGCGCCGGTGGCGCCGGTGGCGCCGGTGAGGCCGGCTAGGCCGGCGATGCCGGCGAGGCCGGCGAGGCCGCCGAGGCCGTTGAGCCCGGCCGGACCGGAGGCGCCGGCCTGGCCCTCGAGCCCGTCACGGCCGGCAAGGCCCGTCGCGCCGATCTGACCGGCAAGACCCGCCGCCCCGGCCTGGCCGTCGAGACCCGTGGCACCCATGAGACCCGCGAGGCCGGTGAGGCCCGTGAGGCCCGTCGCGCCGATCAGCCCGTCGGTGCCGGTGCGGCCCGTGAGGCCCGTCGCGCCGATCAGCCCGTCGGTGCCGCTGAGACCCGTGAGGCCCGTCGCGCCGATCAACCCGTTCGCGCCCGTGAGACCCGTGAGGCCCGTCGCGCCGATCAACCCGTTCGCGCCGACGAGGCCCGTGAGACCCGTGAGGCCCGTCGCGCCGATCAGCCCGTCGGCGCCGACGAGGCCGGTGAGGCCGGTCGGCCCGATCGGACCCTGCGGCCCGCCGGCGCCGGTCGCACCCTGCGGACCGTCGGCCCCGGTGCTGCCGTCCGCACCGGCTGTGCCGGCGGGACCCGTCGCCCCGGTGGCGCCCGCCGGACCCGCCGGACCAGCGGGACCCGCCGGACCCGGCACCTCGATCGTCTGGGTGCAGGCCGTGCGGATCGCGTTGGCGGACAGGGTCGCGGGACCCCGGCTCAGCACGCGTCCGTCCACCCGGCTGCCCGCCCCGACGCCGACGCTGGTGTTCGACATCACCGTGCCGGCGAAGTTGGCGGTCGCGCCGATCGTCGCCGCGCCGCCGACGGCCCAGAACACGTTGCAGGCGTCGGCCCCGCCCACGAGGTTCACCTGCGCGCCGGCACCCACGCTGAGCGCCGCGCCGATCTGGAAGACGAACACGGCGTCCTTGTCACCCGTGAGCGTCAGCACGCCGCCCGCGGTGAAGCCCATCGCCGCCGTCGTGTTGTAGACGCCAGGCCCGAACGACTGCCCCGCGAGGTTCGCGGGCAGCGCGTCGGTGGGGGGAAGGAGCACCGCATGCCCGTACGCGACGTCCAGCGCGTCCTTCGCCGTTGACGCCTGAGCGTCGCCGAGATGCGTCTGGCCGAGCACGATCGGCGCGGTGTCACCGGCGAGCACGGTCGCGGGCCAGCTTCCCACGTCGTCGGACATCGCCGTCGGCCCATTGCTCGTGAGCGTGCTCGCCAGCACCGAGTAGGAGTCCGCGGCGCCGAGGTCGACCGGCGCGGCGGCCGGCGCGGCCGTCGCACAGACGAGCGCCAGCAGCGACGCGGACGCCCCGGCGGCCACGGCCCGGGTCGCCCGGGTTCGCACGGCGCGGCCAGGACGGCGGGACGACAACGCAGAGACGGACATGGACGGCACCCTTTGGGTCGAGAGTCCCCGAGCGCCATGAGGACGGCAGTCGTCCAGGGTCGGTGGACCGTGTCCGGGAGCTATCGACGGTCCGTGACCCGTGGGACATACCCAGAAACCGTGAACGCGCGCCGCGTCACGAGCGGCCTCGCACCCGCCATGCGGTGCCCTAGCGGCCGCGGCGCGCGCGGTCGGCGCGCGCGCGCCGCGCCCGCTCGCGCTCGGCGGCGTCGCGCTCGGCCGACGGCTTGGCCGCCCGTGGCTCGCGCGGCGCCGTGGGCTCGCGCGGCGCCTTCGGCTCGCGCGGCGCCCGCTCGGCCCGCGGCGCCCGCTGAGCCCGCGGCGCCCGCTCGGCCCGCGGCGCCCGCTCGGCCCGCGGCGCCCCCGGCACCCGCGCACCCGGCGACCCCACGAACCGCGCGATCGTCGCCGCGACGGCCGCCAGCAGCAGCAACAGGATCCAGTCCAGCCACGGGACGTAGCGCGCGTGCGCCTCGGTCCCATCGGACGTCCGATAGGTGCACGTCCGCGTCAGCGGCGGCTTGAGCGACGGCGACGAGGACGCCGTGCTGCCCGACGGCAGCCGGCCGAGGTCGGGGCAGGCGTTGCCGACCGGCGCGACGAGCCACACGGCGAGCGCGCCGAGCACGACCACCGTTGCCGCGATCCTGAGCGCCATGGCTGCGCGCAGGCTATCCGTCCGTCGAGCGAACCCGCGATCTGCGCAGCCACGAGTTCCGGCGACCGACGACGCGCTGACGCAACCTCTCCGCCGCGAGAGAGTTCGTTACCCCTGATGCGCCGCACCCTCCTCGTCACGCTGCTCGCCGCCACGGCGCTCGCCCTCGGCGCGGCGCAGGCCGTGCAGGCCCGGGTGATCCTCATCGCCGGCGGGACCGGCGACGCGGTCCTCACCGACGTCCCCGGCAACGACGTCGTCGCCCGCGTGCCGCTCGGCGCCCCGACGCGCGCGGTCGCCGCCGCACCCGACGGGTCGCATGCCTACGTCGCCGCCGGCCGGCGCGTCGCGACGCTCGACCTCAACGCGCGCACCGTCACCGGCGGCATCGACCTCGCCGGCGCGATCTCGTCGCTCGCGCTCACGCCCGACGGCCTGCGGCTGCTCGCCGCCCGCCGCGGCGCGATCGACGTCATCGACACCGCGACGCTTGCCGTGACGGCGACGATCGACCTCCAGGACGCCAAGCCCGGCCCGCTCGCCGTCTCGGCCGACGCGACCTGGGCGGCGGTCGGCCTCGGGCGCCGCGTCGGCCTCGTCGACCTCACCGGGCTGCGCCTGGACCGGCGCAAGACCGTCGGCGAGGTCGGCGGCGTCGCGTTCCCGCCGTCGGGCGCGCGCGTCTGGGTCAGCACGACCGACGGCCATCTCCGCGCGCTCACGCGCTTCAGCGGCCGCGAGCAGGCGAAGATCCGCCTCAAGCCGGGCGCCGGCGCCGCGCTGGCGATCTCGCCCGACGGCACCCGCGCCGCCGTCGGCGCGACGCGCGGTAGCCACGCGACGGCGATCGTCGACCTCAAGCGCAAGCGCCTCGTCACCCGCGTGCGCACCGGCACCGGCCCGGGCGCGCCGGCCTACGCGCTCGACGGCCCCCGCCTCTACGTCGGCGACGCCGGCGACGCGACGGTCTCGATCCTCTCGACGATCTCCTACAGGCGCATCGGGATACAGCGCCTCGGCGCCGGCGTGCGCCCGCGCGCGCTGGCCGTGCAGCCCGGCCTCGCGCTGAAGTTCGGCACCGAGGGGCCCGACCAGATCAGCGGGACGCGCGGCGCCGACCGCATCGAGGGCCTCGGCGGCGACGACTTCCTCAGCGGCAACCGCGGCGACGACCAGCTCATCGGCCAGGCCGGCAACGACAGCCTGCTCGGCGGGCCCGGGGACGACCTGCTCGACGGTGGCGACGGCGACGACCGCCTCAGCGGCCAGGCCGGCAACGACATCCTCGGCGGCGGACCGGGCGCCGACGCGCTCTTCGGCGGCACCGGCAACGACCGCATCGACGGGGGCACCGAGGACGACTTCATCGATCCCGGCGACGGCGACGACCGCGCCGACGGCGGACCCGGCAACGATCGCATCGTCGAGGCCGGCCTCGGCAACGACTTCCTGCTCGCCGGCGGCGACGGCGACGACTTCATCGACGGCAACCGCGGCAGCGACACGATCGACGGCGGCGCCGGCAACGACACCCTGCGCGGCGGCGCCGGCGGCGAGAAGATCGACGGCGGCATCGGCGACGACACGATCGACGGCGGCACCGGCGGCGACCTCATCTACTCCCGCGAGGGCGACGACAACGTCCGCGGCGACGCCGGCCGCGACCGGATCTTCACCTCCGACGGCAACGACACGATCGACGCCGGGTCCGGTGACGACACCGTCGAGGGCTTCCGCGGCAACGACGAGATCGTCGGCGGGCCGGGCGCCGACACGATCAACGCCGGCTCGGGCAACGACGTCATCCGCGTCGCCGACGAGGACACCGACACCGTCAACTGCTCGACCGGCCGCGACACGGTCTACGTCGAGAACACGGCCCCGACGCGCGACCGGCTGACCGCCTGCGAGGTCGTCATCCCCGTCCCGCCCGAGCCCTCGACCGACGCGCCGCCGTCCTCGAACATCATCCCCGGCACGCCCGGCGACGACCACCTCGACGGCACGCCCGCGAAGGACTCGATCTTCGGCGCCGACGGCAACGACGAGCTCTTCGGCGGCGACGGCGACGACTACGTCGACGGCGAGAACGGCAACGACACGCTCCACGGCGGCCTCGGCAACGACGAGATGTACGGCCGCCGCGACAACGACATCGTGCTCGGCAACGAGGGCGACGACTTCCTCAACGGCGACCGCGGCCTCGACACGATCAGCGGCGGCCCGGGCAACGACCGCATCTATGGCGGGCTCGACGAGGACACGATCACCGGCGACGAGGGCGACGACCGCATCAGCATCGTCGACGGCTCGGTCGACCACGTGAGCTGCGGCGACGGCAACGACACCGTCTTCGCCGACGTCATCGACGTCGTCGCGGCGGACTGCGAGGACGTCAGGCGCTGAGGAACTTCACTCCTGCCGCGACGCGCGACCACGCGGCGGATTGCTGCTGATCGTCCGCCGCGGCAATCACGGAGCGCTGGTTTCGTCGAGAAGCGAACTATTGCGGACGCTCGTCGAGCTAGGTGACCCACTGGGCGCAGAGGTGGCGACCGATTGGTCGTCCGTGCGAGATCGAGAAAACCGCACGTGCCTGTTTGTCCACAACACCGAGTTGCCGGTCAATCGAGCCCAGTCGGCCACAGTCGCAGGCAACTCGGCGCTCGCACAGCTCGCGGGCCGCGGTTACGGTGATTCGATTGTCGTTGCTGGGCGGCGGGTAGCAACGAGGCGTGGCGCAGCGGATCGACGGCAGCGGTGACTTGACTCTGGTGATGCGTCGTGGCGAAGTGGCTTGACCGGCTGATCGATCGCCAGCGAGCAACTGCTCCGCAGTCTGATCCGCGGAGAAGACCGCCGAGCATTGCCGAGCAGCGCGCCTGGCTCGTGCGCCCATTGGAGTTCGGTGGCGGAGCCGAACCGGGGACGGAGCTCACGATCGCGGCACGCGCGGACGTGCGCATGGGTCATTCCTGCCTGGTCGTGGCGGGGACCAATGCGATCGCCGCCGGCGTCGTGCTTGGAGAGAGCGCAGGGAAGAAGGGCACCCGGGCTGTGCGAACCGTGCTCGTTACCCATGGCTTTGAGGCGCCGTTCCAGATCGACCGGTCACTCGGCAACGCGCGTGCCGTCCCAGCGACGCTAGCCGAGCTCCGAGCGTCGCGCGACACCGCTGGGGACGGTTGGGACTTCGTGCAGGAAGCCAGCGAGGCGCTCGACATCGAAGGCCGAACGCTGTCCCCCAAGACGCTCGAGGAGCACGCCGAGGAGTTCCTCGTAGAGGTACTGAAGGCCAAAGGCCTGCGCGTCGGACGACAGGTCCGCCTTCCGGGCACAGAAGATCCCGACGTCCTTCGTCTTCGGCCGCTGCGCGCCGATGTTGTCGTCACATGGTCCGAACGCGCGAAGCAGCACGCGCTCATTATCGAGGGCGAGTGGACGCAACCGGGAGGCGCACAGTCAGCGGCACAGGCCTATGAATATGCCCGCCGACTGCAGGATCCGGAGGCTTCTGCGCCAGCCGGCTTTGAGGACTTTCGATTCCGCGACGCCGTCGTTCACGCCGTCGTGGTTGCGAACCGCTGCCCGCCAACCTGCCTGACGGCCGAGACACTGCGGGTGCCGCGCCTGACGTATGCGCAGTTCGTAGCCCGCGTCGGGCACGACCAGCTTGGCGAACTGACGCCCGTTGGCGGACTCTAAGCTCGCATACTCAGCTCGACAAAGGCGCGCCATCCGAAAGAAGACCTGGCGCGAACCCTAGGTCGACAGCGCCGCTCCTCGCGCGCAGGGGCGCTCTGCGTTTCGGGCGGGACGCCTTGGCGGAGTTCCGGCGTCGGGAACACAGCTCGACGGCCGGAGTGGTCTAGAAGCCTGCCTCCGCCCGGCCAGCCGCGAGCTCGCACTGACCACTCCCGCAACGGGGAGCGTCCCGCCCAGCCGCGCCGGGCGTAGATGCCCGCGGCTGTGGCGTACTGTCGTGCGGTGACACGACGAGTCTCGAGCGACCCGGGATCGCCCGGCGTTCGTCGTACAGCGGTGGAGATCCGAAGCGTCGTGCGCGGCGTATCGCACACACATCGCCTGCTGCGCAGTCGGCTGACGATCCTCGCCGGCGCGACGCTGGTTGTTGACGCGCTCGGGACAGTGCTCATGTACGCATGCGAGCACGACAACGCGGCCTCAGGATTCCACGACGTCGGCGGCGCATGGTTCTGGGTGTCAGCCGAACCTGACCGGGACGACGCCGGCGCGAGCCGTCGAGAGCGGCCAGAGCTGAAGCCGGCGCTGCTCCTCCTCGTCCAAGAGAGTAGTCGTCGTGCGAGATGCTCGGGCGCGCTTCGCCGGATCAGGGGCGCGGGAGCGTCGCCTTGCTCGGAGCGTTGCGCACGTCGCGAGCCGCGAGTACGACACGAGTACCGCAACCGCGCAGGCGACCGCCGCGGCGCGGCAAAGCACGCGGCGACTTCGCAAGGTGTCGGTACTTCGTCATGACGATGCGCGCTTTGAACCCACAGCTGCCCAAATGGACGGTCGTCCTCGCCTGCTTGGCGCTCCTCGCCTCGCAGAGCGCGTCGCGAACGTGAGGGCGCCCAGTCGTTGTGCGCGGACGTGTGTGGCGTACGCTGCCGCGTGATGGCATCCAGCGGGGGGATCTTCCATATGACCGCTGCGGGCGATCTGGTGCAACTGACGCCGACCGCGTACGTTGCAGAGGCGCTGCTTCAGGGGTTGCTTGCGCAGCACCCTCAGCTCTTGCCGGGGGACGAGATGGACCCGGAGAGCCCGCGGCGTTTCCTCCTCGTTGGGCGCGAGATGTCCATCCGCGGCGACGAGGCGGGCGTCGGATTCATTGACCACGTGTTCGTGGACCAAGACGGTGTTCCGACTTTTGTCGAAGTCAAGCGAGCGACTGACACACGAGCGCGGCGCGAGGTCGTAGGGCAGCTAATGGATTACGTCTCAAATGCGGTAGTGCATTGGGGTGCGGAGGACCTTCGTGCCGCCTTCGAACGCACACACACCACGGAACAGGCCGAAGCTGCGCTGGAAGCGTTTGAACCAGCGGGCGAGGTAGGCCGCTTCTGGGAACTCGTCGAGACCAACCTCCGCGCCCGCAAAGTCCGGCTGATGTTCGTCGCAGACGAGATCCCTCCGACGCTGCGGCGAATCGTGGAGTTCCTCAACGAGGTCATGGACCCCGTCGATGTCCTTGCTGTGGAGGTCCGGCAGTACGTCGAGGAATCAACCGGACTCACGAGCCTCGTCCCGCGACTGATAGGCCGAACTGCGGCTGCCGGCCGCAAGGCGGCCGGATCGGCCGGTGAGCCTTGGACGGAGGAACGGTTCTTTCACACGTTGCGCGAGCGTGACGCGAGTGCTTGCGATATCGCTCTTGATTTGGTGGCGTGGGCGCGCGAGGGCCGCTTTCCTCGGATCGAGTTCGGCCGTGGGAAGAGCATTGGGGCGCTCATTCCGTGCCGTGGCCCACAGGGCGATGCCCTCTATCCGTTTATTCTGTGGACGTACGGCCGCATCGAGATGCAGTTCGAGCGGATGATGCGCTGTCCGCCTTTCGAAGGCGACGAGTTCCGCCAAGAACTCGCCCGCCGGCTTGAGAAGATCGACGGGGTGGTGCTACCGGCTGATCGACTCGCGGTGCGACCGTCTTTCGAGCTCAATCGCCTTTCGGACCAAGCGGCCCGCAACTGCTTCAAAGGCGCGATGGAATGGGCGATTGAGCGCTACGACGAATACCGGCAGTCCTCGCGCTCGGCACCGCGCGGGTCGAACTGATTGCTGGCAAGAGCCATTCTCAGCCGCGGTCGGAGCGCGCTCTCGCTGGCTGACGCGGACGCTCGAGCCCGATGCGCAAC
>DATJEE010000262.1:0-20926 GCA_035496995.1 Solirubrobacteraceae bacterium | reverse complement strand
GTGCAGCATCAGGTCGTTGCCGTCGGGGTCGTTGAAGAACGCCATGTGGCAGACGCTCGTGTCGAACGTGTCGCCGAGGAACTCCACGCCCTTGGCCTCGAGCTCGGCGCGCGCCGCCGGCATGTCGTCGACGTGGAAGGCGATGTGGCCGTTGTGCTGCGGGGCGAAGGTCCGGCCCATCTTCGCGGGCTCCCAGATGCCGAAGCACGTCTCGCCGGCCCAGAACTCGAAGCGCGCGTGGTCGTCGGGCCGCAGCCCGAGCGTCTCGACGTAGAACGCGCGGCTGCGCTCGGCGTCCTCGGAGGGGATGGCGACGAAGTCGAGCTTGCTGATCATGCTGGCCTCCTGGCTGTGGACAGGCTGTCGAGCCCATCTTCGCGGCGGAGTAGCGTCCAGTCGACCATGTCCGCACGTTCTTCGATCGCCACGGTCCTCTTCGACGAGGCGCACGGCGAGGCCTGGACGATCCGGCCCGAGGTCGCCCGCGCGATCCAGCCCTCACACCCCGAGGACTCGTCCTACGAGCTCGCCGCCCGGGCGCTGCGCGCGCGCGACCTCGACGTCGTCGCCCACGTCGCCGGGCCGCTCGATGCCGACGCGCTCGGCGCCGCCGACGTGCTCGTCCTCGCGCACCCCTCCGACCCGCGCTGGGAGCGCACGGTCCCCGGCGGCTCGCCGCTGCTGACGGGGGCCGAGCTCGACGCGATCGAGGCCTTCGTCCAGGGCGGCGGTGGGCTGATCGTCCTCGGCGAGGAGGAGCAGGACAAGTACGACAACAACCTCAACGACCTGCTCGCCCGTTTCGGGATCGAGATCGCCAACGACGCCGTCTCCGACTACGAGCACCATGACGGCGCCCCGCACTGGATCCTCGCCGAGCTCGCCGCCGGCAGCGCGCGGGCGGACGGCGTCGATCTCCTCGCGCGCGTCGGCAGCGCGTGCTTCTACCGGGCGGGCCGCCTGGAGCTGCACAACGGCGCGCGCCCGCTGGCGCGGGCCTCGGCGACCGCGTCGACGCCCGGCGCGACGCTGCTGGCAGCGGCCGAGCACGGCGCCGGCCGCGTCGTCGTCGCCGCCGACTCCGACCTCTTCGGCGACGACTGCCTCACCCAGCACGACCACGCCGACCTCTGGCTCAACCTCGTGCACTGGGCCGCGGGCAGCGCGTTCGGCCGCCCGGCGGCGCGGCGCGCGTCGGCCGCGCGCGCGGACCCGGCCTGGACCGTCCTGCGCGACACGGTCGACCACCTGCGCCTGTGCCAGCGCGCCGACGGCTCGGTCGACCTCGACGCCCATGACGCCGCCGCGCTGGACGCCGGCGTCGCGCGGATCGCCGGCGCGGTGCAGAGCCTCGCCCCGCACTTCCGCCACCAGGCCGACTACCTCGACGCCGCCGTCGCCGACCTCCGCGCGTGGGCCGCCGCGGGCTACGGCAAGCCCGACTTCGGCACCTCGCTGGAGCTCTTCCGGCCCGAGCAGCTGCGTGTCGACGGCATCGAGCACCTCGTGCTGTTCCCGATGCTCAAGCAGAACGGCCCGCGCGACAGCGTCTTCGAGGCGCTCATCGTCCGCGTGCCGTGGCCGGCCTGGCTCGCCGACCTCGAGGCGGCGCGCTACGACAACCCGAAGTTCGTGCCGGTGACGCTCATCGACCACACCGCGGGCTACGACAGCGAGTGCGCGGTGCTGTTCCCGGAGACCGTCTCGGTCGCCGTGCGGCCGAAGCAGCACCACTTCGGCGGGATCTTCTGCGACCGCGAGGCCGAGCGCTTCCGGCGCACGATCGGCGCCGCCGCCCGGACGCTGCAGATCAACCTGCCGCCCGACGCCGCGGGGCTCGTCGCGTCCGAGACGGTCTCCGAGCAGGCCTACGTGCTGTGGGACCTCATCCACGACCGCGCCCACAGCCACGGCGACCTCCCGTTCGACCCGTTCATGATCCGCAAGCGCATGCCGTACTGGATGTACGCGCTCGAGGAGCTGCGCTGCGACCTCACGGCCTACGGCGAGGCCGTCGCGCTCGAGCGCGAGGGCCTGGGCTTCGCGCGCTTCGTCCAGTACGCGATCCTCCTGGACCGCATGCTGCGCTTCCCCGTCAGCGGCGAGCGCGTGCGCAACTACGACGGCCTCGGCGGCCAGCTGCTGTTCGCCTTCCTGCACCGCACCGGCCGGCTGCACTGGACCGACAACCGCCTGACGATCGACTGGGAGGCGCTGCCCGACGGCGTCGCCGAGCTGCGCGCGCTCGTCGAGGAGCTCTACCGCGACGGGATCGACCGCTCGCAGCTGCGCCACTGGGGCGCCGCCCACGACCTCGTCGCGACGTACGTCGCGCCCGCCAGCAGCTCGCGCTGGGTCGCGGGCGCCCGCGCCGGCGCGATCGCCGACGGCGACGAGCCGCGCGCGACCGTCGACCTCGTCCTCGACGACGAGTTCCCGCTGTCGATCTTCTTCACGTCGCTGCGCACGGCGCTGGCCGACGCGCTCGTGCGCCCCGCGCGCTGACCCGCTGTTCTTCTCCGCCGACAACCTCGTGCTCGTCGCCGCGCAGTCGGCCTGCGTCGCGGCGCCGGGCGCCGGGTTGCCGGCCTGGGCGCAGCGCTTCCGGACGCCCGCCTGGGCGCTCGTCCTGCCGCTGTCGATCGCGGTCGTCGTCGCCGCGATCGAGCTCGCGCCGTCGACGGCCGACGTCCTGACGTGGGTCGCATTCCTGCTCGTGCCGCCGGGCTGCGCGCTGGCGCTCGGCTGGGCGGCGCGCGGCGCGCGGCCGTGGCTCGCCGTCCTCGCGGTCCCGCTGCTCGCGCTCGCCTGGGCGCTGCCGGACGATCGCGCCGGCCAGCTCGCGACGACGCTGCTCATCGCCGGCTCCGCCGTGACGCTCGGGCGCCTGCTCGCGGGCGTCGCGCCGCTGACGCTCCTAAAGGCCGGCATCGTCGCGATGGCCGCGGTCGACGCGTACCTCGTCTTCTCGAACAAGCTCCAGGCGCCCAACGCGCTGCTCGTCGCGGCGGCGCCGGGGAACGGGCTGCCGCAGCTGCAGTCGGCGTCGTTCGGCGGCGCGGGGCTCGGCTACGGCGACTTCTTCGCCGCGGCCGTCGTCGGCGCGATCCTCGCGGCCGAGCGGCGCAACCTGCTGCTCGCCGCGCTGGCGATGGTCGCGATCTCGCTCGCCTGGGACCAGTTGTTCCTCGTCTACGACGTGCTGCCTGCGACGATCCCGCCGGCGCTCACGCTGCTGGCCTGGATGCTCGCCGCGCGTGCGCGCGGCGCCGACGCGGTGGTCACGGCTGCCGAGTAGGCTCGCGCCCGTGCCGCCCCGCCGCCGCCGCCAGGTCATCGCGACCGCCGTCGCGCTCGTCGCGATGAGCGCCGCCGTCGCGATCTCCTTCGCGCAGGCGTCCTCGTCGTCGGTACCGCGGCGGATCACCGCCGCCGGCGTGGACGGGGTGAAGCTCGGCGCGACGTACAGCTCGCTGCGGGTCGCGGGCCTGCTCGGCAAGGTCGGGCCCGGCTGCCCGCTCGCGGGCCCGAACGCGCGCTCGGCGCCGCTGCGCCTGCCGCTGCAGGGCGGGGCCGACCTCACGACGACGGCGCCGCGGCGCGTCGCGGCGATCACGATCGCCGGCGGGGCGTCGGCGCGCGGCGTCGGCATCGGGGCACGGCGCGCCGCGATCAAGGCCGCGTACCCGCGCATGCGGCTGGACCACAGCAGCGAGAAGGTCTTCGGGGTCACGATCGCCCGCGTCCCCAAGGGCGGCGGCGGCCCGCTGGAGTTCGCGCTGGCGAACAAGACCGGGAAGGTCACGCTCATCGGCGTGCCCGGCGTCCACTTCTGCGATTGACCGCTACGCGGGGCGTATCGCCCGCTAGCCTCCGGGGTCGAGATGGACGACGACCTCACGTTCGACCTCGATGCGGCCGGCCTGCGCGCCGACGGCGCCGATCTGCTGATGGGCATCGAGGTGCTCTGCCGCAAGCTCGAGGACGCGCTGCCGCAGGCCACGCGCGTGCAGCGGCGCTCCAAGCGCCTGTTCGGGGGCGGCAAGGTCGTCGAGAGCGTCGAGGTCCGGCTCGGCAGCACGCGCTACGGCCTGGAGGTCGACGGCCACACCGTGACCGCCGACCGCCGCCAGGAGGTCCGCGGCATCGCGATCAAGCGCGAGCCGCTCGAGCTCGCCGACTGGGTCAACGCGCTCACGGCCGAGCTGCGCGAGCAGGCCGCCGACAGCGCGCAGGCGCGCACCGCGCTCGAGCGGCTGGTCGGCTAGGCACGCATGGGCTTCCTCGACTTCCTCAAGGGCGACAGCGACGAGGAGAAGGCGGCCGAGGATCTCCGCGAGCAGGACATCGGCCGCGTCGAGGCGGGCGGGATCCCCTTCGCCGCCGAGCAGCGCCTGCGCGAGCTCGCCGGCGGCAGCGGCGGTTTCACGTCGGGCCTGTCGGTCGCCGACTTCGCGCTGACGCAGCTCGAGACGATCCGGCCGGTCTGCCAGGTCATGGGGACGTCGGTCTACAAGGTCGGCTGGCAGAACTACCCGTGGTCCAGCGGCTGGGGCGCGGACGCGCGCCTCATCGAGCTCGAGCAGCTCACGCGCGCCTGGAACGACGCCCGCGCCCGCGCGCTGCACCGCCTGGCGATCGAGGCCGAGCACGCCGGCTGCCACGCGGTCGTCGACGTGACGTTCGAGAACCGCCGCCACGAGTTCCTCAGCGACGAGATCGAGATCGTCGTCAACGGGACCGCCGTCCACCTGCCCGAGGGCGGCGGCACGACGCAGCACCCGGTGCTCACGGACCTGTCGATGCCCGACTACGTCCTGCTGCGGCGCGCGGGCTACGCGCCGGTCGGCGTCGTCGCGAGCACGTCGGTCTTCTACATCGTGCCGAGCCGCCAGACGCGCCGCCTGACGACGGGCTGGCAGCGCATGCAGCCCAACCAGGAGCTGACCGACTTCACGCAGGGCGTCTACGAGGCGCGCGAGAACGCGCTCGCACGGGCGAGCGCGCAGGCCTCGGCGCTCGGCGCGGGCGGCCTGGTCGGGATGTCGATCGAGCACACCGTCGAGGTCCGCGAGGTCGAGCAGAACAACGTCACCCGCGAGGACCTCATCGTGACCTTCCATGTGCTCGGCACGGCGATCGCGCCGCATGGCGAGCACCGTCCGCTGCAACCGCAGACCATCGTCCGACTAGGAGCCCGACGCGCATGAGCGACTACGACCCCACCTCGATCGAGGGCCTGCCGGAAGCCGGCATCGCCCGCCTCGAGCAGAACAAGCGCGGCCTCTTCACCTCCGACCTCTCGGTCGCCGAGTTCCTCCTCGTCAAGGAGGCCGGCTTCGACCCGCTCGGGCTCGTCGTCGGCTCGTCGATCTTCCACATCGGCTTCCAGCAGTCCAGCTGGAAGATCAGCGAGGAGATGACGGTGCTGTCGGAGGCGATGTACGCCGCCCGCGAGCTCGCGATGACGCGCATGGAGGAGGAGGCCGAGCAGCTCGGCGCCGACGGCGTCGTCGCGGTGCGCCTGGAGGTCAGCCGCTACGACTGGGGCGAGCACATGGCGGAGTTCATCGCGATCGGCACGGCGATCAAGCACCGCGAGGGCGAGCTGCACCGCGCGCCCAACGGCCGGCCCTTCACGAGCGACCTCTCGGGCCAGGACTTCTGGACGCTCCTGCGCAGCGGCCACCGCCCGGTCGGCATGGTCATGGGCTCCTGCGTCTACCACGTCGCCCACCGCGGGATGTTCCAGGCGATGAAGCAGGCGGGCCAGAACATCGAGCTGCCGAACTTCACCCAGGCGCTCTACGACGCCCGCGAGCTCGCGATGGAGCGCATGCAGGCCGAGGCCGAGGCGCTGCAGGCCGAGGGCATCGTCGGCGTCCAGCTCACCGAGGGCAGCCACGGCTGGGGCAGCCACGTCATCGAGTTCTTCGCTATCGGCACCGCGATCGTGCCCCACGGCGAGGACCACGAGATCCAGGCGCCGACGACCGTGCTCGACCTCAGCTGAGAAATCCGCAGCGTAGTTGTCCGCAGTAATCCCCGGTCAAGGCCCGGATGCGCGGAACGCCGGTCCGATCGGATCATCTCGGGCACCGAGAGCGCGGGGACTCGCGGAATCCGACAACGAGACCGAGATGAGTGAGCGTGCGCACGACACAGATGCGTTGGTTTGCGATGGCACTGGCGATCCCGGCGGTGCTCATCGGTGTCCTCGCCTTCACGACCGCGCGCAGCCAGCACCGGGCGCACGAGGGCGTCCATGACGAGTTCGCACGGCGCGCGGCGCTCGCCGCGAGCCTCACCGCGTCGACGCTCACGAGCTCGACCGCGGAGTGGAGCCGCACCTTCGGCGGACCGCGCGCGGGGCTGACGCAGGCGCTGCGCGCGTCCGGCGCCTACGAGGGCGCCGCGAGCGCGGTCCTCGACGCGCGGGGCGCGCGGATCGCCAGCTGGCCCGTGCGCGGCTGGAAGCCCGATCCCGTGGCGGCGGACGCGATCGGCCGGGCGCTGGCGGGGGCCGTCGCCGTCTCCGATCTCGCCGCGGGCGGCGGCGTCCCGGGCGGGGTCGTGACGCTCGCGCTGCCGGTTCGCAGCAGCGAGGGCCGGCGGGTCCTCGTCGAGACCCTGCCGGCGAGGGTCGTCGCGAGCTTCGCATCGGCGTATCTCGCCACGGCGCCGGCGATCCGCGGCGGCGAGGGCTTCCTCGTCGACGGCAACGGCCGCGTCCTCGCGGCGTCGACGCGCACCCCGCCGGGCGGCCTGCTGCCCGACGGCGCGGTCGCCGCGGCGTTGCGCTACCGCTCGTCGGGCGTCGCCGGCGACCGCCACTACACCGCGGCAGAGCTGCCGGGCACCCGCTGGCGCGTCGTCCTGACGGCTCCGACCAGCCTGCTCATGCAGTCCGTCGACGGCTCCGGGCGCAGCGCGTGGCTGCTCTTCGGCGCGTTCTCCGTCGCGCTGCTGCTGCTCGTCGCAATGGGCCTGCTCGCGCTGCGCAGGTCCTCCGAGCTCGCGGGGGCCCGCGGGCGTGAGCACGCCGCCCGCAAGCTCGCCCACGAGCGCCTGCACGACGCGCTCACCGGCCTCCCCAACCGGGCGCTGTTCCTCGATCGCGCGGCGCAGGCACTGGCGGTATCGCAACGCACCCGGCGCGCGGTCGCGGTGCTCTTCCTCGATCTCGACCGCTTCAAGCGCATCAACGACTCGCTCGGCCACGCCAGCGGCGACGCGCTGCTCACGACGGTCGCGGGCCGGCTGGACGCGACGCTGCGGCCGGGCGACACGATCAGCCGCTTCGGCGGCGACGAGTTCCTCATCCTCTGCGACGACCTCGACGGCGTCGACGACGCGATCGCGATCGCCGAGCGCGTGACGGCGGCGCTCGACCAGCCGTTTGACCTCGACGCGCGCGACGTGCACGTGTCCTGCTGCATCGGGATCGCCCTGCACCACCCCGATGCTCCCGTCGCCGATCCGGCGGTGCTCGTCCGCGACGCGGACGCCGCGATGTACAGCGCCAAGGCGCAGGGCGCGGGGAGCGTGCGCGTGTTCGACGCCGACCTGCGCGGCGAGGCGCTCATGCGCCTGGACACCGAGGTCGCGCTGCGGGGCGCGATCGGCGCGGGCGAGCTGCGGGTCCACTACCAGCCGATCGTCGCGCTGGCCGACGGCACGCTGTGCGGCGTCGAGGCGCTCGTCCGCTGGGAGCGTCCGGGCGTCGGGCTCGTCCCGCCGCTGGCGTTCATCGGCGTCGCGGAGGAATGCGGCCTCATCGCCGAGCTCGGCAGCTGGGTCCTGCGGACGGCGATGGCGGACGTCGCGCGCTGGCACCGCGCCGGGCTGCTCGAACCGGACTTCGCGCTCTCCGTCAACGTCTCGGCGCTCCAGCTCGCCGATGGCGCGCTGCCCGCCGTCATCGCCGAGGGCCTGCAGACCTGGAGTCTGGACCCGTCCGCGCTCTGGCTCGAGATCACCGAGACGGCCGTGGCGTCCGACCCCGAGGCCGCGCGCGACCGCATCCTCGCGCTCAGCGCGCTCGGCGTGCGCGTCGCGATCGACGACTTCGGCGTCGGCCAGTCGTCGCTGGAGCAGCTCGCCCAGCAGCTGCCGGTCGACGTCCTCAAGCTCGACCGGTCGTTCACGTCGCACCTCGACGACGAGCGCCAGCGGGCGGTCATCGCGGCGATCGCGCCGATGGCCGAGGCGCTGCACATGACGGCGGTCGCCGAGGGCGTCGAGACCGCCGGCCAGGCCGAGCAGCTCGGCGCGCTCGGCTACGAGCTCGCGCAGGGCTACCACTTCGGGCGGCCCGTGAGCGCCGACGCGATGCACCTGCGCCTCGCCGGTCGCAACATCGTCGCGCGCTGAGCCCGTCCCGCCCCGCGATCGCCCGGTCTACGCTGTGCGGGTGCGGTGGTTCGCCTACAGCATTCGCAGCCTCGCGCCGATGCGGTAGGACGATGCGCCGCCGCAAGCGACCCGAGATCCCCGGCGAGCCCCCGGTCGACGACCGCGCCTGGTCGACGCGGACGAACATGCACGCCCGCGACGCGGCCGGCAAGGACCTCGTCCGCTACACGCCGCTGCCCGCCGAGACAGGCCCGACATGGGCGCCGGACCGGCTGTCGATCTGGCCCGTCGAGGGCGGGCGGTTCGGGATCGACGCGCACTACCACGGCGCCACCGGCGCGCAGCGCGCCGAGCATCAGCGCACGCGCCTCGACGAGGCGGGCCTCGTGGCGACCGTCCGCGAGGGCCCCGAGGACGGCGCGACGCTGCGCCTCGGGCCGCTCGCCCACCGGGCGGCGTGGCTTGCACTCGAGGCGTTCCTCGGCGGCCCGCTCGACGTCGACGCCTGAAAGGGTCGCGGGTGCGGCCCGGCCGCGTTAGATTTCGCCCGAACCGGTCGACGGCGGGGGAGGGGACACGATGTCCGCAGGGCGCAAGCACGTACGGCGCGCATTGACCGCGGGGTTGCTCGTGCTGGCGGCGGTGCTCGTCGCGGCGCCCGCCGCCTCGGCGCTCGTCGAGCAGGCCGCACCCGTCGACGTCGCGGCGACGGCGGGCACGCCGTTCAGCGGTCCCGTCGCGACGTTCCGCAGCGAGACGGGCAACATCACCGCGTTCACGGCGACGATCGACTGGGGTGACGGGACCGTCAGCGACGGCGTGATCGTCGCGCTCCCACAGGACGCGGGGTTCCCGCTGCCCTACCGCGTCGACGGCGCGCACACGTACGCCGCGCCGAACGACTATCCGACGACGATCACGATCACGGAGGCCGACCTGGCGCCGGTCGTCGTCCACGGCATCGCGACCGTCACCGAGCCCGCGCCCCCGCCGCCGCCGGAGCCGCCGCCGCCACCGCCGCCGCCGCCACCGCCGCCGCCCCCCGCCCCGCCGGCGGTCCTCTCGGCAGCCTTCTCGCCGCCGCCGCGCGTCGGGCGCGAGACGGTCCTGCGGATCCGGTCCTCGTCGCCGAACGCGCCCGTCGGCGGCTACGTCGTCGACCTCGGCGAGGGCGGCGCGCGCTTCGGCGCCGAGGCCTGCAGCCTGCTACCCCCGGTCGACGCCGACCCGCTGAACCCGTTCCTGCCCGGAACGCTCGTGACGTTCGGGCTCACGACGACGTTTCACCGGGCCGGCACGCACACGATCACCGTGAGGGTCGCCAACGGCGACTGCGGCGGCGATCAGTCGACGACACAGACGTTCACCATCAACGTCGGCGGGAGCACGACCCGCGCGCACGCGACCCGCGGCGGGCTCGTCGCCGGCGCCGCGCAGACGGGCTGCAGCGACGATCTCACGGTCCCCGACGACGGCAACACCGCCGTCATCGCGGCCGCCGCGGTCTGCCTCGTCAACGGCGAGCGCGTCAGCGCCGGCCTCCCGGCACTCGCCGTCGACGCGCGCCTCGTGACGGCGGCGACGACGCACAACACCGCGATGATCGGCGGGCGCTTCTTCGCGCACCAGGGTCCGGCGGAGCCCGCCCTCGGCGCCCGCGGCGCGAGCGCCGGCTACACGGCCGGCATGGGCGAGAACCTCGGCTTCGGCGTCGGCGCGCTGTCGACGGCGAGCGCGATGGTCGACGCCTGGATGAACAGCCCGCCGCACCGCGCGAACATCCTCGATCCGCGCTTCAGGGGCATCGGCATGAGCGTCATCGCCAGCGCCCCGACGGGCGCCCCGACCCCGGGCGTGACGTACACGACGAACTTCGGCACCGATGCGCCCACGGGTCCGCCGCCGCCCGTCGCGACGGGTCCCGCCCCGGCGATCAGGGTGACGATGACGCCGAGCGCGTTCCGCGCCGCGGCGTCGGGGCCATCGTCGGCGCCGACCGGGCCGGGGGCACGCGTCAGCTACACGCTGACGCGGCCGGCGAACGTCGTCTTCACCGTCACGCGCAAGCTCGCCGGCCGCCGCGCCGGCAAGCGCTGCGCCGCGCCGCGGCCGTCCAACCGCCGCAAGAAGGCGTGCCAGCGCACCCGGCGCTTCGGGAGCTTCGGCGAGCAGGGGACCACCGGCGCGAACGTCGTGTTCTTCCGCGGGCGCCTGAACGGGCGGCGCCTCGCACCCGGCCGCTACCAGCTCGTCGCGGTCGCGACGGACGAGTCCGGCAAGGCCTCCAAGCCCCAGACGAAGAGCTTCCGGATCCTCCGGGGCCGCGGATGAGGCGCCTGGCGCTCGTCGCCGCCGTCCTCGCGCTGGCGCCGGCCGTCGCCCTCGCCCAGGACATCCGCGGCGGCTTCGGTGCGCAGACGCTGAACGGGTCGACCGGCGGCGACACGATCTCCGGCGCCAGCGGCAACGACCGGCTGCTCGGGGCCGGCGGCAGCGACAAGCTCTTCGGCGGCACGGGCGACGACACGATCCTCGGCGGCGACGGCGACGACGGCATCGACGGCAACGACGGCAACGACAACATCGACGGCGGGCCCGGGGACGACGTCATCATCGAGGTCGGCTTCGGCGACGACACGCTCGCCGGCGGCGACGGCAACGACAACATCTCCGGCGGCCGCGGCCGCGATCACCTCGCGGGCGGCGCGGGCGACGACATCCTCTCCGGCGGCTCGGGGCCCGACGTCGTCGACTGCGGTCCCGGCGACGACATCGTCTACAAGAGCAGCCCGGGCGAGGTCGCGACGGACTGCGAGACGATCCTGCCCGAGCGCAA
This sequence comes from Solirubrobacteraceae bacterium, assembly GCA_035496995.1. GTDB lineage: Bacteria > Actinomycetota > Thermoleophilia > Solirubrobacterales > Solirubrobacteraceae > CADCVQ01. The sequence continues at coordinate 9,735 of DATJEE010000262.1, read as the reverse complement.
GATCGCGACGCGCAGGTGCATCGAGGGCGGGACGCCGCACAGCGACCCCAACGTCCTCGGCACCGACGGCGCCGACACCTGCCGCGGCGGCGACGGCGACGACATCATCGAGGGCGCCGGCGGCGGCGACAAGCTCTTCGGCGACAACGGCAACGACCTGCTCTTCGGCCGCAAGGGCGACGAGCTCATGGACGGCGGCCCGGGCGACGACGAGCTGCAGGGCGGTCGCGGCCAGGACCTCATCCGCGGCGGCGCCGGCGACGACGAGATCACCGGCGGCTTCGGCATCGACCGCATGGAGGGCGGCCCGGGCGACGACCTCATCATCGCCCGCGGCGGCGGGGGCGACAGCATCGACTGCGGGCCCGGCCGCGACACGGTCATCCGCGACAGCGCCGACCGGCTCGTCAAGGGGACCTGCGAGGTCGTCCGCCGCAGCTGACCGGCGTGGTCAGCCGGCGCGGTCGTCGGCGTGGCCGTTGGCGTGGCCGTTGGCCTGCGCCGCACGCTGCTCGAGCGCCGCGGCACGCGCATGGTGCTGTGCCGCGTCGCCCGCGTCGTCGGCCCGGTCGGCCGCGACGCGGTTGGCCTGCGCCTTCAGGCGCAGCTCCTCGACGGCGACCTCGTCGGGGTCCAGCGCCCGGCTGTGGCGGACGACGGCCTGCGCCATCGGGTCGTTGCGCGGGGCGCGGGTCCGGCGCGGGCGCAGGACCTTCGCGGGGCCGCCGGCGCCGGAGCCGGCGCTGCCGCGCCGCTGCCCGGCCACGAATGCCACGGCCGCGGCGGCGACGACGAGCACGATGACGAAGACGATCACGAGGTCCATGCGACGGGCTCTACCCGCGCGAGCGCCCGCGCACGCCCGCCGCGGCGCTCAGGTCACTCTCAGGCAGGCCCCAGCAAGCTCGCGCAGACGGCCTGCACAGTGCTCACATGTCCTCCTCCGCTCCCGCCCGCAGCAGCACCGCCCGCCCGCGCCTGCCGGCGCGCGCCGCGCCGGCGCGCGTGGACGTCGTCGTCCCGGTCCACAACGAGCAGGCCGCGCTGGCCCGCTCGATCCGCCGGCTGCACGACCACCTCGCCGAGAGCCTGCCGTTCGCGTGGCGGATCGTCATCGCCGACAACGCGAGCACCGACCAGACGCCGCGCATCGCCGCCGCGCTCGCCGCCGACCTGCCCGGCGTGCAGCTGCTGACGATCGCGCGCAAGGGCCGCGGCCGCGCGCTGCGCGAGGCCTGGCTGCGCAGCGACGCGGAGGTCGTCTGCTACATGGACGTCGATCTGTCGACGGACCTGCGCGCGCTGCTGCCGCTCCTCGCGCCGCTCGTCTCCGGCCACAGCGACATCGCGATCGGGACGCGCCTGCACCGCGGCTCGCAGGTCGTGCGCGGCGCCCGGCGCGAGCTCATCTCGCGTTCCTACAACGGCCTGCTGCGCGTGACGCTCGGCGCCCGCTTCTCCGACGCCCAGTGCGGCTTCAAGGCGATGCGCGCCGAGGTCGCGCGCACGCTGCTGCCGGCCGTCCGCGACGACGCCTGGTTCTTCGACACCGAGCTGCTGATGCTCGCCCAGCGCCAGGGACTGCGCATCCACGAGGTGCCGGTCGACTGGACCGACGACCCCGATTCGCGCGTGGACATCGTCCGCACGGCGCTCGACGACCTGCGCGGCATCGCGCGGCTGCTCGCGAGCGCGCGCCTGACGCGCTTTCTCGGCATCGGTGTCCTCTCGACGCTCGCCTACGCGCTGCTGTTCATCGGCCTGCGCGCGCCGCTCGGCGCCGCGGCGGCCAACGCGGCGGCGCTCGCGCTGACCGCCGTCGCCAACACGCAGGCCAACCGCCACTTCACCTTCGGCCTGCGCGGCCGCACCGGCCTGCTGCGCCAGCACGCGATGGGCGCCGTCGTCTACGTCCTGACGCTCGGGCTCACGAGCGGGGCGCTGCTCGTCCTGCACGCACTCGACGCGCGCCCGTCGCGGGCGATCGAGCTCGTCGTGCTCATCGCCGCGAGCGTCTGCGCCACCGTGACGCGCTTCGTCGCGCTGCGCAGCTGGGTCTTCGCCCGCCGCACGCGCCGCGCGCTGCTGCCCGCGGTGCGGTCGATCGCCGGCGTCGGGGGGTAGGGGGAGCGCCGCCCGGGTAGCCCGACGGCGTGTCGACGCCGCGTCTGCGAACCCTGGACCGGCGTCCATGTATCAGCGCGGGCCGGCCGCGCATCCTTCCGGGTGTGATCGCCCGGCGCACCGCGAGGACTCCTGCCGTCATGGCCGTCAGCGCGCGCTTCGGCCGCGATCTGGACCTCTGCATGGCCCAGGTGCAACGCAGCATCACGGAGGGGCGCCAGCGCGGCGCCGCGCTCGTGGTCCTGCCGGAGTCCGCGCTCGGCGGCTACCTCTACGAACCGCACGTCGCCGGTGCCCCCGTGCCCTGCGGCGAGCCGCCGGCGCTGCGCCGCGACGGCGAGCAGATCGCCCGGATCGCCCGGATGGCGGGGGACGTCGTCGTCTGCGTCGGCTACACCGAGGATGCCCCCGGCGGCCCGTACTCCAGTGCCGTCTGCGTCAACGGCGACGGCGTGCTCGGCCATCACCGCAAGGTCCACCTGCCGGCCGGCGAGCGCCACGCCTTCGCGCCCGGCGACGGGTTCGCGGCCTTCGACACGCCGATCGGGCGGATCGGCATGCTCGTCTGTTACGACAAGACGTTCCCCGAGGCCGCGCGCGGGCTCGCGCTCGACGGCGCGGGGCTGATCGCCTCGCTGTCGGCGTGGCCGGTGTGCCGGGTCGACCCCGCGACCTGGACGCACCGCGACCTGCAGGTGCGCCACTTCAACCTCCTCGACCAGACGCGGGCGCTGGAGAACCAGGTCGTGCTGGTGTCCTCCAACCAGGTCGGGCGCTTCGGCCGGCTGCGCTTCGCCGGGCAGTCGAAGGTCGTCGACCCGCGCGGCCGCGTGCTCGCGCGGACGGGCGCCCACGCCGGGACGGCGTTTGCCCGCGTCGACGCTCCCGGCGTCGTGGCCGCCGCCCGCACGCGCCTGTCCTACCTCGACGACCGCCGCCCGCGCGCCTACGCCGACGCCCGGGCCGTCGGTTAAGCGCGATGTGCGGGATAGCCGCCGCATACGGCCCGCATCCGGCGGGCGAGATCGAGCGGATGCTCGGCCGGCTCGTGCACCGCGGGCCCGACGACGAGGGCGCGGTCCGCGTCGGCGACGCGTCGCTCGGCCACCGGCGCCTGTCGATCGTCGACGTCGCGGGCGGGCGCCAGCCGTTCGCCAATGCCGCCGGCGACGTCTGGCTCGTCGGCAACGGCGAGGTCTATAACCACGAGCAGGTCCGCTCGACGCTCGCGCCCGGGCGCTTCTCGACGCGCTCGGACAACGAGGTGGCGCTGCATCTGCTCGACGAGCGCGGGCCGGCGGCGCTCGACGAGCTCGAGGGGATGTTCGCGTTCCTCGTCGCGGGCGACGACGGGAGCTTCATCGCGGCGCGCGACCCGGTCGGCATCAAGCCGCTGTACTGGGCCCGGCGCGACGGCGGCGTGCGCTTCGCGTCGGAGATCGCCGCCTTCCCGGCGGAGTGGATGGCGCACGTCGAGGCGTTCCCGCCCGGCTGTCACTGGACGCCGCGCGGCGGCGTCGAGCGGTACGCCGGCGCCGTGCCGGTGAGCGGCGACGGCGCTCCGGCCGCCCGCGCCGTCTGGACGGACGCCGGCGAACCGCCCCAGGAGGCGCTCGACGCGACGCGCGCGGCGCTCGTCGGCTCCGTCGAGCGCCAGCTCATGGGCGACGTGCCGGTCGGCGTGTTCCTCTCCGGCGGGCTGGACTCGGCGATCGTCGCCGCGATCGCGGCCCGCCGCCTGGCGCGCGACGGCGAGCGCCTGCAGACGTTCGCCGTCGGGACGGCCGACAGCCCCGACCTCGCCGCCGCCCGCGTCGTGGCACGCCACCTCGGCACCGAGCACCGCGAGCGCGTCTACGACGGCGCCGAGGCCGTCCGCGCGCTCCCGGCCGTCGTGCGCGCGATCGAGCACTTCGACCCGTCGCTCGTCCGCAGCGCCGTGCCGAACTTCCTGCTCGCCGAGATGACGGCACGGCACGTGAAGGTCGTCCTGACGGGCGAGGGCGCCGACGAGCTGTTCGCCGGCTACGAGTACCTGCGCGAGTTCGCCGACGGCGCGTCGCTGCAGGGCGAGCTCATGCGCACGGTCCACGGCCTGCACAACCTCAACCTCCAGCGCTGCGACCGCGTGACGATGGCCCACGGCCTCGAGGCGCGCGTCCCGTTCCTCGACCGCCAGGTCATCGCGTTCGCGTTCGGCCTGCCGATGGCGTGGAAGCTGTCGGCGCCCGGGGATCTCGAGAAGCGCCTGCTGCGGCGCGCGTTCGAGGGCTGGCTGCCGGACGCGATCCTCTGGCGGACAAAGGCCGAGTTCGGCGACGGCAGCGGCGCCGCGGGCGTTCTGACGCAGGCCGTCGAGGCGGGCATCTCTGCCGAGGAGTTCGAGCGCGAGCGCGGCGCCGTCGACCCGCCGCTGCGCACCCGCGAGGAGCTCGCCTACCACCGGATCTTCGCCGCGCACCTCCCGGGCGTGCGGCCCGAGCGCACGCTCGGGCGCTTCGCCACCGCCTAGCCTTGGCCGGGCGGTGCCGGCAGCCCGAGCTCCTCGGCGGCGGCCCAGGCGTCGCGGCCGACGAGCGAGAGCAGCCGTTCGCCGCGGAAGCGGCAATCCACCGCGATCAGCGCGTCCAGCGTCTCCTCGCCGCGGTGCGCCGCAAGCTCGAGGAAGGCGACGACGCGGTCCTCGAGCTCGACGGTGTCGCGGACGGCCATCGCGAAGGCGTCCCAGCCGGCGAGGATCTCCTCGTACCAGCGGGTGATGCCCGCGTGGCCGTGATAGACGTGCTCGGCGTAGAGCACGCCGAGCAGGGGCTCGAAGGAGATCTCCGGGTCGAGGGTCTCCAGCGCGGCGGGCAGGTCGTGCTCCGTCATCGCGCTGTGGTAGCGGCGCACGACGTCGGAGCGACTCACGTCGGGGCGCCGCCCCCGCCCTCGGGGGGATTGCGCTCGAGCCACGCGCGCGCATGCGGGCCGGCCGTGCGCGCGAGCGCGGCCCAGTCCGAGCCCTGCGGTGCGCGCTCGATGACGTTCAGCGTCGCGAGCGTGCGGACGATCGACTCCAGCGGGCGGCTGGCGTAGCACCAGGGCGCCGGGATCGTGTCGCCGACGGCCGCGCCGGCGACCCATTCGACGAGCCGGCGATCCTTCGCCGACATCCGGTGCGCCATGTCGGGCTGCTCAGTCAAGCGCCCCGGCAGGTAGGACGAAGCGCGACGGTGCGCGGGCCTCGGCGGCACCGACGGCATCGGTCCGCATCCCGTGCAGGCCGCGGCGGCTCGAGGACGAGACCTTCGCCGCCTCGGGCGCACCGCCGTGCGCGTAGATCCAACTCATGACATCGCCGGAGCCGGTGCCCTCGGCGACGATCGCCGCGCGCTCGATGACCGTGCCGCCGGAAGGATGCGGCCGGGCGAGGCGGGTGACGATGATCCGTATGTCGTCGTCGTCCATCCCTCCACGGTAGTCCTTTCCGTCGCGGTCGGAGTCGCGCTACGCGCTGAACGCCACGGGCGCGGTGCTCGCCGGATCGGCCGCGGGCGCGGCGCCCGTCGCGCGCATCAGCAGGACGGGAAGGCTGCTCCCGCGCAGGACGGCATCGGACGTCGATCCGATCAGCGCGTGGTGCAGCCGGCCGTGGCCGTGGAAGCCCATGACGATGAGGTCGCTCCCGCTCTCCTGCGCGATCTCGACGATGCGGCGCGCGGGCTTCCCGCGGGCGAGGCGGGTCTCGACGCCGATGTCTGCCGGCAGTGGCTCGACGGCGTCGCGCAGGATGCGCCCGTAGGCGCCGTCGTTGTCCTCGGGGGGTGCGGCGATCGAGCCGGGGCTCGCCACGGGCGCCGGCGCGGTCGGCACGACCGTCAGGACGATGAGCCGGGCGTGCTGGTCGCGGGCGAGCGTCGCGGCGTGGCGCAGGGCCGCGGCGGCGTCGGAGGAGCCGTCGACGGCGGCGAGGATCGTGCGGTAGCAGCCCATGTCTCCCGTGCTCCTAGGCGGTGTCCGGGACGAGCGTAGCCGCGCGGCGCGCGGGCCGGGGGACGGCGAGGCTCGCGAGCGTCGCGAGCGCGCAGGCGGCCCCGGCGACGAGGAACGCGACGGTGAAGCCGTGCTCGGTCGGCAGCGCGGAGCCGACGACCGTGGCGGCGATGACGCTCGCGCCGATCTGGCTGCCGACGGAGCCGCCGAGCGTCCGCATGACGGTGTTCATGCCCGTGGCGACGCCCGTCTGGTCGGGGCGCACGGCCTCGACGATGAGGTTCGCCAGCGACGCGAAGGCGAGGGCGATGCCGATCCCGAGCAGCGCCGAGCCGACGTAGAAGTCCCACCGCGCGCCGTGCTCGAAGGCGAGGAACACGAACGCCAGGCACGTCGCCGCCGACCCGATGACGAGCGGGACGCGCGACCCGACGCGGTTCGCCATCCGGCCGGCGAGCGGGCTGACGAGCAGGAGCATCACCGTGGACGGCAGGAGGAAGAGGCCCGACTGGGTGACCGATGCCCCGAAGCCGTAGCCCGCGGAGCTCTTCGTCGCGGTGAAGAGCGGGATGAGGACGAACGAGCTGTACATCCCGGCGCCGACGAGGAAGGCGGCGGCGTTGACGGTCCAGACCCCGCGGATGCGCATCATCGTCATGTCGACGAGTGGCTCGGCGGCCCGCTGCTCGTTGCGGATCCAGAGCGCGAGCAGGACAGCGGAGGCGCCGATGAGCCCGAGGATGCGGGCGTCGCCCCAGCCCCACGACGAGCCCTCGCTGATGCCGACGAGCAGGCAGACGAGCCAGGCCGACAGAAGCGCGGCGCCCGCCCAGTTCACGCGTCCCGGCGCCTTGATCGGCGACTCGGGGACGAAGAAGACCGTCCCGACCATCGCGATCACGACGAGGAAGAACGGAAACCAGAAGAGCCAGTGGTAGGAGAGCGCGTCGACGATCGGGCCGGCGAGGACGATGCCCGCCCCGGCGCCGATGCCGAGGATCGAGGAGATCAGCGCGATCCCCGTCGCGACGCGCTCGCGCGGGAACTCGTCGCGGATGATGCCGAAGGCCAGCGGGAAGATCGCGCCGCCGCCGCCCTGGATGACGCGCGCGACGATGAGGACGTTGACGTCCGTCGCGAGCGCCGCGAGCAGCGTGCCCGCGCCGAGCATGCCGAGCGAGCAGATGAGCGTGCGCTCCTTGCCGAACATGTCGCCCAGGCGCCCGACGATCGGGGTGAGGACCGAGGCGCTGAGGAGGTATGCGGTGAGCACCCACGTCACCGAGGTCGCGGAGGCGTGCAGGTCGCGCTGGATCTCCGGCAGGGCGGGGGCGACGAGCGACTGCAGGACGGCGAACGTGGCGGCGGCGAGCGCGAGCGCGGCGAACGTCAGGCCGTAGTGCTGGCGCTGCGGGGCGACCGGCGTGCTAATGTCAGCGCTTGATGTCATCGGTCGCTGACAACGGTAGCACGACGGCGCTCGAGCCGGGTCGCCGCCGCCACGATGCGCAGGCCAGCCGCGAGGCGCTCCTCGAGGCCGCCGGGGCGCTGTTCGACGAGCGCGGCTACGACGCCGCCACCGTCCGCGAGATCGGCGAGCGCGCGGGCGTCGACCCGGCGCTCATCGCGCGCTACTTCGGCGGCAAGGAGGGGCTGTACCTCGCGACGCTGCAGCAGGACGGGCGCCCGCCGCTGCCGGCCGACCCGGCCGCGGTGCTCGATTGCATGCTCAGCCGCTCGGAGGAGCGCGGCATCGGCCCGGTCCCGCTCGCGATGGTCAGCCCGACGCTGACGGACGCGATGCGCGAGCAGGTCAGCGCGATCCTCGCCGCGCGCGTCGTCGACGGGCTCGCCGGCGAGCTCGCCGCGCGCGGCGCGCCCGACGCGCGGCTGCGCGCCGAGGTCCTCGTCGCGACCGCCGCCGGGATCGCGCTCACGCGCGCCGGCGGCACGCTGCCGACGCTCTCGGCGGCGCGCCTGGAGGACGTCCTCGCGCTGCTCGAGCCGCTCGCCGACGCGCCATAGCCGCGCGCGCCGGCGCTATCCCTCGGCGAGCCGGCGCAGGAGCTCGACGCTGCGGTGCAGCGCCGCGCGGTCGGCGGCGTCGAGGTCCTCGGCGATCGTGCGGGCCAGCCAGCTCTCGCGGTCGCGGCGGGAGGCCTCGAGCGTCTCGAGCCCCAGCGGCGTGAGCTCGACGAGCGCGCGGCGGCCGTCGCCCGGGTCGGGCCGGCGGCTGACCATCCCCGCCGCCTCGAGGTCGGCGACCGTCTGCGCCATCGACTGCGGCCGCACGCGCTCGGCGGCGGCGAGATCGCTGACGCCCATCGCGCCGTGACGGTCGAGGCGGCCGAGGACCATGCCCTGCGACAGCGGGAAGCGGTGCTGCGTGCGCAGGCGGCGCACGAGCTGGCCGAGCACGACGCGCAGCTCGCTGGCGAGGAGGGCGGGGTCGTCGGGGTCGTCGGGCATCCGGCGCAACCGTAGGGCTTCGGAGGCCGGCGCACGGCAAAGAGTTATGCAGGCTACCTGTACAATCTGACCCGTGGCCGCCGTTTCCGAAACCATCCCGGCCGACCTCGCAGGCGGCGCCGCGCCCGATCGCTACAAGTGGATCGCGCTGTCGAACACGACGCTCGGGATCCTGCTCGCGACGCTCGACGCCTCGATCACGATCATCGCGATGCCGGACATCTTCCGCGGCATCCACCTCGATCCGCTCGCGCCGGCCAACAGCTCCTACCTGCTGTGGATGATCCTCGGCTACCTCGTCGTGTCGAGCGTGCTGATCGTGAGCCTCGGGCGGCTGGGGGACATGTACGGGCGCGTCCGGACGTACAACCTCGGCTTCGTCATCTACACCGTCGCCTCGCTGCTGCTGACGATCTGCTGGCTGCAGGGCCCGGCCGGGGCGCTGTACCTCATCGGCTTCCGCGTCCTCCAGGGGATCGGGGCCGCCTGCCTGCTGGCCAACTCGGCCGCGATCCTCACCGACGCCTTCCCCGCCAACCAGCGCGGCATGGCGCTCGGCATCAACAACATCGTCGGCGTCAGCGGGATGTTCGTCGGCCTCGTCCTCGGCGGCCTGCTCGCCCCGATCGACTGGCGCCTCGTCTTCCTCGTGTCGGTCCCCGTCGGGCTGGTCGGGACGGTCTGGGGCTACCTCAAGCTCGAGGAGCGCAGCAGGCCGCGGCGTGCGCCGGTCGACTGGTGGGGCAACGTGACCTTCGCGCTCGGCCTCGTGCTCGTCATGGTGTCGGTGACCTACGGGATCCGGCCCTTCGGCGCGCACGCGACCGGCTGGGGCAGCCCGCGCGTGCTCGCGCTGCTCGCCGGGTCGGTCGCCTGCTTCGCGGCCTTCGTCTTCGTCGAGCGCCGCGTCGCGGACCCGATGTTCTCGCTGCCGCTGTTCCGCATCCGCGCCTTCACGTTCGGGACGCTCTCGACGTTCCTCTCCGCGCTTGCGCGCGGCGGGCTGATGTTCATGCTCATCATCTGGCTGCAGGGCATCTGGCTGCCCCAGCACGGCTACGACTTCACCGACACGCCGCTGTGGGCGGGCATCGCGATGCTCCCGCTGACGGTCGGGCTGCTCGTCTCCGGCCCGGTGTCGGGATGGCTGTCGGATCGCTTCGGCGC
>DATJEE010000261.1:0-46946 GCA_035496995.1 Solirubrobacteraceae bacterium | reverse complement strand
TCCGCCCGCCGACGTGTTGATGGTCGCGACGAGCGGGACGACCGCGCCGGTGCCCTGGCTGGACGGGGACTGGGCGTTGTGGAGGACCTGGTTGATGGTCTTCACGCGGCCGCTGACCGTGACGAGCACACCCGACGTGTCCACGAGGGATCTGTCGATGGTGTTCAGCGTTCCGGTCGTGCCCGTCAGTGAGCCCGACGTGTCGACGAGCGAGCTGGAGATGGTCCCCAGGGTGCCCGTCGTGTCGACCAGCGAGCTCGACGTGCTGAGCAGCGAGCTCGACGTGGTGCCGAGGGCGGAGTTGATCCGCTTCGCGGAACCGTCGATCGAGGTCAGCGAGTTCAGGATCGAGACGCCCTGGCCGGGGATCGGCTTGAGCGACTTGTCGATCGCGACCAGGTTGCCGTTGATCGTCTTGACGTAGCTCGGAAGCGGATCGGCATCGCCGCCCACCTCGGTGAGCGTCGAGTCGGTCGTGCCCAGAGCGGCGTCGATCGAGTTCAGCGCGCTCGTGATGCCGGACAGGAATCCGATGACCACCACGACAACGAGGATCAGGATCGTTCCGAAGATCCAGGTCCAGCGAACGTCAGTTGCGATACGGGTCATGGGTTCTTCCCCTGGCAGTCACTGGCGTTCGCCGGCTTGGCAACAGTGTTGGCGTTGACGTCGATGCAGCCGCCGGTGTCGAGAATCGCGTCCGAGTCGCCGAGGATGTCCCCGGAGTCGACCTTGATGCCCTTGGCGGTCTGGTCGGTCGCCGTCAGGCCCGTGACGATCGTCGCGGCATCGTTATCGATGATGCGAGCGATGCCGAGGATGCCCGAGCCGGTGCCGGCCGTCGTGTTGATCGTCTTCGCCGTGCCGTTGATCTTGCTCGCCGTCGACTGGATGCTGTTGGCGACGTTGTCGATCTTCCCGGCCGTGCCGTTGATCGTGCCGGCGGTCGAGTTGATCTTCGACGCGGTGCCGCCGATCGTCGTCGCGCTCGTGTTGATCGTCCCAGCGGTCGAGAGGATCGTGCTCGCGAGGCTGTCGATGGAGCCGGCCGACCGGTCGATCGACTTGGCGGTGTTGTCGATCTTCGTCAGGACGCCGTTCAGCGGCGTGGCCGTCTTGAGGATCGACTGGGCGACCTTGTTCGTGAGAACGAGCTGCCGGATCGCGTCGGTCGACTTGTTGATGCCGATACCGGTGTTCTTGATGTTCGTGGCCTTCTTGTCGATCGACCGAGCGGTGTTGACCGTCTCAGCGAGCAGACCTGCGGCGATCGTCACCGATGCCGCGACCAGAACCAGAATGATGATGTTGACGCCCTGAACTCCACCCTGAGAGCTCGTCGAGCGACCGCCTCCGCCGCCGCCGCCTCCTGCGCGGGAGGCTTGCTGCGGGCTTTTCGGCTTCCGTTTTAGCGCCGGCACGGAACGCTCCGCCGGTATGGCGCCGATGCGCCTGACCCTCTAAGCACTGTGGCTCCCCTCTGTTTTCGCTTCCGACCGTCCACGAAGCGGATGCCTCGTACGGTCAGTCGCTCGCTCCCTATTAGTCCCGGCCGCGGGTCCCGGTACGTCTCCCTCTGCCCCGACCCAGCCGGTGTCTGCGCGCGACACTAGTACAGACACGACCGGGATGTCCAGTGGCCGAAGCCCCCCAACCGGCCCCGCGTGGCGTATGGGGCGCCTAACAGGTCGTTTTGCAGGGGACTTTAGGAACGTGTTAAGCCTTTCCCGGCTTTCCGGGCGCGGCGCGCGATCCGGCCTCGCGGAGTGCATACCAGGCGCACCGGCAGCTCGAAATGGCGGGCGCGCGCGTGCTGGAGTAGCGTGAGGGCATGCCTGTCGATGCCGACCTCGCGCGTGTCGTTCTGCCGAAGAACTTCCTGCGCCCGTGCCTGCTGCTGCTGCTGCACGAGGCGCCGGCGCACGGCTACGAGCTGCGCGAGCGCCTGCGGCCGCTGGGATTCAACCGCGACGATCCCGGTCGTCTGTACCGCGCGCTGCGCGCGCTCGAGGGTGCGAACCTCGTCCGCTCGGCCTGGCAGTCCTCGGCGGGCGGACCCGACCGGCGGACGTACGAGCTCACGCCCGCGGGCGAGGAGCGCCTGCGCGAGGCCGCCGCGGAGCTGCAGGCGATGCACGCGATCCTCGACACGTTCCTGAACCGCTGCGCCGACGACCCCGCGGTCATCGGGTCCGCCGCGGGCCAGGCGCGGCGCGCCTTTCGCTGACGCGCATACGCGCGCGAGCGGCGGGGCGTTGAACCGATGAACCGCGTCCGCTGGCTGCTGCTCGCCACGGCCGTGCCGCTGCTGATCATCCTCGGCGTGCTCGTCGCCGCCGCGCTGACGGGCGGCGGCGGCTGAGCCTGGATCCACCGGTAATCGTGGATGCATCCCAGTCGCCGGCGCCGTCCGGGGTCGATCGGCGGCGCACCCGCAGGGTGGACCCCTTCGAACGCCGCCGATCGGCGCTGGGCGGTGATCGGCGGCTGGGATGCGCCGCGAGGATCGGCGGATCCAGGCTGACGACGGCGAGCCGCGGCGCGGCCGCGATTGCGCCTGTATCGTCCGGCCGGTCGACTGGCCAGTCAGCCAAAGGAGCGCCGTGGACCTCAACGACACCCCCGAGCAGGCCCGCTACCGGGCGAAGGTCCGAGCGTGGCTCGACGAGCACGCGAGCGAGGCGCCCGCGCAGCAGGACGAGGACGATCCCGCCTACGTCACCGCGCGCCGGGCCTGGCAGGGCAAGCTCGCCGCCGCCGGTCTCGCCGGCGTCGCCTGGCCCGCGGAGCTCGGCGGCCAGGGGCTCGGCGCGGTCGAGCAGGTCATCGTCAACCAGGAGATCTCGCGCGCGGGCGTGCCGGGGGTCCTCGACGTCATCGGCGTCGGGATGCTCGGCCCGACGATCATCGCCCACGGCAGCGACGAGCAGAAGAGCCGCTACCTCGGCCCGATGCTCCACGGCGACGAGGTCTGGTGCCAGCTCTTCTCCGAGCCGGCGGCCGGCTCGGACCTCGCGGCCGTCCAGGCGCGCGCCGTGCCCGAGGCCGACGGCGGCTGGCGCCTCACGGGCCAGAAGGTCTGGACGACGAACGCCCACTTCGCCGCCTTCGGGCTGCTGCTCGCACGCACCGACCCCGAGGTGCCCAAGCACAAGGGCCTGACGATGTTCATCGTCCCGATGGACGCGCCCGGCGTCACGATCCGCGGCCTGCGCCAGATCTCCGGCGAGGCGGAGTTCAACGAGGTCTTCTTCGACGACGTCCGCCTCGAGGCCGACGCCGTCTGCGGGCCGCTCGGCGGCGGCTGGGGGACGGCACTGACGACGCTGATGTTCGAGCGCCTGACGATCGGCCTCGGCTCCGAGAGCCTCGGCTACCGGCCGGAGCGCTACGCCCGCGCGATCGCGGGCGACGAGCACGCCCGCCGCGACCCCGAGGCGCGCCGCCGCCTCGGCGAGCTCGCCGTCGAGTTGCTCGCGGTGAAGTTCACCGGCTACCGGATGCTCAGCGCGCTGCAGCAGGGCCAGATCCCCGGGCCCGAGGCCGGCCTCGCGAAGGTCACGACCGTGCGCTCGGCGATCGCGGCGGGCGACCTGATCGCCGACGTGCTCGGGCCGGGCGCGCTCGACGAGGACGGCGAGTGGGCGTACATGATCTCCTTTTTGCCCGGCCTGAAGTCGGCCGGCGGGACCGAGGAGATCCTGCGCAACACGATCGGCGAGCGCGTCCTCGGGCTGCCGCCCGAGCCACGGCTGGACAAGGGGATCCCGTTCTCCGAGCTGCGCGCGAAGGAGCGCGCGGCGGTGACCTCCTCATGACCGCGCGCCATTGCTCGGCCGCCGCAGCCGCCGAGCCGAAAGGCAGGTCCTCGCGATGAACCTCGAGCTGACCGACGAGCAGACGTTCCTGCGCGAGGCCGCGCGCGACGCGTTCTCGCGCGTGAAGACGATCGCGCTCGCGCGCGAGGCGCTCGAGGACCCGGCGCAGCTGCCGGACCTCTGGCCGACGGCCTGCGAGGCGGGCTGGCCGGGGCTGCTCGTGAGCGAGGAGCGCGGCGGCGCGGGCCTCAGCGCCTTCGAGGCGATGCTCGTCATGACCGAGGCCGGGCGCGTCCTGGCGGGCGTGCCGCTGCTCGGCCACCTGCCGGCGTCGGCGCTGCTCGACGGCGCCGCGGATGCGCGCACCGAGGCCGTGGCCGAGGGCGAGCTGCGGGCCGCGTTCGCCGCGGCGCGGCCGCCGGGCGACCTCGGCGGCGGCTGGACGGTCGAGCCGCGGGCCGGCTCGACGCGCGCCGCCGCGCCGGTGCTCGCAGACGACGGCACGCTGACGGGCACCGTCGCCTGGGTCCCGGATGCGCCCGGAGCGGGCGTGCTCGTCGTGGCCGCCACCCGGCCGGACGGCGCGCCGGTGGCGGTTGCCGTCGACGCCCCCGGCGCCGGCGTGACCGTCGAGCCGGTCGTGCGCTACGACGCCACGCGCGCCCTCGGGCACGTGTCGTTCGACGGCGCGGCCGCCGACGTCCTGGAGGGCGTCGGCGAGGAGGATCTCGCGCGCGCGTGGTTTCTCGCCCAGGCGCTGCTGGCCGCCGAGTCGCTCGGCGCCGTCGAGACGGCGCTGTCGGTCTCCGTCGCCTACGCGAAGGAGCGCTTCACCTTCGGGCGCGCGATCGGCTCCTACCAGGCGGTCAAGCACGGCCTCGTCGAGGTCCTGCGCCTGCGCGAGAACACGTACGCGCTGCTGCTCTACGCCGGCTGGGCCTACGTCGACGCGCGCGACGAGTTCGCGCTCGCGGCGAGCGCCGCCCGCGCCGCCGGCGGGCACGCGCTGGACGTCGCGAGCCGCACGATGATCTCCGTCCACGGCGGCATCGGCGCGACCTGGGAGCACGACGCGCCGCTGTTCTTCCGCCGCGCCCAGCTCTCGCGACGGCTGCTCGGCGGGGTCGGCGAGGCCGCCGACCGCGTCGCCGGCGAGCTCATGCGCGCGGTCTAGTACCTAGTCGGCGAGGAAGCGGATGTGGCGGTGCCCGTTGTCGCAGCGGCCGATCTCGGGCGGGCCCGCGAAATGGCAGCGGTAGCCACGGATCTGGCGCCGGCTCGCGAGAAACGCGCGGACGATCTGGCGGGCGGTCCTGCACGTGACGCGCTGGACGCCGATGATCTCGGCGGCGCCACCGCCGCCCGTGGCCACGAAGCCGCAGCCGCGTTTCGCCTCGGCCGGTCCGGGACCCACCGCCATCGCCCACGCGGCGGCGAGGATGAGGGCGACGCACAGGCGGCGGGGGCCGGTCGTGCTCACGACGCGAGACTAACCTGCCCGGACACTCCGGCGGAAGGGCGTCTGACGGCCACGAGCGCGGTGAGGCGCCGATTACACTCCCATTCGCGGGGCCATAGCTCAGCTGGGAGAGCGCCTGCTTTGCAAGCAGGAGGTCACCGGTTCGATCCCGGTTGGCTCCACTTTTCAGACGTTCAGGTAGCGCTTGAAGAAGTACGGCGTCGCGGGGATCCGCAGCAGGTCGGCCTCGGCGTCCTCGGGGCGAAACGCGATGTCCACGCGCGCGCCGATGATGTAGCCGCGCATCTCGTAGCCCGCGCGCTCCTCCCAGCGGGCCATGCCCTGCGGGGCGATGCCCTGCTGCGCGTCGGGGTCGTTGCGCAGGACGCCGACGGTGTCCGCGGTGCAGCGCACGCACTCGTACAGCGTGACCGGCCCGCTTTCGTCGATCACCATCTCGTCGATGCGCTGCTCGGCGCCGCACGAGCACGTGAGCAGGAAGTCGTGGTCGGTCGTCTCCGGCCGGCCGGCCTCGCGAAAGGGGTCCGCGTAGCGCATGGGGGCCACAATCTCACGTTTGCGCTGATCCGGAGCACGGATTTTCCCTGACCCCCAGGGAACTCTCAGCGTTCTCACACGGAGTGCGGGCACGCTCGGCGACGACGTGATCGACCACGGCACCATCCTCGACCGACCCGCCAGGACCGCCGGGATCGAACTGCCGCGGCGCGCGACCCTCGCGCCCGCCCTCCTGACGGCGGCGCTGTGGCTCGTCTTCGCGGCCAACGCCGGCGTGCTCATCTGGCTCTGGCTGAAGGGCGGCGGCGTCACGGCCGTGCCGACCACGGCCGACCTGGAGACGAGCATCGGCCGGATCACCGGCCTGCTCGGCGCCTACCTCGCGCTCGTCCAGGTCCTGCTGCTCGCCCGCCTGCCGCCGCTCGAGCGGCTCGTCGGCTTCGATCGCCTCACCGTCTGGCACCGGCGCAACGGGCGCGCCGTCATCCTGCTCCTGCTTGCGCACACCGCGCTCGTCACGGTCGGCTACGCGGGCTCCGATCAGGTGCGCCTCGGGGCCGAGATCTCCTCGCTCTGGCACGACTACCCGGGGATCGTCACGGCGACGATCGGCACCGGCCTGCTGTGCCTCGTCGTCGGGACGTCGCTCGTCATCGTGCGCCGCCGGCTGCCGTACGAGCTGTGGCACCTCGTCCATCTCATGGCCTACGCGGGGATCGCCCTGGCCTGGAGTCACCAGATCCCGACCGGCAACGAGTTCACGACCGCGCACACCGCCTCGCAGTACTGGACCGGGCTGATCCTCGTGACGCTGGTGCTGCTCGTCGCCTTCCGCATCGTGCTCCCGCTCGTCCGGGCACTGGCGCTCGGCCTGCGCGTCGGCGAGGTGCGCGAAGAGGCCCCGGGCGTCGTCTCGCTCGTCATCACCGGGCGCGGGATCGCGCGCGTTCGCGCGCGCAGCGGCCAGTTCATGCTCTGGCGCTTCCTCACCCCGGGCCGCGCCCTGCAGGCCCATCCGTTCTCGCTCTCGCGGGCCCCCGACGGGCGCTCGCTGCGGATCACCGTCAAGGACTCCGGCCGGTTCACCGCGCGGCTGCGCGACCTCAGGCCCGGGACCCGCGTCCTCGCCGAGGGCCCGTTCGGGACCTTCACGGACGCCGCCCGGCGGCGGCCGCGCGCGGCCTACATCGCCGGCGGGATCGGGATCACGCCGATCCGCGCGATGCTCGAGACGGCGCCCGGCGCCGGCGGCGACCTCGCGCTCATCTACCGCGTGGTCGACGAACGCGACGCGATCTTCCGCGACGAGCTCGAGGCGCTTGCGCGCGCCCGCGGCGCCCGGCTGACGATCGTCGCCGGCGACCACCGCGACGACGCCTGCCGCGACCTGCTCTCGCCCGATCACCTGCGCGCGCTCGTCGACGACATCGCCGAGCGCGACGTCTACGTCTGCGGCCCGCCGGCGATGGCCGACGGCGTCGTTGCGAGCCTCCGCGAGCTCGGTGTGCCGCGCCGCCAGATCCACCTCGAGCGCTTCGCGCTCTGACCCCCGAGGAGCCCCATGAACCGATCCGTCCCGCTCACCGTCCTCACGCTCACCGCGCTCGCGCCGCCGGTCGCCGCGCCGTGGCTCGCGATCGCCAGCGCGGCCACGACGACGAGGTCGCGCGTCGTGACCGGCCCCGCGGTGAACATGCGCTGGGGGCCGGTCAAGGTCCGCATCACCGTCAAGGGCAAGCGGATCACGAACGTCACCGCCACCGCCCCGACCGAGCGCCCGCGGTCGGCGCGCATCAACCAGCAGGCGCTGCCGCTGCTGCGCAAGGAGGTGCTCAAGGCCCAGAGCGCGCGCATCTTCGTCATCTCGGGCGCGACGATGACGAGCAACGCCTACGGGGCGTCGCTGCAGGCGGCGATCACGAAGGCGCATGTCTGACGGCGGCGCGGCGCTCGCCGCACCGGCCATCGCGCGCCACGAGGACATCATGGGCCTGCCGGTCGAGGTCGAGTGCCACGACCCGATCGCCGCGGGTGCCGTCGAGGCCGTGTTCGCCTGGCTGCGCCGCGTCGATGTGACGTTCAGCACGTACCGCGCCGACAGCGAGATCAGCCGCATCGCGCGCGGGGAACTGGCCGCGGAGCTCGCGAGCCCGGAGGTCCGGCGCGTGCTCGGGCGCTGCGAGCGGCTGCGCGCGCGGACCGGCGGCTACTTCGACATGCGCGCCGGCGGGGTGCTCGATCCCTCGGGCCTCGTCAAGGGCTGGGCGGTGGAGCGCGCGGCGCGCCTGCTCGAGGCCGCCGGGGCGCGAAACTTCTGCCTGTACGCCGGCGGCGACGTCATCGTGCGGGGGCGGCCCGGCCCCGACGTCCGCTGGCGGATCGGGATCCAGCACCCGCTCCTGCCCGATCGCGTCGCGGCGGTCCTCGAGTCCGAGCACCTCGCGGTCGCCACGTCGGCGACGTACGCGCGCGGCGCCCACATCCTCGATCCCCACACCGGCGCGCCTCCGGCCGGCGTGCTGTCGGTGACGATCGCCGGTCCGGACCTCGGCACGGCCGACGCCTATGCGACCGCCGTGTTCGCCATGGGCGCCGACGGCCCGGAGTGGACGCGCAGCATCGCGCCCTACGAGGCGATGACGGTGCTCGCCGACGAGCACGTGCTGCTGACGCCCGGCTTCGAGGACCTGCGCGTCTCCTGAGGTCCGTCAGGACGCGAGCGTCACGCCCTCGACGGCGACCGTCTCGCCGCCGATGGCGTCCGAGCGGCGCGCGGCGTCGACGACGCACATGACGGCGGCGGCCTCGGCGGCGGTGGCGAGCGGGCCGGGGTCCTCGCCGCGCAGCGCGCGGCCGTAGGCCTCCAGCTGCGCCGTGAGCGAGCGCACGATCGGGTGGACGCCCGGCAGCACGCGCGCGGCGACACCGCGGGCGCGGCCGGCGCGCTCGGCGCGCGCGATGCGCCGGCCGCCGCCGTCGAGCACCTCGACGAGCTCGAGTGGCGGGCGATCCGTCGCGCACTCGATCCGCACGCGCGCCCGCGTCGCCGCGAGCTCGATGCCGGCGCGGTCGGGCGCCGCGTGGGCGCGGACGGCGAGCGGGACCATGCCGGTGAGGTGCAGCGCGAGGTCGATGAGATGCGGGGCGAGGTCGAGCAGCGCGTCCTCGGCGCGCGCGACCGGGCGCCACGACCGGCGGCGCTCGTGCAGGACCATGCGCAGCTCGAGCTCGATCCCCGGCGGGATCCGCCCCGCGAGCTCGGCGCCGTGGTCGAAGCGGCGATTGAACGCGATCCATGGGGCCGGCGTGAGCATCATGAGCCGCAGCGCGCCCCGGTGCTCGGGCGCCGGCGGCTGCTCGACGAGGGCGCTGAAGCCGGCGGCCGCGACCTCGGCGGCGACCTCCTCGTGCTGCTCGGTCCCGGTACAGATGACGATGCCGTCGAGCCGGTAGGCCCCGAGCAGCTCGCCGAGCCGCGCGTGTGCCGACGCGCCGAGCTTGGCCGCCAGGAGCCCGCGGCGCGCGCGGTCGGGGTCGCTGACGGCGACGATGTCGACCCCGGCCGCGGCGCGCGAGGCGGGCACGTAGCCGACCTCGGCGAGGCGGCCGCAGCCGACGAGCCCGAGGCGTGCCGGGTGGACGACGGGTCGATCGGTTTGCGGGGAGAGGATGGGCGAGCGCGTGGCAGGGACGTCTGACCGACGCCAGGCTACGACCTCGCCCGGCGGTCAGACCCGCGGCTGCTACCCGTCGAAGTCGAAGTCGCGCGGGGGGCGCTGCTCGAACCAGAGCCGATCGTGCTCCGGCGTCTCCTCGAGGAAGTCGGGCGTCTCCTCGAGCAGGTCCTCGCCGTCGGGCTCGTCGTCGGCGGGCACGACGTCGGGCTCGCGCGCCGGCGGTGTCGCATACGGCGGCGGCGTCGCGGCGTACGGCGGTGGCGCCGCGTAGGGCACGGCCGGGGGTTCGCTCTCGTGAGCCGCCGGCGGCGGGTCGGCCGACTCCTGGGCCTGCTTGCGGCCGCGCTTGAAGCGCGACAGCAGCGACTGGCGCTCCTCGGGCTGCGGGAGCGCGGCCTCGGGCTCCTCGTCGGCGAGCTCGGGGAACGGGTCGAAGTCGGGATCGGGGCCGTGGTGCGGCTCCGGCGCGTAGGACGGCGGCGCCGGGACGGGCGGCGGCTCGTAGGCGGCGGGCGGCTCGTAGGCGGCGGGCGGCGGCTCGTAGGCGGCCGGCGGCGGCTCGTAGGCGGCCGGCGGCGGCTCGTCTGCGGCGGGCGGCGCGTAGGCGGCCGGCGGCGCGTACGTCGCCGGCGGCTCAGCGGGCGCGGCGGGCACCGGCGGCGGCTCGTACTCCGGCTCCGCCGGCGCGGCGTGGACGGCGGTCTGCTCCTCGTGCCAGGACGCCGGCCCGGCGGGTGCGTCGTGGCCGGCGACGAGCTCGCCGGCTCCCGGCTCGGCGGCCGCGGCGAGGCCCGGGACGTCGGACAGGTCGGGCTGACCCTCGGGCGTCCGGCGGACCGGGCCGAGCGCGTCGCTCTCCTGCCGCGAGACCTCGCTCGCATCGGCGCCGCGGCGCCGCTTGAGCTCCAGATGCTCGCGGATGGCGTCGTCCAGCAGTCCCATCTCGCCCAGAGCCTACCTGGCGCGCACCGACTTGTTCTTGCCAGTGCGCTTTGCCTCGTACAGCGCCGCGTCGGCGGCCGCCAGCAGCGTGCGCTCCACGGCCTGCGCAGGCGGGACCGAGGCGACGCCGCAGCTCGTCGTGACGGTCATCCAGCCGTTGCCGTCCACGCGCGCGATCCGCAGCAGTGCGATGCGCTCGCGCACGCGCTCGGCGAGGTTGAACGCGCCCTCCAGATCGGTCCCCGGTACGACGACGGCGAGCTCCTCGCCGCCGTAGCGCGCCGGGTGGTCGATCTCGCGCGAGGTCTCGCGCAGGACGCGCGCGACCTCGCGCAGGACGCGGTCGCCCTGCTGGTGGCCGTAGGTGTCGTTGACGGACTTGAAGTTGTCGAGGTCGAGCAGCACGAGGCCGAGGCTCGCGCCGTAGCGGCGGCTGCGCTCGACCTCGGTCGTGAGCGCGTCGTCGAACGCGCGCCGGTTGGACAGCCCGGTGAGGTCGTCGGTCAGCGATTCGCGCGTCGCCGTCTCGTGCAGCTGGACGTTCTCGATCGAGCGCGCGGCCTGCCCGGCGAGGTAGCGGAAGAGCTCGCGATCGCTCGGCGTGAAGGGCTTGCCCGTCCGGCCGATGGAGACGACGCCGACGACGCTGCCGCCCGCCGCTCCGCGCAGCGGGTGGGCGATCGCGTTCGTCTCGCCGACCGCCGTCTCGCGCGGGTCGCCGACGCGCAGCGCCTCGGCCTCGACGGACGCGACGGCCGACTCCAGGCCGTTCATGCTGCCGACGCGCGAGCGCTCCTGCAGCGTCAGTCCGTCGGGCCCGCGGACGAATGCGCGCCCGGCGTCGGCGCCGACGCCGTCGACCGCCGTGCGCACGACGAGCTCGAGCAGGGCGTCGCGGTTGAGGCCCGACGCGACGGCCTCGCCGAGGCGCAGCATCGAGTTCTGCATGCGCTGGCGCTCGTGCTCGAGCTCCGCAAGACGGCGCTCGAGCTCCTTGGACATCTTGTTGAACTCGTCGCCGAGCTCGGCGAACTCGTCGTTGCCGACCGTCGGGACCTTCGAGGAGAAGTCGCCGCTCGCGAGCCGGCGGGCAGCCGTGAGGAAGCCGGCGATCTGCTGCTGCAGCGTGCGCGAGACGATGATCGCGCAGGCGATCGCGATGAGGAAGAAGCCGAGCAGGATCGAGGCCGCGGTGATGCGCCCGTCGCGGATCTTCGTCCCCGTCGCGCCGATGAGGTGCAGCGTCGAGACGCGGAGGTGCTGGCCGGCGAAGGCGCCCGGGTCGAGGAAGGAGACGACGCGGTAGTCGTGCCCGCCGACGGAGATCTGCTTGCCGTCGCCGGGGGGCTCGCGCGTCCCGAGTGCCGGGAGGGTGCTCGCGAGCACCCTGCGCCCGTCGCGCACGACGACGTGCAGCTGGGTGATGCGGCGGACGTCCGTGGCGAAGGCGCGGGCGTCGACGAGCGAGAGCTCGAGCGTCCCGAGGTCACGGTGCGTCGAGGACTGGATCGGTCTGCGCGCCGGCGCCACCGCGCCGGCGTCGCCCGCCGACAGGACGGCGCGACCGTCGCGGACGAGCACGATCCGCGCGATGTCGCGGAACTTCACGAGCTGGCGCGCGCGCTTGGCGGCACGCGTCAGCCTGCCGTCCTGCAGCGACGTGGTGAAGACGCGGTCCTCGCTGATCGTCTTCGCGATGACGTCCTGGGCGAGATCGCGCTGCTCGGCGAAGAGCTGCCGCGCGACGTCGTGCTGCGCGGAGAAGGCCGCGTCGGACTTGCCGTTCTCGCTCTGCGCGATGAGCCGGAAGAGCAGGAACGTGACCGCCAGCATCGGGACGATCACGATGAGGACGAAGAAGAGCGCCAGACGGTTGCGAAAGCTCACGTGTGGTCAGCGTATCGGCGTGTTGGAGGCATTCCCGTAGCCCTCACGTACCCGATGCCGGGGTACACTGTCCGCTCCTCGGGGCTATAGCTCAGTTGGGAGAGCGCCTGGATCGCACCCAGGAGGTCGGGGGTTCGAGTCCCCCTAGCTCCATCGAGACGACCCCCTGCACCTGCGGGGGTTTGTTCGTCAGGGTGTTGCCGGCCGTCTGCGGGCGTGCGGATCCATCGCCGGTCAGTGCCCGTTGGTACCCGCTCGGCTGACCATGCCCCTGCCGACCTGGCGGCTCGTCGGCGTACGATCCGTCGCGTGAGCACCGCGCCCGATGAGCGCGTCGACGCCGCCGGTCTACGCCTGGCCGAGTTGATCGGCGCGATGTCGCTGGCCGTCGACCTCGGGCTCGGGCAACCGTCCGAGCACGTCCTGCGCTCGTCGCTGCTCGGCCTGCGCCTGGCGGAGTGCATCGGGTTGTCCGAGCAGGAGCGCGTGGCCGTGTATTACGTCGCGCTGATCGCGTGGGTCGGCTGCCATGCCGACGCTCACGAGCAGGCGCGCTGGTTCGGCGACGACATCGCCCTGCGCGCCGACACGTACGAGGTCGACATGGTCGGGCTGCCGGCGGCTCGGTTCATGCTCGGTCATCTCGGTGCCGGCCAGGGACCACTGTCGCGGGCGCGCCTGGCCGCATCCTTCATCGGGTCCGGACGGCGATGGATGTCCGCGATGGAGCCGACGCACTGCCTGGTCGCGGCGGACCTGGCCGACCGGCTCGGCCTCGGCGCGATCGTGCACGACCCGATTCTCGAGGCCTTCGAGCGCTGGGACGGCAGGGGCACGCCCAACCGGCTCAAGGGGGAGCAGATCTCGCAGGTTGCGCGGATCGTCCACCTCGGCGACGTCGTCGAGGTCTTTCACCGCGCCGGCGGCGTCCGCGCTGCGGTGGCGGTCGCGCGCGAGCGCCGCGGCACGCAATTCGACCCGGCGCTCGTCGATCGCTTTTGCGCGGATGCCGCCGGGATTCTCGAAGGGCTCGACGCCGCCACGAGCTGGGGTGACCTCATCGCAGCCGAGCCCGCTCTGCGGCCGGTGCTCCGTGGAGCCGAGCTCGACGAGGCCTTCGAAGCCGTCGCGGACTTTGCCGATCTGAAGTCGCCGTACATGGCGGGGCATTCGCGCGCGGTCGCCGAGCTCGCGGCGGCCGCCGGCGAGCAGTATGGGCTGCCGGCCGGAGATATCGTCACCCTGCACCACGCCGGTCTGGTCCACGGTCTCGGCCGGCTCGGCGTGTCCAACGCGGTCTGGGACAAGCCGGGCCCACTCACCGCTGGCGAGATGGAGCGGGTGCGCCTTCACCCCTACCTCGCCGAGCGCGTCCTCGCCATGGCCCCCGGTCTCGCGGGCCTCGGCACGGTGGTCGGTCAGCAGAATGAGCGCCTCGACGGATCCGGCTACCCCCGCGGGCTGACGGCGCCGGCCCTCCGGCCGGCGGCTCGCATCCTCGCCGCCGCCGCCGTCTACCGCGCGTTGCGCGAACCACGGCCATACCGCCCGCCACGGGATGCCGATGACGCCGAAGCCGAGCTGCGCAACGAGGTGCGCGCCGGCCGAGTCGACGGGGAGGCGGCCAACGCCGTGCTACGGGCGGCCGGTCACCGCGTCCGGCGCCGCCGTGAATGGCCGGCCGGGCTGACGCCGCGCGAGATCGATGTC
This sequence comes from Solirubrobacteraceae bacterium, assembly GCA_035496995.1. Lineage (GTDB taxonomy): Bacteria > Actinomycetota > Thermoleophilia > Solirubrobacterales > Solirubrobacteraceae > CADCVQ01. The sequence continues at coordinate 32,934 of DATJEE010000261.1, read as the reverse complement.
CTGCGGCTCCTCGTCAACGGCCTCACGACAGCGCAGATCGGCGAGCGCCTCGTCATCTCACCGAAGACCGTCGCCAACCACATCGCCAGCATCTACCTCCGAACCGGCGTCAACTCGCGCGCCGGGGCAAGTCTGTTCGCGATGCGCCACGGGCTCGTCGGCGACGCGGCGGAAAGATAGGGCAATCTGCTCATGGCGCACGCAACCGCCGCGCGTAGATTCGATCGCCATGACCCGGCAACCGACACAGGCCCTCGCGATGACCGACGGCGGGATCGAGACCGTCCTGCTCTTCCGGGAGGGATTCGATCTTCCCTGCTTCGCGTCGTTCCCGCTGCTCGCCCACGAAGATGGGCGAGCGGCGCTGCGCCGATACTTCGAGCCCTTCCTCGACATCGCGCAGGAGCATGGACTGCCGTTCGTGCTGGACACCGCGACGTGGCGCGCGAATCCGGACTGGGGAGCGCAGCTCGGCTACGACCTCCCTGCGCTGGCGGCCGCCAACGTCGATGCCGTCCGGTTTGCGCGTGAGCTCGCCGATGGACGCCCGGACGTCGCGCTCAGCGGGATGCTCGGCCCGCGCGGCGACGGCTACGTCGTGGGCGCGCGCATGAGCGCCGAGCAGGCGGCTGAGTATCACGCCTGGCAGATCGCAGTCCTGCGCGACGCCGGCGTGCAGCGGATCACGGCTTTGACGATGTCCTACCCCGAGGAGGCCACCGGCGTGGTGCTGGCGGCAGCCGCCGCGGGCCTGCCGGTCGTCGCCTCGTTCACCGTCGAGACAGACGGCCGACTACCGGACGGCACGCCGGTCGCCGAGGCCGTGGACCGCGTGGACGCGGCAACCGGGGGTGCCGCCGAGTTCTTCGGGATCAACTGCGCGCACCCCACCCACATCGCCGCCGGGCTCGACGATGCCCGCGCTCTGCGGCGGATCGGCGCCCTGCGTCTGAACGCGTCCCGCCGCAGTCATGCCGAGCTGGACGAGGCCGAGGAGCTTGACGAGGGCGACCCCGTCGCCCTGGGACGAGACAACGCGACGCTGCGCGAGATGCTGCCGTCGATCACGATGCTCGGCGGCTGCTGCGGGACCGATCATCGCCACGTCGCCCAGATCATGGCCGCCTGGCACAACGCCTGACGCCCGCCGCCCTACGGCCCGACCTGGCGAGCTGCTCGGTGGCGCTGCCTGTGGGTCGATCGCGCCTCGCGGTCGGATCCGCGGCACCGCGTCGTGCGAGAATGCCGGCACTTCGGTGCGAACGTCGGTACTGGAATATGTGCGGCGTCCCGCATCGCGCAGGAGGTCGGGGGTCCGAGTCCCCTGGCTCCATTTCGTCGAGCCCGGATGGTGGAAGCGCGCGAATGCAGCAGGTGCCGTGGTGGGTGTGGACGTCGGCGGCGCCGCTCGCGCTCGGGGCCTGGGCGCCGATCGTCCCGGGCCGCCTGCTGCGGCGCCCGCGTTGGGTCGCACTGGGGGTGCTGTGGTCGGTCGTCGCGCTCGCCGGCTGGATCCTCGCGGTCACGACCGACGGTGACAGCGGCCTCGGCGGCCTGTGCATCATCGTCGGCTGGGTCGGCGCGACGGCGACGGCGCTGACGATCCGCCCGTCGTACGTCGCCGCGACGGGCTCGTCGCTGCACCGGGGCCTGACGGCCGCCGAGCAGCGGCTCGAGGAGCGTCGCGAGGCCCAGCAGCTCGCCCTGGAGCGCCCGGAGCTCGCGCTCGAGCTCGGCATCGGCCGGCCCGACCGCTCGGGTGCGCAGGCCGCAGGGCTCGTCGACGTCAACAACGCCCCGCTCAGCGTGCTGCTCGGCCTGACGGGGGTCGACGACGCCCTGGCGACGCGGATCGTCGAGGCACGAGCGCAGATCAACGGCTTCTCCTCCGTGCAGGACCTCGGCAGCGTGCTCGACCTCGACGCCTACACCGTCGAGCGCCTCGCCGGCCACGTGGTGTTCCTCCCGCGGCAGGGGCGCGAATAGGCCACATGACCGATGTCCGCGCCCGCCCGCGCGCGGAGACTCGTGCCATCCCGAGACACAGCGAGGTCTTTGCAGATGGCACGAGCAGGCGACATCCTTGAGAACGCGGCCACCGGCGAGCGGATCGTCTTCGAGGAGACGGCGGCCGAGTCCGGCGGCGAGCGGCTGCGCTTCGAGATGCTGTTCACGCCCCAGGGCTTCGTCGCGCAGGAGCACCTGCACCCGGCCCAGCAGGAGCTCCACGAGGTCATCTCCGGGCGGCTCGGCGTCGTCATCGGCGGCGCGGAGCGCGTCCTCGGCCCGGGCGACTCGCTGCTCGTGCCGGCGGGCACACCACACCGCCTCGTCGAGTACGGCCAGGTGCAGGCCCGCTTCGAGCTGCGCCCGGCGCTGCGCCAGGAGGTGCTGCTCGAGACGTTCATGGGCCTCGCCCGCGACGGCAGGATCGGGCGGCGCGGGATGCCGAGCCTGCTGCAGCTCGCCGTCATCGGCCGCGAGTTCGCCGCCGAGGGCCACGCGACGAAGCCGCCGCTGCCGGTCCAGCGCGCGCTCTTCGGGCCGCTCGCCGCGATCGGGCGCCGCCGTGGCTACCGCGGCGCCTACGAGGCCTACAGCGGGCCCGCCGCCGCGGCCCCCGTCGCGCGCGAGCCCGGCTACGTGTTCGTCGACGAGTGGGACGTCGCCGCCCCGATCGACGCCGTCTTCGACGCGCTCGCCGACTCGCGCGGCTACCCGGAGTGGTGGAAGCCCGTCTACATCGACGTCGAGGCCGACGGGCCGCCCGCGGTCGGCGCCGTCGCACGCCAGCACTTCAAGGGCCGCCTGCCCTACCACCTGCGCACGCGCGCCGAGGTCGTCCGCCTCGAGCGTCCGACGACGATCGAGGGGATCGTCGACGGCGATCTCTCCGGCCGCGGCCTGTGGACGCTGAGCGAGCGCGACGGCGTGACGCACGTGCGCTTCGACTGGCGCGTGAACGCCGACCGCGCGCTGCTGCGCGTCCTGACGCCCGTCCTGCGCCCGCTGTTTCGCTGGAACCACAATTGGGCGATCGCCCGCGCGGTCGAGGGCCTGGAGCCCTATGCCCAGCGACTCGCCCGGCGCGGGCGCGTCCCCGCGTAGACCACCGAACCGCCCGCTTATAGGATCGCGGCCATGAGGGTCGCCGCCATCGGACGGGCCGCGCTCGCGTGCGCGGCGCTGCTCGCCGCCGCTCCGGCGGGCGCGCAGGCGGACACCGCCGTCGGGCTCGTCGGCGCCAACGGCCTCGTCATCTTCGACACGGCCGCGCCGACGACGGGCCTGAGCTTCCGGGCGATCACCGGCCTCGGCGCCAACCAGAGCGTCCGCGGGATCGACGTCCGGCCGGCGAACGGGCTGCTCTACGCGACCGCCGTGACGACCGGCTCCGTCGTGAACTCGCCGATCACGACGTACACGATCGACCCGGCGACGGGCGCGGCGACGCTCGTCGGAGCGACCGCCCCCGTCCCCGCGGCCGCCGACGTGGCGACCGGACTGGACTTCAACCCCGTCGCCGACCGCCTGCGCTACGTCAACGTCAACGACGAGAACGCCCGCACGAACCCGAACAACGGCACGCTCGCGGGCGACGACCCGAACATCACGCCCGCGCTCACGGCGGACGTCATCGGCGTCGCGTACGACCGCAACGTGCTCGGCGCGACCCTCACGACGGCCTACGTCCTCAACCGCGCGACGAGCCGGCTCGGCCTCCTCGGCGGCATCGACGGCACGCCCAGCCCGAACGGCGGCGTCGTCACGGACCTCGGCCCGCTCGGCGTGACGCTCGGCCCGATCTTCGACGGCGGCTTCGACATCTCGCCCGCGGGCGTCGCCTACGCGGCGATGACGACGACCGACAACACGACGCGCCTGTACACGATCGACCTCGCGACCGGCGCGGCGACGGCGGTCGGCCCGATCGGGCTCGGCACGAGCCCGATCGACAGCCTCGCGATCCTGCCGCCCGCAGCCGCGCCACCGCCACCTCCGCCACCGCCACCGCCGCCACCGGCGATCGCGCCCGCGCCGCCGCCCGCCGACCGCGCTGCCCCGAAGGTCCTCGTCACGGCCTCGTCCAGCGCCCGCCTGACGCCGACGTCGGTCAAGGCGATCCGGATCGACTTCAGCTGCAACGAGGCCTGCCTCGCCGCCGGCACCCTGCGCGTCGGCGCGACGACGATCGCCAGCCGGTCGCTCACGTTGCGCGGCGCGGACGTCGCGCGGCTGCGGCTGGCCACGACGATCGCGCAGCGCAACGCGATCGGGCGCCTGAAGCGCGCGGGCCGCCGGCGCACGGGCGTGCTGACGCTGACGTTCACCGACGGCGCGGGCAACCGGCGCAAGATCACGCGCCCGGTCCGGCTGCGTCCCTGAGGCGCTCGTTCAGGCGGCGCGCGCGGCCGCGCCGAGGCGCGCCGCGCTGACCTCGATCGCCTCGGGGTTGGAGTCGATGAGGACGTAACGGCGGCCGAGCGGGCCGCAGACGGCGCCGAGCGTCCCCGAGCCGGCGAAGGGGTCCAGGCACCAGCCGCCCGGGCGCGACGAGGCGGCCACCATCCGGCGCACGATCCCGACCGGCTTCTGCGTCGGATAGCCGGTCTTCTCGCGCGAGTTCGTCGGGACGATCGTGTGCCACCAGCAGTCGCTCGGGCGCTTGCCGCGCGCCGCCTTCTCGGGCCCCACGAGGCCCGGGGCCATGTACGGCTCGCGATCGACCTCGTCGTCGTCGAAGTGGTACTTCGCGCGATCGCGGACGTAGACGAGGATCGTGTCGTGCTTCGCCGGCCAGCGGCGCTTCGGGCGCCCGCCGTAGTCGTAGATCCAGATGAGCTCGTTGAGGAAGCACTCGGGCCCGAAGAGCTCGTCGAGCGCGAGCTTCGCCCGGTGCGCCTCGCGGTAGTCGAGGTGCAGGTACAGCGTCCCGTGCGGCGCGAGCAGCTCGCGCACGCGCTGCAGCCGCGGCGCGAGAAAGCTCGTGTAATCCGCGAAGGCGTCGTCGTAGCCGAGGGCGCCGCGGCGGCGCTCGACGCCGGTGTTGAACGGCGGGTCGAGGTAGGCCATGTCGAACGTCGCGTCCGGCAGCCGGGCCATCGCGGCGAGGTTGTCGCCCGCGACGAGCAGGTCGTCGTCGAGCACGAGCGGGTCGGTGGCGGCAGCGATGCGCACCGGGCGAGGGTAGAAGGCGCAACGGTCGGCGCGGGCGGCAGCGCGTCCGGCGGCGAAGCTTGCGAGGGTACGGCGAATGGCGTCGCTGCTCGTGCGCGTCGTCGCACTGCTCGCCGTCGTCGTCGTGGCGGGGCTCGGCGCGACGGCCCTCCTGGACTCCGGGGGCAGCCCCCGCCTCGCGCCCGGCTCCGGCCAGCCACCGGGGTCCAGCGACGAGCAGGTCGACCCGCTCGCGTACACCCCGGCGCGCGAGGACGCGCTCGTCGCCGCGGCGGCGCGCGGCAACGCGCACGTCATCTACGCCAAGAGCCCGGGCGGCGCCCGCGCGAGCGCCGAGCGGGTCGCGCGCTACCGGCCGCTCGTCGTGCGTGCGGCGGCCATGGCGAAGCTCGATCCCGACATCCTCGAGGCGATCGTCCTGCTCGAGAGCGCGGGCCGGCCCGACGCCACGGCCGACCCGCGGCTGGACGGCGCCGTCGGGCTGACGCAGATCCTCGCCGAGACCGGGCGCAGCCTGCTCGGCATGCGCGTCGACCCGGCCGGCGCGCGGCGGATCGGGCGTTCGATCGCGCGCGCCCAGACCCGCGGCGACGGCGCCCTCGTCGCGCGGCTGAAGGCGCGCCGGCGGCGCGTGGACGAGCGCTTCGACCCGCCGAAGGCGCTCGCGGCGACGGCCCGCTATCTCACGCTCGCGAAGGACGCGCTCAAGCGCGACGACCTCGCCGTCGTGAGCTACCACATGGGCATCGGCAACCTGCAGACGGCGCTGCGCGCCTACGGCGACGAGAGCGTCTCCTACGCGCGGCTGTACTTCGACTCGACGCCGACGCGCCACCCGCAGGCCTGGCAGTCGCTCGCGAAGCTCGGCGACGACTCCTCGACGTATCTCTGGCGCGTGCTCGCGGCGAAGGAGATCATGCGGCTGTACCGCAGCGATCCCGCCGGCCTGGACGCGACCGCGGCGCTGCAGACCCGCAAGAACTCCGCCGAGGAGGTCCTGCACCCGCAGTCGGCGACCGAGCAGTTCCGCACGCCCGACGACCTGCGCGCCGCGTACGACGACGGGCGCATCGTCGCCCTGCCGCGCCCGCTGCTCGCCGAGCACGGCATCCGGATCGACCGCCAGATGGGCGAGCTCGCCGGGCGCCTGAAGCGCTCCCCGGCGACCTACCGCGGGCTGCGCCCGGAGGCGCTGGCGCTGCTCGTCGTGCTCGGCGCCGGCGCGAAGGAGATCTCCGGCACCGCGCCGCTCATCCTCACGAGCACCGTCCGCGACCAGCGCTACCAGCGCCTCCTGCTCGCCAGCGGCAACGGCGAGGCGACGCGCAACTTCTCCCTGCACACGACCGGTTGGGCGTTCGACATCCTGCGCAGCTACCGCTCGCGCGCCCAGGCGCTGGCGTTCGAGTTCATGCTCGGCCGGCTGCAATCCGAAGACCTCATCGCCTGGGTGCGCGAGCCGGCAGCGATCCACGTGACGGTCTCGGCGTCCGCCAAGTCGCTGCTCGGCGTGCTGCGCGGCGGCGGTTAGCCGAAGAGGTCGTCGAGTGGGAGGGCGAAGCCCGGCAGCAACGGTGACGTGAGGCTGTCACCGCGGCCGAGCTCGATGCTGACGTCGAACTCCGCCGCCTTCGGCGAGGAGCGGCGGAAGACGAGCACGACGTCGGCCGCCGTGTCGACGAGCCACAGCTCGGGCAGGCCGTGCTGCTCGTAGCGGGCCTTCTTCGCGCCGACGTCGAAGCGCCAGGTCGACGGCGAGCGGATCTCGACGGCGATGTCAGGGAGCGGCTGGGGCGCGACGTCGCTGCGGCCAGGCTCACGGCCCTCTCGGTACCACAGGACGTCGGGCGCGAAGCAGTTGTGCTCGTCGGGCTGGATGTCGATCGGAGCGGTGACCTCGCCGCGTCCCACTCGCCGCCGACGCCTCACAGAGGCGCGGCGGCGGGTGTTCTCGCCCCCTACGCCAGCAGCTGGCGCACGTGGTCGGCGACGTTCTCCGGCGTGATCCCGAGCTTCTCGAGCACGAGGTCGCCGGGCGCCGAGGCGCCGAAGCGGTCGATCGAGACGATCGCGTCCGCGTAGCGCTCCCAGCCCATGCGCACCCCGGCCTCGACGGAGACCGTCGGCAGGTCGACCGGCAGGACCGACGCCTTGTAGTCGTCGTCCTGCTGCTCGAAGAGCTCCCATGAGGGCATCGAGACGACGCGCACCGGGACGTCGAGCAGCTCGGCGGCGGCGACTGCCACCCAGACCTCGCTGCCGGTGCCGATGATCGTCGCCTGCGCGTCGTCGGCGTCGAGGAGGACGTAGGCGCCCTTGCCGACACCGGACACCGCGCCGTATTTCGTGCGGTCGTAGATCGGCAGGTCCTGGCGCGAGAGCGCCATCGCGGCCGGGCCCTCGAGGTCCTCGAGGATGACGCGCCAGGCCTCGGCGGTCTCGGCGGCGTCGCCCGGGCGCAGGAACACGAGGCCCGGGATCGCCCGCAGCGCCGCGAAGTGCTCGACCGGCTGATGCGTCGGGCCGTCCTCGCCGAGGCCGACGGAGTCGTGCGTGAAGATCCACGCGACCGGCAGGCCGGTGAGCGCCGACAGGCGGATCGCGCCGCGCATGTAGTCGGCGAACTGCAGGAACGTCGACCCGTACGGCCGCACGATGCCGCCGTGCGCGGCCATGCCGTTGACGGCGCCGCCCATGCCGTGCTCGCGCACGCCGAAGAAGACGTTGCGCCCGGCCTTCTCGGCCGTGAAGCGCTCCGAGTTGGGGAACTCCGTCTTCGTGGACTCCGACAGGTCGGCGGCGCCGCCGACCATCGTCGGCGTGAACGCCTCGAACGCGGCCATCGTCTTCTGGCCCGCGACGCGGGTGGCGAGCTTGTCCTTCTCCCAGTCCTGGGGGAGCGCGTCGGCGAGGCCGGGCAGCGGCTTGCCCTGCCAGGCGAGGTCCCACTCCGCGGCGAGCTCGGGATTCGCGGCGCTCCACGCCGCGAAGCGCTCGTTCCACGCGGCGTGCGCCGCCGCACCGTCGTCCTTCATCGAGCACGCCTCGTAGACCGCGTCCGGGACATAGAACTGCTTGTCCGGATCCCAGCACATGACCTCCTTCGTCAGGCGGACCTCGTCCTCGCCGAGCGCCGCGCCGTGGGCCTTGCTCGAGCCCTGCTTGTTCGGCGACGGATAGCCGATGATCGACTTCACGCGGATGATCGAGGGCTTGTCCTCGACCTTCTGGGCGGCGCGGATCGCGGCCTCGATGGCGACCATGTCGTTGGCGTCGTGGACGGCGCTGACATCCCAGCCGTAGGCCTCGAAGCGCTTGTCGACGTCCTCGCGGTCGAAGCTCAGCGACGTCGGCCCGTCGAGCGAGATGTCGTTGTCGTCGTAGAGGTAGACGATGCGGCCGAGCCCGAGCTGGCCGGCGAGCGACGCGGCCTCGGCGGCGATGCCCTCCATGAGGTCGCCGTCGGAGACGATCGCGTAGATGTGGTGGTCGGAGACCTCCGCGCCGTAGTGCTCGCGCAGGAACTTCTCGGCGAGCGCCATGCCGACGCCGTTGGCGAAGCCCGCGCCGAGCGGCCCGGTCGTGACCTCGACGCCCGGCGTGACGTGGACGCGGTCGCGCTCGGGGTGGCCCGGCGTCAGCGAGCCCCACTGGCGGAAGCTCTTGATCTCGTCGAGCGACAGGTCGTAGCCCGTGAGGTGCAGGATCGAGTACAGGAGCATCGATCCGTGTCCCGCGCTGAGGACGAAGCGGTCGCGGTCGGGCCACAGCGGGTCCGCCGGGTCATGGCGCATGATGCGCCGGTAGAGCACGAACGCCGCAGGCGCCATGGCCATCGGCAGGCCGGGGTGCCCGGAGTTGGCTTTCTGGATCGCGTCCATCGAGAGGGCGCGGATCGCGTCGACGCAGAGCTGGTCGTTCTCGGAAGTCATGGCGGGGAAGTATCAACATCGGTCGCTGATGCTGCGGTCTCGCCGTAGCATCAGGCCCGGATGGGCGTCGCGGCGCGCGCGCTCCTCGATCTCAGCCGGGCGGCTTGACGGCGATGCCCGCGATGAGCGGGCGGATGATCTGCGGCGCCTTCGCGATCAGGCCGTGCTCGACCTCCTGCACCCCGAGCGGCGCCGCCGCGATCGCCGCGAGCGTCGCGCGGTTGCACTCGCAGCCGTGGCCGACGCGCTTCCAGAGCGGGCGCAAGATGTCCTGGCGGCGCGCGATCCGCGGGTCGCCGGAGCGGACGTGCTCGAGGAACAGCAGGCGGCCGCCGGGCGCGAGCACGCGGCGCACCTCGCGCAGCGCGGCGCCGACGTCGGGGACCGTGCAGAGCGTGAGCGTCGCGACGACGGTGTCGAAGCTCGCGTCGGCGAACGGCAGCCGCTCGGCCGGGGCGGCGACGACGTCCGCGGCGAGGCCGAGCTCGGCCGCGCGCTCGCGCAGGCGCCGGCGCATCGGGTCCTCGGGCTCGGTGAGGACGAGCTGCGCCAGCCCCGCGGGGTAGTGGGCGAGGTTCAGGCCCGTGCCCGCGCCGAGCTCGAGGACCCGCCCGCGCGCCCGGCTCAGCAGCACCGCGCGCCGGGCGGCGAGACCGGCGGCCTCGGCCTCGGCGAACGCGCGGTCGTAGTAGCGCGCGAAGAACCGGCCGTAGAGGCTCACGCGTCGCCGCGCGGCAGCCCCGAGCCCGAGCGCGCGGCGCGCGCCTCGTAGGCGCTGCGCACGCTCGGGTCGGGCAGGTCGAGCACGCGGTCGGCCTTCAGCGCGCGCGCCAGCGCCTCGCGGGCCGTGCGCGGCAGGAGGTTCGCGAACGCGATCAGCGGGCCGATCGTGCGCGGGACGAAGACGTCGAAGCGCGGCGCGCGCAGGACCCCGACGATCGCGGCGGCGACCGCCTCGGGCTCGGTGTGCTTGACCAGGCGGGGCTGCGGCAGGCCCGACCCGAGCTCGGTCTTGACGATCCCCGGCATGACGCACGAGACCTCGACGGCGCTGCCGCGCAGCTCGGCGCGGGCGGTCTCGCTCACGCCGACGACGAAGTGCTTGGTCCCGGAATACGTCGCGCCGCCGGCGAAGCCGACCTTGCCGGCGGTCGAGGCGATGTTCACGACGTGGCCGCTGTCGCGCGCGAGCATCCGCGGCAGCGCCTCCTTCATGCCGTGCAGGACGCCGTGGACGTTGATGTCGACCTGGCGGCGCGCCGTCGCCTCGTCCTCACCGACGAGCCGGCCGAGCTGCATGATCCCGGCGTTGTTGACGAGCACGTCGAGCGCGCCCAGGCGCGCCTCGGCCTCGTCGAGGAAGGCGGCGAACGACGCGCGGTCGCAGACGTCGAGCGCGACGGCGATCGTGCCGTGCCCGAGCGCGGCGGCGGCGCGCTCGGCGGCCGGGAGATCGAGGTCGCCGATCGCGACGAGCATCCCCTCGCGGACGCAGGCCTGCGCCGTGGCGTAGCCGATGCCGCGCGCCGCCCCGGTGATCGCGACGACGCGTCCGGTGAGGTTCCGGGGGGTGCGGGCCATGGATCTCCGAGGCTAGCGGGGCGCGCCGGGCTATCGTCCGAGGTCATGCCGAGCTTCCGCCACAACGGCCACCGGATCGCCTACTCGGAGTTCGGCTCCGGGCCGCGAACCTGCGTCCTCGTCCACGGCCTGCTGCTGTCGCGCCTCATGCACGAGCCGCTCGCGCGCGACCTCGCCGCCCGCGGCAACCGCGTCGTGACGATCGACCTGCTCGGGCACGGCGCCTCGGACCGCCCGCGCGAGCCGTGGAACTACTCGATCCCCGGCTGCGCCGAGCAGGTCGTCGGCCTGCTCGACCACCTCGAGCTCGACGAGGCGGTCATCCTCGGGACCTCGCTCGGGGCCAACACGGCCCTCGAGGTCTGCCTCCTCGCGCCCGGCCGCGTGCGCGGGATGGTCGTCGAGATGCCGGTGCTCGACCACGCGCTGATCGCCTGCGTCGTCGCGTTCACGCCGCTGCTCGTCGGCCTGACCGCCGGCGAGCCGCTGCTGCGGGTCCTCGCGCGCGCCGCGCGCCTGGTCCCGCGCCGGCTGCTGCCGCTCTACGGCAACGTCCTGCTGGACACCGTGCGCCAGGAGCCGGGCCCCAGCGGCGCCGTCATGCAGGGGCTGTTCTTCGGGCGCGTCGCGCCGCACCCCGAGCAGCGGCGCGCGATGCAGGCGCCGGCGCTCGTCATCGGCCATCGCCGCGACCCGATCCACCCGCTCACGGACGCCGGCATGCTCGCCGACGAGCTCCCCAACGCCCGCCTGCTGGAGGCCGATTCGATCATCGAGCTGCGCGTCGCGCCCGCGCGCCTGACGGACGAGATCGCCGGCTTCCTCGACGCCTGCTGGAAGCCCGCGCGCCGCGCCGGGCGCCGCCGACGCGCCACGGCGTCCTGACGCTCTACTGTTCGCCGCCGATGTCCAGCCGCCAGGAGGAGAAGGAGAAGCGCAAGCAGGAGCGCCTCGAGCGCGAGCGCGCCGCTGCGGCCGAGGCCAAGCGCAAGCGCCTGCTGCAGATCGGCGGCGGGGCCGTCGTGGCGGTCGCGATCGTCGCCGGCGTCGTGCTGGCACTCGCGGGCGGCGGTGGCAGCGACCGCCCGAGCGACAGCGCCGTCAAGACGGCCGCGACGGCCGCCGGCTGCGTCTACAAGACGTTCCCCGAGGAGGGCCGCGGCCACACCGCCGCCCCGCGCACGCCGGCGAACTACAAGACCAACCCGCCGACGTCGGGCGACCACAATCCCGACCCCGCGCAGGACGGCCTCTACGTCTCCGGCAGCGAGCCCGCGATCGGCAACTGGGTGCACTCACTCGAGCACGGGCGGATCATCCTGCAGTACTCGCCCGATCAGCCGACGGAGACCGTCCTCGCGCTGACGAAGCTCTACAAGGAGCCGGTGCTCGACAGCGGCGCGAGCTACCACATGCTGATCATGCGCAACAACACGAAGATGCCGTTCAAGACCGCGGCGGTGGCGTGGCGCCATTACGTCGGCTGCCAGGACGCGAGCCCGAAGGCGATCGCCGCGATGCGGATCTTCCGCGATCGCTACGTCGACAAGGGCCCCGAGTTCATCCCGTAGCCGCGCTCGCGCCGGCGACCGGCGCCGACGCACAACCGCAACGCCCGGTTCACGCGACCGAAATGGTTCGCACACAAGGGTGAAACCACCCTCTGGAAATGTGGCGCACAGTGAACAACTGCGCCGTTCCGGAGGAGTTATGAGCACGACGATCGCACCGCCCGCCCGCAAGGCGGCGCCCGACAACGCAGCGCCGGCAGCGAGCCGCAGGGGCCGCTGGATCGACGACTGGGACCCCGAGGACGAGGCGTTCTGGGAGACCTCCGGCAAGAAGATCGCCAAGAAGAACCTCGTGCTGTCGATCTTCGCCGAGAACCTCGGCTTCTCGATCTGGGTGCTGTGGACGATCGTCGTCATCAACCTCGCGAACGCCGGCTTCACGCTGTCGCTGTCGGAGCAGTTCATGCTCATCGCGCTGCCGAACCTCGTCGGATCGACGCTGCGGATCCCCTACACGTTCGCCGTGCCGAAGTTCGGCGGGCGCATGTGGACGACGATCAGCGCCTCGCTGCTGCTGATCCCGGTCCTGGCGCTGTCGATCATCGTCCCGAGCGGCTGGCTCGCCGGCCAGGCGCACGGGACGCAGATGTGGATCCTCGGGCTGTGCGCCGCGACCGCGGGCTTCGGCGGCGGGAACTTCTCCTCCTCGATGGCGAACATCTCGTTCTTCTATCCCGACCGCCACAAGGGCGTGGCGCTGGGCCTCAACGCGGCCGGTGGCAACATCGGCGTCGCGATCGCCCAGCTGCTCGTCCCGCTCGTCATCATCGTCGGCGTGCCGGCGGCGGCCGTGAAGCTGCCTGTCCACCACGTGCACCTCGCCTACGCCGGCCTCATCTGGCTGCCGTTCATCGTCGTCGCGGCGCTCTGCGCGTTTCTCTTCATGGACAGCATCACCGACGCGAAGACCGACGCGAGCACGTACACGAGGTCGCTGAAGCACGGCCAGACGTGGATCATGTCGCTGCTGTACATCGGGACGTTCGGGTCCTTCATCGGCTACGCCTTCGCGCTGCCGCTCGTCATCAAGAACACGTTCCCGGAGTTCCTCGGCCATCACCCGTTCATCGCGACGTACCTCGCCGGCCTCGGCTTCGTCGGCGCGCTGATCGGCTCGGTCGCGCGGCCGCTCGGCGGCTGGCTGTCGGACCGCGTCGGCGGCGCGCGCGTGACGCTCGTCGTCTTCCTCGGCGAGGCGCTCTTCACGCTCACGGCGATCGTCGGCGTCAACCAGCACAGCTTCCCGCTCTTCTTCGGGTCCTTCATGGCGATCTTCCTGCTCGCCGGCGCGGGCAACGGGTCGACGTACCGGATGATCCCGACGATCTTCAGCGCCCTCGGGCGCAAGGAGGCCGCAGAGAAGGGGCTGGACGAGAAGGCGACCGTGCTGGACTTCAAGCGCCAGGCGGCGGCCGTCATCGGCATCGCCGGCGCGATCGGCGCCTTCGGCGGCTTCCTCATCCAGGTCGTGTTCCGCCAGGCGAGCCTCGGCGTGTCGGCCGCGGTGAAGGCGGCCGCGACCCCGCCGGAGAAGCTCGCGGTCGCCCAGTCGATGGCCGACTGGTCGATCTCGGCGCTGTATGTCTTCCTCTTCGCGTACATCGTCTTCGCCGGGATGACGTGGTTCTTCTACCTGCGCACGAGCTTCGCGACCGACAAGGTCCCGAGCCTCGCGCACGCCTCCGTCTGAGACTGGATCCACCGCGGATCGTGGATGAATCCCGCCGCGAGGCGCGGTGGATCCAGGCTGACCCCGACCCGTCACGCGCGCCCGCCGCTGTGGTGGTGGCGGGCGCGCCGCGGTCGGTCGGCGCTCTACGCTTCGCGGCGATGATCGCGCTGGACCCGATCGGCGTCGTCGAGTCGCCGCTGACCGCTGCCGCCGACGCGCCGAAACAGGGCTTTGAGGGCGCCCCGGAGGCGACGCTCGTGCTCGAGGCCCGCGTCCTCGACGCCCTCGACGGCGTCGGCGCCGGGGACGAGCTCGTCGTCGTGACCTGGCTGGACCGCGCGCGGCGCGACGTCCTGCGCGTGCATCCGCGCGACGACGCCTCCAACCCGCTGCGCGGCGTGTTCTCCACCCGCTCGCAGGACCGCCCGAATCCCATCGGGCTGCATCGCATCACGGTCGTCGCGATCGACGGCCTGCGGGTGCGCGTGCGCGACCTCGAGGCGCTCGACGGGACGCCGGTGCTCGACATCAAGTCCGCGCTGCGCTAGCTCCGCGGGGTCCAGCCGCCCGTGTCGCCCTTGTAGACGCCGTCGCCGGCGACGACCATCCGCGCGCTGCGCCAGAGGATCTGCAGGTCCAGCCGCCAGCTGCGGTGCTCGATGTACCAGAGGTCGAGCTCGATGCGCTCGGGCCAGGGCAGCGACGCGCGGCCGTTGACCTGAGCCCAGCCCGTGAGCCCGGGGCGCACCGCGAGGCGGCCGCGCTCGCGCTCGCTGTACTGCGCGACCTGCGACGGCAGCGTCGGGCGCGGGCCGATGATCGCCATCTCCCCGCGCAGGATGTTCACGAGGTTCGGCAGCTCGTCGAGCGACGTGCGCCGCAGGACCTTCCCGACGCGCGTGATGCGGGCGTCCCCGGCGTTCACGGCCAGCCCTGCGCCGACGTGCTCGGCGCCGTCGACCATCGTGCGGAGCTTCAGGACGTCGAACTCGCGGCCGCGGAGGCCGACCCGGCGCTGCCGGTAGATCGGATGCCCGCGCGACTCCAGGCGAATCGCGATCATCGCCGCCAGCAGCAGCGGCGAGGCGACCGCCAGCGCCGCGGCCGCCACGACGACGTCGAAGACCCGCCGCATCATCGCGTCCCCTGGGCGGGCTCCCAGCCGGCGGGCGTGCCGTGGCGCAGCCAGTCCCACAGGCCGGCGGCGACGGAGGCCGTCGTCAGGACGTAGTAGCGCGCGACGAGCAGCGCCCGCCGCGGGTGGCGCGGCGCGAGCCAGGCGGCGGCGAGCACGGCGACCTGCAGCGCGAGCGCCAGCGCGTACACGACGCCGCTCGTCGCGAGCACGGCGCTCGCGACGAATGCACCGGCGTGCAGGAACGGCGCGGCGTAGCGCAGCACGCGGTGCGAGGCGATCATCAGCGCGTAGAGCGGCGGGTAGCCGCGCGGCGACAGCAGGCCGCCCTGCAGGACGATCGGCCACGTGTGGCTCATCATGCGCCGCTTGCGGGCGAACTCGCCCTCGATCGAGGGCACCATCTTCTCCGTCGCCTGCGCCGCCGGGACGTACACCGCGCGCCAGCCGCGCTTGACCATGTTGAAGGGGAAGGAGAGGTCGTGGCCCATGATCGGGTCGACCTCGATGTAGCACTCGCGGCGCGTCGCGTAGATCGCGCCGTTGCCGGCGGTCACCGAGACCAGGCGCGACTCGTACGCGCGCAGCGCCATCTCGTAGCGCCAGTACAGGCCCTCCTGGTTGGAGCCCCCGTCGTTGACGAAGCGCACCTGCCCGCAGGCATAGCCGACGTCGGGGTCGTCGAAGGCCTCGACGAGCCGCGTGAGCGCATCGGGCTCCCAGGTCGAGTTGGCGTCCGAGAAGGCGACGATCGTGCCCTGCGCGTTGGCGACCGCCGTGTCCTGCGCGCGGATCTTGCCGCCGCGCGGCAGGTCGAGGACGAGGTCGGCGCCCGCCTCGTCGGCCACGGCGGCCGTGTCGTCGGTGCAGCCGTCGCAGGCGACGATGATCTCCATGCGGTCCAGCGGATAGTCGAGGCCCTGGGCGTTTTCGACCTTCGCCGCGATGACGTCCTCCTCGTCGTAGGCCGCGACGATGAGGCTCACCGTCGGCGGCTCGGCGGCGGCCGGCGCGGGCGTCCGGCGCGGCCAGATGCGCGCGAGCACGGCGAGCAGGAGCGGGTAGCCGAGCTGCGCGTAGACGAGCAGGGCCGCGCAGACCCAGAAGAGGAGCTCCCAGAAGGACACGCGGGCCATTGTGTCCGAGTTGACGGCCGGGACTACCCGCCGGCCAGCGCGGCGTACAGCTCGAGGTGCTCGCGGGCGATCGCATCCCACGAGTAGCGGCCGCTCGCGGCGGCGCGGGCGCCGGCGGCGAGCCGCTCGCGCGCCGCGCGGTCGCCGAGCAGGCGGCGCAGCTCGCCCGCGAGCGCGGCGGCGTCGCCGGGCGCGACGAGCGCCGCCGCGCCCTGGTCGGCGAGCTCCGGGAAGCCGCCGACGGCGCTCAGCAGCAGCGGGGCGCCGAAGGCGAGCGCCGTGAAGAGGACGCCCGACTGGTCGATCTCGCGGTAGGGCAGCACGACGAGGTCGGCGCGGCGGAAGTACGCCCCGAGCTCGTCGTCGGCGACGAACCGCGGCACCCAGCGCACGGACGGCGGGGCCTGCGCGCGCAGCGCCGCGATGTCCATCCGCGGCATGCCGGCGATCCACAGCTCGGCGCCGTCGATCTCGCGCCAGGCCTCGAGCAGGACGTCGAGCCCTTTGTAGGGCCGCAGGAGGCCGAAGAACAGCACGACCGGCTTGTCGACCCGCGCGAGCTCCGGCGGGAGCGGGCGCGCGTTCGCCACGTTCGTGAGGTGGTCGAAGGCGCCGTGGGCGATGACGCGGACCTTCGCGGGCGCGATGCCGAGCTGCTCGACGAGCCGGTCGCGGCCGTGGGCGGAGTGCACGACGACGGCGTCGACGCGCTCGTACAGGCGCCGCTGCGCCTCGCGCTGCCCGCGGCGCGGCTCGCGCGGCAGGACGTCGTGCGCCGTGAGGACGAGCGGGCGTGCGCGCGGCAGCAGGTGGACGTCGACGGGCTGCACCGTGAGCCACTGGAAGTGGACGACGTCGGCCGCCGCCGCGGCGCGCCGGTAGGCGAGCATGTCGGGCACGTGCTGGACGAGCTTCGCGGCGAAACGGCCGCGCGAGCGGGCGCCAGACGGCCCGTGGCGGTAGAAGCGCTCGATCCGCTCGTAGCCCGCGGGCGGCGGCGCGGCGGCGTAGGCGAAGCAGCTCGTCTGCAGCCGGACGTCCCCTCCCTGGCGCGCGAGCGCGGCGCACAGCGCATGGTCGTAGGGCGGCGTGAAGGCCGAGGGGTCGACGACGTCGATGCGCACCGCGGCGAAGTATCGTCGGCGCGCGTGGCGGTCGAGCTCTCCTACTGCGTCGTGAACACCGATCACCGGGAGCTGCTGCTGCGCTGCCTGGACGCGATCGCCGTCGAGCAGGCGAGCTGCGGCATCGCGACGGAGGTGCTCGTGCTCGACAACGCCTCCCGCGACGGCTCGGCCTCGGCGGCGCGCAACCACCCGGCGACGACCGAGCTCATCGCGCTCGATCGCCGCCGCGGCAAGGGCGAGAACGACTCCGAGCTGCTGGAACGCGCGCGCGGGCGCTACTGCCTGCTGCTCAACGAGGACTCCGAGCTCGAGCCGGGCGCGACGCGGGCGCTCTACGACGCGCTGGAGGCGCGCCCCGACGCGGCGGCCGCGGGCGCGCGGCTCCTGCGCCCCGACGGGACGCGCCAGCCGTCGGCATGGCGTTTCCCGACGCCGCTGACGGCCCTGGTCGGCGCGCTGTTCCTGCACCGCCGCTTCACCGTCCAGAGCCGCGGCGACGTCATCCGGACCGTCGACTGGGCGCAGTCGGCGGCGCTGCTCGTGCGCCGCGAGGCGGCCGAGCAGATCGGCTGGCTGGACCCGGCGTTCTTCGTGTACTCCGACGAGGTCGACTTCTGCAAGCGCCTGCGCGACGCCGGCTGGCGCACGCTCTACGTCCCGACGGCGGCCGCCGTCCACCACGAGCAGCTGTCGACGGGCAAGATGCCCGAGCGGCGGATCGTCGAGCTCTCCCGCAACCGCGACGTCTACATGCGCAAGCACCACACGCCGCAGGCGGCCTGGGCCGTGCGGCTGCTGACGGCGTTCACGTACGCCGTCCGCGCCGCCGCCGCCCTCGCGCTGCCGGGTCACGACCCCAGGCGCTACTGGCGCCACGTCACCGCGACGCTGCGCCCCACGCGCGGCGAGGGCCTGCGCGAGGCGGCGTCCGAGCACAACCGCGGCAAGCGGCTGTAGGCGATCAGGTCAGCAGGTCGGGGTCGGATCGGGCACGAACGTGTGCGACACGATCCCGACGTTCGGGACGAGCAGGTAGAGGCTGTCGCCGTCGGCCGCGACGTCCGTGGCGAGGAAGTTGCCGTTCTCGCCGGGGCTCGTGAGCCGCTGCACCTGCAGGCAGTCGCCGGTCTGGCGGAAGATGATCGACTCGTCGGGGTCGCCGGCGTGCGACGCGTCGGTCAGCGTCCAGTGCGTCGCGTTGCTCTGGATCGCCAGGCCCCGGGCGTGCTCGTCGCTGTCGCCCTCGGAGGCTGCGGCGAGGAAGGAGCGGATGTCCTTGCCGGCGGTCGTCTCGGAGAACGAGTACTCGAAGATGTCGTCCGCGGTCGCCGCGACCCGCGTGCCGCGCAGGTCGACGGAGCCGATGTGCGTGACGTTGAACTTCACCGCGTCCTTCGGGCGCGGGAGGCGCACCGGCTTGTGCGAGCCGGTCTTGACGTACAGGCCCGTGAGCTTGCGGTTGGCCGCCGAGCCGGTGCAGTCCAGGCCGTAGGCGATCCTCGTCCGCCACCACGACGGCGCGGTGCTGACGGTGCACTTCGGGAGCGTGAGGTTGCGGAACGTCGCGCGGCGGCCGTCGAGGTCGTTCCACAGCGCCTTGCACGTGGAGTCCGCGTTGCCGTCGCAGCGCAGGTACGTCAGGCGCAGCGCGCCGTCCTGGTCGTGGCCGAGGTCGATCGAGCGGTAGGAGCGGGCCTCGCGCGTGCCCTTGACGGCCGAGACGGTGCCGTCGGGCGTGCGCTGCATGAGGCGCTGGTGGCCGAACTTGCCGGTGACCCAGGCGAGCGTCCCGTCCAGCGCGGTGATCTGCTCGGCGGCGGGGTCCGCGGCGACGACGGTGTCGGCGGCGGCGGCCGTGGCGGCGGGAACGGCGAGCGCGGCCGCGGCGAGGGCTGCTGTCAGGAGGGAGCGGTGCATGGGCGCATCATCGGTCAGGCCGGGGGCGCCGCGCCACCCACCAAGGGCTCGACGTGTCACACCTGCCCCGACTGCGTCCGCCCGGGCTGGGGTAGGGTCGGGTGTGCGTTGTCCTTGCTGCGCATCAACTCCCGGCTCGTGCCCGCCGCGGTGGCAGGGTTGCTGACGCTCACGCTCGCCGCCGGCGCGGCGGCCGTGACGAAGCAGGGTGACAAGGGCCCGAACACGATCTTCGGCACACCGCAGGCCGACAACCTCAAGGGCTTCGGCGGCAACGACGTCCTGCGCGGCCTCGGCGGACGCGACGTCCTCGGCGGCGGCGCGGGCGACGACAGCCTCGGCGGCGGCGGCGGAGACGACACGCTGCTCGGCCAGGACGGCGCCGATCGTCTCGCCGGCGGCGACGGGGCCGACCGCCTGGACGGCGGCAACGGGCGCGACAACCTCGACGGCGGCGCGGGCGCCGACCGCCTGGACGGCGGTACCGATCGCGACGTCCTCGCCGGTGGCCCCGGCAACGACCGGGCCGACGGCGCCGGCGGCAATGACCGCGTCGACGGCGGCAGCGGCGACGACCGCCTGCTCGGCGGGGCCGGCATCGATCACGTCCTCGGCGGGGCCGGCGCCGACACGATCGACGGCGGCGGGCAGGGCGACACGCTCGACGGCGGCGACGGCGCCGACACGCTCGACGGCGGGGTGGCCGAGGACAGGCTCAGCGGTGGCGCCGGAAACGACAAGCTCAACGGCGGGGCCGACGCCGACCGCGTCGACGGCGGCGCCGGCGACGACCGCATCGACGGCGGCCTCGGGCCCGACGTCCTGCTCGGCGGCGACGGCAACGACTACATCGTCGAGCTGCGCTCCGACCCGCGTGAGCAGATCGACGGCGGCGCCGGCGACGACTACATCTCGACCGCGGGCGGGCCCGACCGCGTGATCCACGGCGGTGACGGCAACGACGTCATCCACGGCGGCGCGCAGCGCTCGGATCTCAGCAATGCCGACCAGTTCGGCGACGGGCTCTCCGACGGCGGCGCGGGCAACGACATCGTCCTCGGCGGTGGCGGGCACGACCGCATCTTCGGCGGCGACGGCGACGACATGCTCTACGGCGGCGCGCTCGCCGACGCCTACGACTGCGGCGCCGGCAACGACACGGCGTTCGTCGAGAACGCGCTCGAGGGCCAGTACGCGAGCGCGCACGGCTGCGAGAAGGTCGTCGTCGGCGACCCGTCCGTCGCCGACCCGGCCTTCGACGGGCTCAACGGCGCGGCGCACCCCGGCAAGACGACGGGCGGCGGCTGAGCGTCGAGTTTTCTGCGCCGGAATCCGGGGTAGAGGCGGGGCGCCTGGCCCGGTCCAAGCCCCGCCGGGACGTTCGAGGGCTCGCCGGGCGACATCTCATCGCGGAGGACCAGCATGGCGCGCGAGCACCCCAGAAGCCCGTACGTCGTACCACCGGACAGCAGCAGCGCCGAGCCCGACGAGCCGCGTCTCACACCGGCCGAGCAGCATGCGATGCGCCGCAGCGCGCCGCTGACGCCGACGCATTTCGAGGAGCTGCGCCGCCTCGCCGAGCAGGGCGGCAATCCGCTGCGGCGCCTCTGACGCTCAGCCCGCGAGCGGGGCGGGGTGCGTGTCCGCGCGCTTGGCCCAGCCGCGCTCGATCGCGGCGACGAACCGCTTGGGCGACTGTGCGTAGAGCTCGTCGCCGAGCGCCAGCGCCCGCCGTTGCAGGGCGCGGCGGCGCCGCTGCAGGACGCTGAGCAGCGCCTGGCGCGCGGATTCGTCGTCGAAGCACTGCGGATGGCGGGCGATGTGGTCGGCGAGCACGGCGAGGTCGTGGTCGTCGCCGAGCAGGTCGGCGAGGCGGTGGGCGCGCTTGGAAAGGGCCTTCAGGCGCTTCGGGGCCGCGGGCCGGAGGAGCTGCGTCGCGTGCCAGAGGTCCTTTACCCGCTTGCGCGCCTCGTGCAGATGCTCGTCGGTGGGCTGCGCGGCGGCCGCGCGGATGCGCTTGCGTCCGCGCCGGTAGATGCGCAGCAGGCCGGGGCGCAGCGCGGCGAAGCCGTCGTCGTCGAGCGTCCACAGCGCCGTCCGCGTCCGCGCCTCGGCGAGCTCCTCGCGTGTTCGCGCGATCGCCGCGTCGTCGTCGCGCAGCGCCGCCGACGCCGCGCGGTGCTCGTCGGCGAGGCGCGCGCGCAGCGCCGCGGTGAGCGCCGGCGGGAGGTCCGCGGGGAAGCGCGCGCAGAGCGCGTCGAGCGTCGCGACGAGCACCTGCGCGTCGCGCGCGTCCGCGAGGCGGCGCCCGGCCATGCGGAAGGTCGTGTTCTCGCGCTCGTAGGTCTCGTCGCCGAGCGCGTCACGGCCGAGCCGCAGAACCGCGCGCAGGCGCTTGAGGTCCTTGCGCGTGTCGTGCACCGCGTCGTCCAGGCCGCGCCGCGACGCCCCGTCGAGCCGCTCCTGCGCATCGGCCAGCCGGCCGCGCGCGACCCGCCGGATCCCGTCGGGGACGTACTCGTCCGCGCGCAACCGGTAGGTGCGATCGGGCTCGCCTGGCGCCTGGCGCGCGCGCCGGTCGCGGACGAGCCTGCCACCGGCCGCGGCCGCGCCCGCGAGGGCGACGGCGGCGGCCGCCTGCGGTTTGCGGGACCTGGCCATGCAGTTGGGCTTTCCGGACCGGCGGCGTTTCAATCCCCGGCCGCAGCTCGGCGCGGGCGCAGGCTCCGCAGCCCCGACCACTCCGCCGGGCGCATGAACCCCGTCGCGACGAGCACGCCGGGGAGCGCCGCGAGCACGAGCGCGCGCGCCGCGAAGCCGCCGGCGCCGGCCGTCGGCAGCGCCTGCTCGCCGGCGACGGTGATGCCCGCCAGCACGACCGTCGCGTGCGCGAGCCGTGCCCACTCGAACGGCACGGTGAACAGGCGCCGCGTCAGGAGGTGCAGCACGACGAGCATCACGGCGTAGGCCGCGACGAGCGCGATCCCGGCGCCCTTGATGCCGAGCGGGCCGACGAGCGCGACGAGCACGACGACGTTCACGACGACGCCCGCCAGGGCCGCCGGGAACGTCCGCGTCGTGACCCCGGCCCGCCCGCCGATCGTCACGAGCACGAGGAACAGGCCGTACATCGCCCATCCCAGCGCGACCCACGGCAGCGCCTCGTGGGCGGCGAAGTACTGCGGCGCGGCGAGCAGGCGCACGATCCAGCGGCCGAGCAGCGTCAGCCCGGCGACGACGAGCCCCGCCAGGACGACGTACCACGTCGCGACTGCGGCGTAGAAGCGCCGCGCCTGCTCGTCGTCGTCGATCGAGTAGGCGAGCGGCGGCCAGACGAGCTGGAAGCCGCGCACCGCGAGGATGACGGCCGTCGCGAGCTTCACCGACAGCGCGAAGAGCCCGGCGGCGGCGGCGCTCTGCGTGCGCAGGATGTACGCGCGGTCGACGACGTTCAGCGCGAAGACCGTCGCGTCGGCGGGCACCGTCGGCACGCCGAAGCGCAGCAGCGGGCGCAGCGCGGCGGCGCCGCCGACGGACAGCCCGACACGGTCGCGCAGCCTCCACCACAGGCCGACGAGCACGACCGCCGAGGCGCCGTAGTTGCCGAGGAGGTAGCCGCGGGCGCCCTGGTGCAGGACGACGACGAGCAGCACCGTGAGCGCGACGGTGAGCACGACGTTGGACAGCGAGGCGACGAGGTACGTCCGGCGGCGCTCTTCGACGCGCAGAAGCGCGTAGGCGATCTCGAGGTTCGTGAACGCCCACAGGCCGAGCACCGCGATCCGCATGAGCCCGGCCTCCTCGAAGCCGAGCAGCAGCCGGCTCAGGGGCCCGGCGAGCGCGGCGGCGAGCAGCGCGGCGGCGCTCGTCGTCAGCAGGACCGTCGCCGTCGTCGTCCGCGCGAGGCGCTCGCGCTCGTCGCCCTCGGGCGTCTGAAACCAGAAGCGCACGAACGCCTCGCCGAGGCCGAGGCGCAGGAGGATCGACGCGAGGATGATGAACGTCAGCAGCGTCTCGGCGACACCGAAGTCCGACGGGGTCAGGGCGTCGGTGTAGAGCGGCAGCGTGACGAGCGCCAGCGCCGCCGACAGGACGCTCGCCGCCTGGTAGCTCGCGCCGCCCGTCAGCAGGCGGGTGAAGAGGCTGCGCACTCACGCCACGCTACTGTCCGCGCGTGCCGGAACCGGGCGAGGAGCTGCTGACCGAACGGCTGCGCCTGCGCCGCTGGCGCCCCGAGGACGAGGCGCCGATGAGCGCGGTCAACCGCGACCCCGAGGTCGCCCGCTACCTCAACGCCGCGACCGACGAGCGCTCGCTGGCGGCGTTCCACGGGCGCGTCCTGGAGCACTGGGCGACGTACGGCTACGGCTGGTGGGCCGTCGAGCTGCGCGACGGCGGCGGGCTCATCGGCTTCGCCGGCGTCAGCCACCCGACGTTCCTCGCGCCCGTCGCCCACCGCACCGAGCTCGGCTGGCGCCTCGCGCGCGCCGCCTGGGGCCGCGGCCTCGCGACGGAGGCCGCGACCGCGGCCCGCGACGACGCCTTCGGGCGGCTCGGCCTCGACGAGCTCATCGCCGTCATCCACCCCGACAACGTGCGGTCACAGCGCGTCGCGCGCAAGCTCGGGATGGCAGTCGAGATGCACGTGCCCCACCCCGGGCTCGGCATCGACGTCGAGATCTGGCGGACGGGCTAAGGCCCGGCCGCGGCGACGGCCTCCGCCGGCTGCGGCGCGGGCGGGGGCGGGGGCGGGCCGTGGCCGATGAAGTCGCTGCCGCGGACGAGCGCGAGCGCGAGCAGCCCGCCCGCGAACGCGACGACGGCGCCGACGAGCAGGATGTCGTTCAGCGCCGCGGTGAAGGCGACGTGGATCGCCTGCTCCAGGCGCGGGCGCCCCGCCGGCGGGGTCGCGGCGATGACCTTCGGCGCCGCGCCGGCGCTGACGGCGTGCGCGATCTGGTCGGTGCGGCCGGCGCCGGGGGTGCCGGCGAGCGCCGTCGCCAGGCGCTGCGTGATCTGGCTCTGGAAGATCGCGCCGAGACCGGCGATGCCCGTCGCGATGCCGACCTGGCGGAACGTCGAGCTGATCCCCGACGCCATCCCGCTGCGCGCCGGTGCGACGACCCCGATCGCCGCGTTGGCGATCGACGGGTTGATCGTCCCGATCCCGATGCCCGCGATGATGAAGCCGAGCAGCAGCGCGGTCCAGCTCGAGCCGGCGTTGACGCCGCGCATGAGCAGCAGCCCGATCCCGACGAGGAACAGCCCGCCGCCGAGCAGCCCGCGCGCCGGGAGCCTCGCCGTGAGCTTGCCCGACACCGCCGCGGCGACGAACGACAGCAGCGTGATCGGCAGGAAGCGCAGGCCGGTCTCCAGGGGGTCGAAGCCGAGGATCGTCTGCACGTAGAGCGTGATGTAGAGGAACATCGCGAACATCGACGCCGACAGCGCGAAGGCCGCGATCGAGGCGCCGACGAACGTGTGGTTGGCAAAGAGCGTGAGGTCGAACATCGGGTGCTCGATGCGGCGCTCGATCGCGATGAAGAGCGCCAGCAGCAGGCCCGAAGCGGCGAGCATCGCGACGATGACCGCGCTGCCCCAGCCCTCCTCGTTGCCGCGGATGAGCGCGAAGACGAGGAGAAACAGCGCCGCGCTGAACGTCACGAGCCCGGCCCAGTCGATCCCGCCGGCGTCCTCGTCGCGCGACTCCGGCAGCTTGCGCAGCGTGATCGCGAGCGTCGCGATCCCGATCGGCACGTTGAGGTAGAAGATCGACGGCCAGCCGAAGGCGCTCGTGAGGGCCCCGCCGACGAGCGGGCCGATCGCCACGGCGGCGCCCGTCGTCGCGCCCCAGATGCCGAACGCCGTGCCGCGCTCGCGGCCCTGGAACTCCTGGGCCAGCAGCGCGAGCGAGGTCGCGAACATCGCCGCGCCGCCGATCCCCTGGGCGCCACGGGCGAGGATCAGCACGAGCGCGCCGGGCGCCAGCGCGCAGAGCACGGAGGCGAAGGTGAAGCTCGCCAGGCCGAAGGCGAAGACGCGGCGGCGGCCGAGCAGGTCGGCGAGCGACCCGGCGGTCAGCAGCAGCGCCGCGAGCATGAGCGCGTAGGCGTCGATGACCCACTGCAGATCGCTGAAGCTCGTGTCGAGCTCGGCGGCGATGTCGGGCAGCGCGACATTCACGATCGTGATGTCGAGCAGCAGCATGAACGTCGCCAGGCAGA
The DNA here is from genome assembly GCA_035496995.1 of Solirubrobacteraceae bacterium. Lineage (GTDB taxonomy): Bacteria > Actinomycetota > Thermoleophilia > Solirubrobacterales > Solirubrobacteraceae > CADCVQ01. The sequence goes on along the minus strand of DATJEE010000261.1, from coordinate 7,461 downwards.
CGGCGAGCAGGGTCCACCACTTGCGTGCCATGCCGGGCAGATTACGGGGAGGGGGCCTCCGGCTCGCCACGCGACCGTAGACTCCGGGCATGGCAGACGACGCCTTCGTCCCCGTCACCGGTGGCTGCGGCTGCGGCGCCGTGCGCTTCGAGATCCGCGAGCAGCTCGGGCCGGCGCGCTACTGCCACTGCACGCGCTGCCAGCGGCGCTCGGGCACCGCGGCGTCGGCCTCGGCGATGGTCGCGCCGGACTCGCTCGTCGTCACCGCCGGCGAGGAGCACCTGCGCGGCTGGACGCCTGAGGGCGGCCGGGAGAAGGTCTTCTGCGTGCTCTGTGGCTCGGCGCTGCTCATCCGCGAGCCCGACAGCGGCGCGGTCGCGGGCGTGCGCCTGGGCGCGCTCGACGGCGATCCGGGCGTGCGCCCGAGCGCCCGCCAGTTCGTCGCCTACGCGGCGGCGTGGGAGCCGATCCCCGACGACGGCCTGACGCGCTACGACGAGCGCATGCCGCGCTAGGAGCGGCGGCGGGCGAGCAGCCTGTTGCGGACCTTCACCGCCTGGCCGAGCGCGATGGCGCTCAGCGACGTCGTGTTCTGCACCTTGTACGTGCGCGGCTCGCCCGGCGCCTTGCGCGCCCAGCCCCAGTTCGCGTTCTCGACGCGGAACTCCGTGAACGCCGGGTGCTGGCGGATGATGAGGTCGTAGACGAGCTTCATGTGCGGCTCGGCGACCTCCGCCGGCGAGAGGAAGAGCTGCTCGGGCGACTGCCCGATCTCGTAGGCGCCGCCATAGCTCGCGTAGGACCAGTTGAGGTCGTCGAGCAGGAGCCACCCCTGCGGGCGCAGGAGCTTCTCGACGAGCAGCGCCGCGAAGCCGTCGATCGTCCAGTTGTGCGCGCCGTCGAGGTAGCAGAAGTCGAACTCCGGCGCGCAGTTGCCGTCGGCCGTCGAGCGGGCCGCGATGCGGTTCTTCAGCCACCACGTGTAGGAGCTGTCGGGGGCGCGCACCGTCTCGACGATCGCGTCGAGGCCGGCCTTGGCGACGACGCTCTGCGCCGAGGGCTCGGGAGTCGCGCGGTCCGTGTCGACGGTGATGAGCGAGCCGCCGCCGTTGGCGGCGATCGCGGCGGCCATGTAGGAGGCCGACACGCCGTGGGCGGTGCCGAGCTCGAGCACGCGCGTCGCCCCGGTCTCGCGGATGTGGTCGTACAGGCGCCGCCCGTTCTCGGGACCCATGTACGGGATGCCGCGGACGGCGGCTGCGACGCGCTCGAATTCCATGCGGCGCGGGAGCCTACGCGATCGGTCCGGGGACCCCGAGCGCCGCCAGGCGCGCCCAGAGGGGCGCGTTGCTGTGCTCGGCCGTCTGCTGCAGCGCCCACGCGCGGACGTCCTCGTGCGGGCGCTCGCGCACGCCCGCCTGCGCGCGGATCGCGGCGACCCAGTCGTCGATCGTCGCGCACTCCGTCACGACGGCGCCCCAGGTGCGCACGCCGGCGAGGACGGGCGACAGCGTCCGGCGCCCGACGCGGGCGTACTTCAGGATCCGCGTCGGCAGGCCGGCGTCGTTGAGCGGGTCGCGCTTGAAGGGGACGAGGCCGAAGTCCGCGCAGGCGATCGCGCGTGCGGCGGGCGCGTCGTCGAGGCGCCCGAGCCAGAGGAACTGCTCGCTGTCGCGGCAGCGCTCGAACCAGCGGTCGCCGGCGCACTGGTCGTCGTGGCGCGCGCCGACCATCAGCAGCACGAGCTCCGGGACCGCGGCGGTGATGCGCGCGAGCAGCTCCCAGTCCGTCCGCGGCCCGAGATGGCCGAGCGAGACGCCGGTGATCGTCGCGGGCGGGGGGACGGGGAACGAGTCGGCGGACTGCGACACGACGACGACGTCCCCGGTGCGCTCCTGCAGCCGCGCGAGCTCGTCGCTGACGGCGAACACGAGGTCCGCGTCGCGCGAGGCCTCGCGATGCAGCGCCGCCACGCGCGCCGCGACCCGCGTCGACGCCGCGTGGTCGAACTCGTAGCGATCCCAGCAGCCGTACCACAGCTCGCAGCCGGCCCGGCCCGCCGCGAGCGCGCGCGCCAGCGGCAGTTGCAGCGGATGGAAGAACACGATCGCGCGCAGGTCGCCGGGCGCCTGCACGCGGGCCGCCTGCAGGCGCGCGATCGCGCGCTCGGCCGCGGCGGGCGCGCGGGCGACGAGGCCGTAGGGAACGCGCGGCGGAGCGACCGCCGACACGCCGGGGGAGCGCAGGAGGTCCTCGGCCTGCTCGCGGACGATGAACGCCGGCAACGGCCGCGGCAGCAGGACGAGCGCGCTGGCGTTCACCACCGGCGCCAGCGTACTAACGCGCACGGGCGCCGCACGCGATGTAGACGGCGAACGGGCCGTGGACGACCGACGGCGCGCCGGCCGGAAGGCGGTTCGTCGCGCGATCGACGCCGTCCGCGCGCCCGAAGCGCCGCGTGAACTTCGCGTCGCCGGTGATGTACACGGCGACCGCCCCGGGGCCGGGATCGACCGCGCGCGAGCGCACCGCGCGTGCGCCGGCGTGCAGGCGCCAGCGGGCATCGGGCACGAGCCGGTAGGTCGGGAACGTCAGCGGCCCGCAGCGCAGGGCGGCGCGCACGCGCGGATCGCCGGTGAGCGCCGCCACCTGCTCGTGCGTGCGCTGGATGAAGCGCAGCTCGTCGCGCAGGTGCCCGAAGCTCGCGGCCTTGACCGCGAAGAACGCCACCCCGACGACGAGCGCGCCGATCGCCGCCAGGCGCCAGCGGTCGCGGACCGGCCCGGGCGCGAGCGTCGTAAAGCCGAGCACGGCGTAGCCGGCGAAGAGGCACAGGCCGATCGCCGGCACCGTGAGGTAGCGCGGCAGGATCGCGAGGCCCGCGACGCCGGTGCCGGCGAACGTCAGCGCGCCGGCGCCGAGCAGCGCGAGCGGCACGACGAGCGGCCGCCAGCCGAAGCGGCGGACGGCGAGGACGACGCCGACGACGCCCGCCGCCGCGACGGGCGGGCGCGCGACGTCGGCGAGGAACGTCACGAACGCCGACGGGACGTGGCGCAGCCCGCGCTCGCGGCCGAGCGCCTCGGCGAGGCTGCTCGTCGCGTGCAGGCTGAAGAGCGGGTCGCCGGTGACCGCGAGGTCGATCAGCGCCCAGATCAGCGGCGCCGCGACGACGAGCGCGAGCAGCCCCAGCCGCGCGCGCGCCGGGCGCGCGGGCAGGCACCACAGCCAGTACAGGCCGGCGAGCACCCAGGCCTCGGGGCGCACGAGGCCGGCGAGCGCGAGCAGCGCCATCGGCGCGCGGCCGCGGCGAGGGCGCGCGACCTCGAGCGCCGCCGCCCACACGACGAGCGCGAGGAACGGGACGTCGACGAACGCGCGCACGGCGTAGAGCAGGAAGGCGAAGCTCGACCCGACGAAGAACGCGGACGCCACCCCGGGCCAGCGCCCGAACAGGCCGCACGCGAGGACGTACGTCCCGCAGGTCAGCGCGGCCAGGCTGAGGATCGTGACGAGCACGAGCAGGCGGTCGGCGTCCTGCCCGGCGAGCGACAGCAGCGCGGCGAGCCCGAGGTACAGCGGGTGTTGCGTCGGGGCGGCGAACGTCTCGAAGCCCGGCGCGAGGCCGTGCATGACGTCGCGCCCCCAGACGAGGTGCTGGTAGGCGTCGTAGTCGGGGTACGTCGGGACGAGCGCCCACAGCGCGGCCGCGGCGACCACGAGCGCGCCGAACGCCCAGCGCTCCGGCGCGCGCGTCACGGTGACGCGGGGGCGGGCTCGGGCTCGGGCCCGGCCGCGGCGGGCACGAGCGCGGTCCCGACCGCCAGCAGGACCCACGCCAGCGGATCCTCGAGGAACGCCGCGTACAGCAGCGTGTGGACGACGAGCGCGACGAACGCCGCCGCGACGGCGGCGCGCGCGACCGAGCGCCGCGCGCCGCGCAGCAGGCCCCAGATCGCGGCGATCACGAGCGCGAGGTACAGCGCCAGCCCGGCTGCGCCCTGCTCGGCCGCCACGGTGATCGGGATCGTGTGCGACGCCGCCGACGCCCGCGCGTTGGAGGACTTCTCCTGCTTGCGGAACTCGTTCTTGAAGGCGCCCGCGCCCCAGCCGGTGACCGGCTTGGCCTTGAAGAGGTCGACCCCGCCGCTGACGAGCGTCGAGCGCCCGCTCGTCGCCGCGTCCGCCGACTGGTTCAGCCCGACCGCGCCCGGCGCGGCGAGCACGACGACCGTGCCGGCGATCGCGAGCGCCGCGACGACGATCGCCATCCGCGCCACGCCCCAGCGCAGCGCACCGAGCACGGCGAGGCCGGCGAGCAGCGCCGTGAAGGAGGACTGCGACAGCGTCAGCACGAGCCCGGCCCACAGCAGCGCCAGCGCGAGGGCGCAGCCGGCGGCGACGAGCGCGCGGCGCGCCCACAGCAGCACCGCGGTGAGCCCGAGCATGACGGCGACGAGGAAGCGCCCGTAGATGTTCGGGTCGAAGAAGAGCGAGTTCACGCGGAAGTACGTCTCGAACTGGTTGGAGCTGATGACCTTCGGGTTCAGCAGCAGCTCGCGCCGGGCGTACTCGACGAAGCCGATCCCGACGAACGCGACGGCGAGGACGAGCAGCACGACGAGGCAGCGCGCCGCGAGCTCGGGCGTCCACTCGATGCGCACGAGCAGCGCGTAGAGCAGCGCGAACGGGACGTAGAAGAAGATGACCTGCGCGAGCGCCGCGTCGAAGCCCGACGAGTAGGCCGACTGCGCCGCGTACAGGACGACGGTCGCGGCGAGCAGCCACTCCAGCAGCCCCCGCGTGCGGACCTCCTGCTCCTCGTCGAGGCTCGGCGGGGCGCGCAGCCGCGGGACGGCGTAGGCGAGCACGCCGGCGGCGATGACGACGTACAGCGGGACGAGCAGGTTCGCCGTGTTGCCGCCGGACGCGATCGGGACGCGGAACGGCAGCGTCGCGGCCGCCGCGAACGCCAGCAGCTGCGGGCGGCGGTGGATCGCGAAGGCCGCCGCCGCGAGGATGACGAGCCCCGCCCCGCCGGCCACGAGCAGCAGCAGGGGCCGGTGGCGCAGCGGCTGGAACTGCGGCGTCGACCAGATGTTTGCGACGAGCAGCACCGGCGTGAGGACGAGCGCGGCGAGCATCGCGGCGGCCCGCGAGCGCGGCGAGCGGACGAGCAGGACGGCCGCGGCGAGCAGCGCCGCGGCGACGACACCGGCCGTCTGCGCGGCGTCCCCGAGGGCCGAGACCGCGGCGATCATCGCTGCTGCCTCAGCAGCGCCCACATGCGCTGGAGCAGGGTCGCGAGCTCGGGGCTCGTCTTCAGCCTGGCCGAGAAGTCCGGGATGCCGGGGCGCATGACGAGCCCGCGGCCCAGGCGCGAGGCGACGATGACCTGGCGGTCGCCGGGCTGCGTCGCGGCCGCGGCCGCGATCGCGCGGGTGCCGCCGCGGACGTCGAGCGTCTGCTCGAAGGCGTCGATCCCGGGGAACAGGCCCTCGGTGCCGCCGAAGAGCTCGATCTCGTCGACGACGTTCACGAGCGAGACCGGCTCGCGCACGACCGGGCGCAGGCGGGCGCCGAAGAGGTCGCGGGCCGTCGGGAGCGTCGGGTCGACGGCCTGGTCGCGGGCGTCGTCGAGCGTCACGGTGCGGCGCAGCGAGTCGGTGCCGACCGACAGCAGGTTGCCGCCGCTGCGGACGAACGCGCGCAGGTCGCGTGCGACGCCGGCGTCGAGCCAGCGCGTGTCCCCGGCGAGGATGACGCCGCGGTGGCCGGCGAGCGACGGGCCCTCGCCGCGCGCGAGCGCGACGTCGGTCGTGAGGTCGTAGCGCCGGCGCGTGCGATCGAGCTGCGCGAGCAGCGGCGCCTCCTGCGTCGGCAGCTGGACCGGCAGGCCGGTCTTCGCGTACGGGCGCGCGATCCGCACCGCCAGCCCGGCCCCGAGCGTGTCCGGGCGCCCGTCGCCGTCGTCGTCGAGCTGATTGGTCCCCTGCCACGTCGTGACCGGCAGCACGACGAGCACGTCGCGATCCTGCTGGGACTGCACGACGAGCGGCGCGGCGACCTTCCGCGTCCGCGTGCGGGCCTCGAAGATGTACAGCCCCGACTTGCCCCCCGGCGCGGCGAAGTGGACGACGCGCGTGCGCGTCCCGCGGCCGCGGTTGCGGATCGTGCGGTCGCCGGCGCGCCGCACGGTCCAGCTGAAGTTCTCGTCGACGGAGTCGACGGCGACGCTCGCCCGCTCGCCCGCGCGCACGGGCGAGGTCGGCGCCTGCGCGGTGAGATAGCGCACGGTGATGCCGCCGCGGCCGCGCAGCGGCCGGCGGAAGCCGAAGCGCGGCGGGATCGGCGCCGACGAGCCGACGTTGCCGGCGCGGTCGCGGGCGCGGATGACGACGAGGTACGTCCCGGGCGAGACGCGGCGGCCGGCGACGGTCCCGTCCCAGGTCCAGCGCTTCGCGTCGTCGCGCAGCCGCACGGGCGCCGGGAAGACCGACCGGATCGGGCGCACGTCGGTGCGGAAGACGAACGCCTCCTTGCGGCGGCCCGGCGCCCGGAAGGAGATCCGCGCCGGCGCGCCCTGCGGGTTGGGGAACAGCTCGGGACGCGGCACCTTGTCGCGCAGCGGCCCGATCGACGTGACGAGCACGTCGGGCGGCTTGGTGTCCTTGACGACGTTGCGCGGGAGCGTCACCGAGCGTCCCTGGCGGCGCAGGCTCAGCCGGAAGCGGTAGACGCCGTCGGCGACGGTGCGCCTGGCGGCGTCGGTCCCGTCCCAGACGAGCCGCATCCGGCGGCCCGCGCGCAGCCGCTTGTTGTCGCGCAGCACGCGCAGCACGTCGCCGGCGCGGTCGATGACCGTCACGGTGACGTCGTCGGTGCGCTTGAGGATGAACGAGGCGCGGGCGCGGTCGAAGCGCCCGTCGCGGTTGGGCGAGAAGAACGGCGTGACCGTGACCTGCTGCACGAGCGGCGGCGTGCTCTTGAGCTCCTGCGCGACGAAGAACGCCGCGAACGTCGCGCAGACGAGCAGCGCGAAGGCGATCCGCGGCGCGTAGGTCACCGGCGCGTAGGGACGGGGGCCGGGATCCGGTACAGGGCGCCGTTGTCGACGCGGTTGCCCGGGAGGTGCAGACCCTCGACGGCGCGGATGCAGCCACCGTGCGTCACGACGAGCGCCGGCAGCGGGCCGGCCGCGACGTCCGCGAGCGCGGCGGCCACGCGCTGGGCCTGCTCGCCCACCGACTCGCCGCCCGGCAGGCGAAAGCCCGGCGTGCGCCCGCGCCAGTCGTGGTAGGCGGCCGCGTCGGCGGCGACGATGTCGGCGGCCAGCATCCCGGTCCAGTCGCCCGCGTCGGCCTCCACCAGGCGCTCGTCGAACACGATCTCGAGGCCCAGCCGCGCGGCGACGATCTCGGCCGTCTCTCGCGCGCGCCGCAGCGGGCTGGAGTACAGCGC
>DATJEE010000260.1:0-3361 GCA_035496995.1 Solirubrobacteraceae bacterium | reverse complement strand
GGAAGTGGGGTACCTTGCTGGCGGTGAGCCGGGGTGGAGAGGCTCCTCCCACCTCTCCACCTCGGCTCCCGTCCTTCTTCAGCTCATGCACACATGGTCTTTCGCGGCACCTTCGACTATTCCCTCGACGCCAAGAACCGTCTCACGGTGCCCGCCCGCTTCCGGGCCGCGCTCGCCGAGGGCGTCGTTCTTGCCAAGGGCTTGGAGCGCTGTCTCACGCTCTGGACGCCTTCGGGCTTCGACGAGTACACGCAGGCCGCGCTCGCCGGCTTTCACCCGCTCTCGCCCGAGGCCCAGAAGCTCGATCGCTTCTTCAACGCCAACTCGCTCGACACGGAGCTCGACTCCGCCGGCCGCGTCGGCCTTCCGCCGCGCCTGCTCGAGCACGCCGGCCTCTCCAAGGAGGTCGTCGTGACGGGCGTTCGCCGCGCGCTGGAGATCTGGGATCGCGCGACCTGGAACGCGTACAACGACGCGCTCGCCTCTGAAGTCCACGACATCACCACATCCCTTGGCCACACTGCTTGAGATGACGATTCCGCACGTGCCGGTGCTCGCCGGCGAGGCGATCGAGCTGCTCGACCCGCAGCCCGGCCAGACGGTCGTGGACTGCACGTTCGGCGCAGGCGGTCACGCGCGCCTGCTCGGCGGCCGGATCGGCGCGACGGGCACGCTCATCGCGATCGACCGCGACCCGATCGCCGCCGAGCGCTACGCCGAGCTCGCGCCCGAGCTGAGCTGCACGTCGCGGTTCATCCGCGCCTCGTTCGTCGACGGTCTCGCGCAGCTGCAGGAGGAGGGCGTGCACGCCGACGCCGTGCTCATGGACCTCGGCATGTCGTCGATGCAGATCGACACCTGGCAGCGCGGCTTCTCCTACGCCTACGACGCCCCGCTGGACATGCGGATGGACCCCGACATCGCGCAGACGGCGTTCGATCTCGTCAACAGCGCCGAGCCGCGCCACCTCGAGACGATCTTCCGCGACCTCGGCGAGGAGCGCTACGCCCGCCAGATCGCCCGCGCGATCGTGCGCGCCCGCGGCCGCAGCGAGATCACGTCGACGATCGGGCTCGTCGACATCGTCTCCTCGGCGGTGCCCGCGCCGGCGCGCTTCGCCGCCGGCCATCCCGCCAAGCGCGTGTTCCAGGCGCTGCGGATCGCCGTCAACGACGAGCTCGGCCAGCTCGACGCGGCGCTGCCGCTGGCCTGGGAGCTGCTGTCGATCGGCGGGCGCCTCGGCGCGATCTCCTTCCACTCGCTCGAGGACCGGCGCGTCAAGCGCTTCCTCGTGGCCCGGGCGCAGGGCTGCATCTGCCCGCCCGACCTGCCGGTCTGCGGCTGCGGGCGCGAGCCCGAGGCCGAGCTCGCCACCCGTCGCGCGATCGCCCCGACCCCGGGCGAGGTCGCCGCCAACCCGCGTGCGCGCTCGGCGCGCCTGCGGGTCGCAACGAAGCTCAGAGAGGACCAGGATCAAGGATGAGCCGCTCCGCCGCCGCAACGACCGCCGGGCAGCGCACGCTGCCGCGCCCGCCCATCCCGCACCGACCGCGCCGCGTCTCCGGCCCTGCGCCGCCGCCGCGCCGTGAGCCGCGCGCGCGGATCGACGCGAGCGTCCTCGCCGCGCCCGGCAGCGTCGGCTATCCGCGCCCGCAGCGCCTGCCGTCGCGGCCGCCGCTGCGCGTCGTCGCCGGCGGCGCCGCGATCGCCTACCGCGTCTCGGACGCCGCGATGGGCGTCGCGGGCAGCCGGCTCATGGACCGCCTGGTCCGCAGCCGCGTGTGGATCGGCGTCGTCGCCTTCGCGCTCATCGGGATCGTCGCGATGCAGGTCTCGATGCTGAAGCTCAACGCCGGCATCGGGCGCGCCGTCGAGACGATCAGCACGCTCGACCGCACGAACGCGTCGATGCGCGCCGAGGTGTCGCGGCTGAGCTCGGGCGACCGGATCCAGTCGCTTGCCGGCGCGCGCGGCTTCGTCATGCCTGCGCCCGCCGATGTGACGTACCTGCGGGCGCGTGACGCGCGCGCCGATGCGACGCGCGCCGCCGGCCGCATGATCGCGCCCAACCGCGAGCTCGCCGGCCTGGCGGGCGCGCCGGTCCCAACGGCGCCGGTCATCACCGCGACGCCGGAGCAGCCCGCCGCCGCGGGGACGGCCGCCGCGGCGACGCCGGCCGCGAGCAGCGCGACCGCACCCACCGCGGCGGCCACGCCCGCTGCCACCACGCCCCCTGTGACCACCCCGCCGCCCGCCACCACGCCGGGCGGCGCCACCGCGGCGCCGGCGCAGGCCGCGGCGACGGCCGTCGCCCCGCCGGTCACGACCGCGTCGCCGAGCGGCGGCGTCGCCCCGCCGACCGGGGCGACCGGCGGATAAGACCGATGGGCCTCACCGAGCGGCGGATCGGCCTGCTCTTCGCGCTGTTCCTCGCGCTGCTCCTCCTCGCCGGGGCGCGGACGACGTGGGTCGGCGTCGTCAAGGGCGCGTCGTTGAAGCGGGTCGCCAACACACAGCAGGTCGTCGAGCTCAACGTCCCGGCGCGGCGCGGCGCGATCACCGACCGCCACGGGGTCGAGCTCGCGGTCTCCGAGCCGGCCGCCGACGTCGCGGCCACGCCGTACCTCATCAAGTCCAAGCTCAAGGTCGCGGCGAAGCTCGCCCCGCTGCTCGGGTCCGGCCAGGGCGCCGTGCTGAAGAAGCTCAACGCGCCGGGCGGCTTCGTCTACCTCGCGCGCAACCTCGGCGGCGCGAACGTCGAGCGCATCCGCCGCCTGCACATCGATGGGCTGCAGTTCATCCCGAGCTCGCGCCGTGACTACCCGCGGCGCTTCCTCGCCTCCCAGGTGCTCGGCGTCGTCGGGATCGAGGGCGAGGGCCGCACGGGACTGGAATACGCGCGCGACAGCATCCTGCACGGGACCAACGGCACGCGGCGGATCGTCAAGGACGCACTCGGCCAGCCGATCGTCGTCCAGGAGACCAAGCGCGCGAAGCCCGGCCGCGACATCGGGCTGACGATCGACGCGCAGCTGCAGCAGAAGGTCGAGGACGTCCTCGCCGAGGTCGGGCAGGTCTGGCGCCCGAAGGGCGCGACGGCCGTCGTCATGGACCCGCGGACGAACGAGATCCTCGCGCTCGCCAACTGGCCGCGCGTCGATGCCAACGACCTCGGGGGCGCGCCGCCGTACGCCGCGCAGAACCGCGCGGTCGGCTTCAACTACGAGCCCGGCTCGACGTTCAAGGCCTTCACGATGGCCGGCGCGCTGCAGGACGGCGTCGTCACGCCCGACGAGTACTTCCACCTGCCGCCGTCGATCACCGTCGCCGACCGCGAGATCAAGGAGGCCGAGGACCGGCC
>DATJEE010000259.1:0-16293 GCA_035496995.1 Solirubrobacteraceae bacterium | reverse complement strand
TCGTCGTGCCGGAGGTCATCACCTCGCTGTCGCACGAGAAGGTCATCGTCACGGAGTTCGTCAGCGGCCGCGGCTTCGAGGAGCTCAAGCAGCTGCCGCAGGCCGAGCGCGACCGCATCGGCGAGATCATCTTCCGCTTCTACTTCGGCTGCATGTACCGCCACCACCAGTTCTCCGGCGACCCGCACCCCGGCAACTCGCTCCTGCTCGACGACGGCCGGATGGCGTTCCTCGACTTCGGCCTGTTCAAGCGCATCCCGGCCGAGATCGCGGAGTTCGAGCTCGAGGTGGCGCGGCTCGGCATCGCCGGCGACGGGGAGTCGCTCATCGAGCACCTCCACGAGGGCGGCTTCATCGCGAAGCCCGAGATGTACACGCCGGACGGCATCCTCGCCCAGGTCCACGACATGACCTGGTGGTACGGCGTCGACGACGACGTCGCGCTGACGCCGGAGATCGCGACGGAGATCATGATCGAGATGTCCGACCCGCGCTCCTCGCACTTCGCGAAGATGCGCCACGAGACGCTGCCGCCCGACCACCTCTTCGGCCGGCGCCTGGAGATGCTCACGCTGGCCGTCATGAGCCAGCTGCGCTCGCGCGGCAACTGGCACCGGATCGCGCGCGAGTGGATCTACAGCGACCCGCCCGTGACCGAGCTCGGCCTCCAGGAGGCCGACTTCTACGCCGCGCACCCGCCTGCGGCGGTCCTGCGGGGCGTCGCCTAGGCGCGTGACGCCGGGGGCGGCGCGCCTGCGCCTCGCCGCGCTCGCCGTGCTCGTCGGCGGGCTGTTCGCGGTCGTCGCGCTGACGGGATCGGTGTCGCCCGGCCGCGTGCGCGACGCGATCGACCCGCTCGGCCTCGTCGCCGTCCCGGGCTTCATCGCCGTCTCCGCGCTGCTGACCTGCGCGCTGTTCCCGGGGCCGCTGCTCGCCGGCGCGAGCGGCCTGCTGTTCGGGACGGCGCTCGGCACGCCCGTCTCGATCGTGGCCGCGACGCTCGGCGCCGTGCTCGCCTTCACGATCGCCCGCTTCCTCGCCCACGACGCCGTCGATGCGCTCGCCGGCCGGCGGCTGCGCGGTCTGCAGGAATGGATCGAGCGGCGCGGCTTCTGGGCGGTGCTGTACGCGCGGATCGCGCCGGGCGTGCCCTACTCGCTGCTGAACTACGTCGCGGGCGTCACCCGCGTGCGCCTGCTCGCGTTCGCGGCCGCGACGGCGCTCGGCGTCGCGCCGCGGGCGTTCGCCTACACGGCGCTCGGCGGCTCGCTCGACGACCTCGGCTCACCCGCGGCGCTCGTCGCGATCGCGCTGCTCGTGGCGATGGCCGTCGGCGGGGCGGTGGCGCTGCGGATGCAGCGGGCGTCGCCGGGGGACGAACTGCATCGCTGAGGAAAGGCGGCCCCGGTCGCCGGCGGCGTTTTGGGGCGAGCGTGTCGACTTGACCCCGTATATAGGGGTCAATTCGACATTCTCACGCGCCGAGGCGCCATCAGACGTCCGAGCGGCGCGCCTCTACAGCTGCTGGATCTGAAACAGCGACGTCGAGCCCGGCACGCCGCTCGGCAGGCCCGCGGTGACGGCGACGCGCTGGCCGGGCCTGCACCAGCCGAGCTCGACGACGCGCCGGCAGGCGTCGTTGATGAGCTCCTCGGTGACCTCGTGGCGCTTGATGTGCGCCGCCTGCACGCCCCACATGAGCCCGCAGCGGCGGACGGTCTCGCGGCCGGGCGAGAGGGCGAGGATCGGGACGCTCGGCCGGTGCGCAGAGACGAGGCGCGCCGAGCGCCCCGACAGCGTCGGGATGACGAGGGCGTCGAGCTCGAGCTCGCGCGCGGCCATGCAGACGGCGTAGGCGACGGTGTAGGACGGGTCGCGCATCCCGCGGTGCACCCGCTCCTCGTTCCAGCGCTCGTACGGCGCCGAGCGCTCGGTCGACGTGGCGATCGCCGCCATCATCGCGACGGTCTCGACGGGGAAGTGGCCGACCGCCGTCTCCTGGGAGAGCATCACGGCGTCGGTGCCGTCGAGGATCGCGTTGGCGACGTCGGCGACCTCGGCGCGCGTCGGGCGCGAGGAGGCGACCATCGAGTCGAGCATCTGCGTCGCGGTGATCGACGGGCGCGCGAGCCTGCCGGCGAGCGCCAGGAGGTTCTTCTGCACGATCGGCACGGTCTCGATCGGCAGCTCGATGCCGAGGTCGCCGCGGGCGACCATGACGCAGTCCGCCGCGCGGATGATGTCCTCCGCGGCCGTGACGGCCTGGGGCTTCTCGATCTTCGCGATGAGCGGCAGGCGCGTGTGCTCGCGCACGAGCGTGATGTCCTCGACGCGGCGCACGAACGACAGCGCGACGAGATCGACGCCGATGCGCTCGCCGGCGGCGAGGTGCTCGAGGTCCTCCTCGGGCACCGCCGCGATCTGGTCGAGCGGGCCCGGGACGTTGAGGCCCTGGCGCGAGGCGACGGCCCCGCCGACCTCGACCTCGGCGTCGACCTCGAGGTCGCCGCCGCGCACGGCCTTGACGCGCAGCCGCACGGAGCCGTCGGCGAGGTACATGACGTCGCCGGGTGCCAGCGCGTGGATGAGCTCCGGGCGCGCGATCGTCATGCGGCGCGCGGTACCGAGGCCGTGCTCGCCGCAGGCGAACGTCACGTGGTCGCCGGGCTTGAGCTCGGCGATGTCGTCGACGAGCGCGCCGATCCGCATCTTCGGCCCCGGCAGGTCCTGGAGGATCGCCACCGGGCGCCCGGCGCGCTCGGACGCCGCCCGCACGCGGCGCGCGGTCTCGGCGTGCTGCTCGGCGTTGCCGTGCGAGAAGTTCAGCCGCGCGACGTCCATCCCGGCGTCGACCATCCGCACGAGGATCTCGGGATCGTTGGACGCCGGACCGATCGTGGCGACGATCTTGGTGCGGCGATTCACGCCCCGAGCGTACTCACCGGCCGTCCCGCGGCCCGTTCACGGCACGGGTGAGGCCCGCCGCGCAGGGGGCGAGCGGCACGCGGACCGACAGCGCGCCACGCCCGCTGACCTCGCGCTCGGCGCGGCGCGGTCTACCGTGGATCCCACGTGACGCCGACCACGGCCGACATCCTCGCGCGCGTGCGCTCGATCCCCGCGGGCCGGGTGACGACCTACGGCGACATCTGCCCCGGCGCGCCGCGCAGGGCGGGCGCGGTGCTCGCGCGCTGCGAGGACGCGAAGGTGCCGTGGCAGCGCGTCGTGCGCGCGGACGGGTCGCTGGCCAAGGGCGAGCGCCAGCGGCGCCTGCTGGAGGCCGAGGCGGTGCCGTTTCGCGGGGCGCGCGTGGACATGCGGGTGGCGTGGGCTCCGCCCGCCGACCATGACGGGAGCGTTGCGGGTCCCGCCGATTGACATGAATGAATGTGCATGTCAGCATGGCTTGCGCGATGGGATTCGAGCACGGCGTCCACTCCGGCACCCCGGTGAGCGCCGACGACGCGCGCCAGGTCGCCCGCGTCATGAGCGCGCTGGCGACGCCGAGCCGCGTCCGCATCCTCGGGCGCCTGCGCGAGGGTCCCTGCTCGGTCGGCGAGCTGACGGTCGCGGTCGAGATGGAGCAGCCGGCCGTGTCGCATCAGCTGCGCATCCTGCGTGACCTCGGACTCGTGTTCGGCAGCCGCGACGGGCGCCACGTGATCTACGGGCTCTATGACTCGCACGTCGCGAGCCTGCTCGACGAGGCCCTGCGCCACATCGACCATCTCCGCCTCGGCGCCGCCGACGTGCCGCGCCCGGCCGCGGCCGGCACCACCGCGCACCGGGGAGCGGCATGAGCGGCGCGCCGCACGAGCACGAGCACGCCCGCGTCTCGGGTCACCCGCACCCGCACCCACACCCACACGACCATGCGGACGGGCACGACCACGCCCACGAGCACGGCGCGCACGGCCACGGCGGCCACGAGCACGGCGCACACGGCCACGGCGGGCACGGCCACAGCCACGGGCTCGTCGACCCCTCGATCAAGCGCTCGCGCGAGGGCCTGCGGGCCGTCGGCCTCTCGCTCGTCGTGCTCAGCCTCACCGCCGCGCTGCAGGTCGTCGTCTACGTCGCCTCCGGCAGCGTCGCGCTGCTCGCCGACCTCATCCACAACTTCGGCGACGCCGCGACCGCGATCCCGCTCGCGATCGCGTTCCTCCTGCGCAGCGAGCTTGCCGAGCGGCGGGCGGGCCTCTTCGTCGTCCTGGCGATCTTCGTCAGCGCCTGCGTCGCCGGCTACGAGGCCGTGCTGCGGCTCGTCGAGCCGCAGCGCCCCGATCACCTCGTCGCGCTCGCGCTCGCGGGCGCCGTCGGCTTCGCCGGCAACATGGTCGCCGCGCAGATCCGTTCGCGTGCCGGCAAGCGCCTCGACAGCCCGGCGCTCATCGCCGACGGCGACCACGCGCGCGCCGACGCCTACGTCTCGCTCGCCGTCGTCGCAAGCGCGGGCGCGGTCGCCGCGGGCGCACAGGTCGCCGATCCGCTCATCGGCCTGGCGATCACGCTCGTCATCCTGCGGATCACCGCGCAGAGCTGGCGCACGGTGCGCGACGGCCACGCGCACGCGCATGGCTAGGCATGTTTGCCGCAACATCGGTGGCGGGAAAAGTCAGGTCATGGCGACCAGCGCATCCGCAACCGCCGCGGTGCTTGCGGAGGCCGATCGCCTCGCGGCCGTACGGCGCTACGCGATCCTCGACACGCCCCCCGACGGGGCGTTCGATCGCATCTGCTCCCTCGCGGCACGGTTCTTCGACGTGCCGCTTGCCTCGGTGACGATCGTCGACGAGGACCGGATCTGGTTCAAGGCGATCCAGGGCCTCGACGCCGTCGAGATCCCCCGCACACCGGGGCTGTGCGCCTCGGCGATCCTGCAGGACGAGCCCTACGTCGTCACCGACGGGCCGATCGATCCGCGCGCGGCGAACAACCCGCTCGTGCGTGGCGAGCTCGGCGTCCGCTTCTATGCCGCGGCGCCGATCACGACGAGCGACGGCCACCGCCTCGGCACGGTCAACGTCATCGACACCAAGCCGCGCCTCGTCACGGAGCGGGAGATCGCGACGCTGCGCGACCTCGCCGCAATCGTCATGGACGAGCTCGAGCTGCGCCTGGTGGCGATCCGCGAGATCCGCGCCGAGCAGGAGCTGCGCCGGCTCGGGCTCAAGGAGCAGCACCTCGCCGAGAGCCTCGCCCGCACGCTGCAGCGCAGCCTCTCGCCGCCGCGGCTGCCGGACATCGCCGGCCTGGACGTCGCCGTGCGCTACGAGCCGTTCGCCGCCGAGGACGTCGGCGGCGACTTCTACGACCACTTCCCGCTCGCGCCCGGAAGGTCGGGCTTCTTCCTCGGTGACGTGTGCGGCAAGGGCGCGCAGGCGGCGGCGGTCACATCGCTCGCCCGCTACACGATTCGCACCGCGGCGCTGCTGAACGAGGGCCCGTGGGCAACGCTCGCCGACCTCAACACCGCGCTGCTCATGGAGCCCGGGATGCAGACGTGCACGGCGGTCTACGGCGAGATCGACATGACGGGCCCGGAAGCGACCGTGCGGCTGGCGGTCGCCGGACACCCCGCGCCGCTCGTCGTCCGCGCCGGCGGCAGCGTCGAGACGACTCCGGCCCACGGGACGATGCTCGGTGCGTTCGACGATCCCGCGTTCCACACCTGCGCGGTGACCCTCGCCGCGGGCGACGCGATCGTCGTCTACAGCGACGGCATCCTCGATGCCACGACGGACGGCGTCGCGCTCGACGAGCAGCACGTCGAGCAGCTGCTGGCGGGCGCGCAGCACGCCGACGCGCAGGCGCTCGTCGACCGGCTGTGGACCGGGGTGCGCGGGATGGTGCTGCGCGACGACGTCGCGATCATGTCGCTGCGCCGGACGGCGTAGCCGCTACAGCGCGAAGCGCCCGTCCTGCACGATCGTCTCGCCGTCGGCGGTCAGGCGGCCGCCCTGGCGCAGGTCGCAGATGAGATCCCAATGCAATGCGGACTCGTTCTTGCCACCGGTCTCCGGGTAGGAGCGCCCGAGCGCGAGGTGGACCGTGCCGCCGATCTTCTCGTCGAAGAGCGTCGCGCCGATCGGGCGGTCGATCCCGAAGTTCGTCCCGATCCCGATCTCGCCGAGGCGCCGGGCGCCGTCGTCGGTCGCCAGCGCGCGCTGGAGGTACTCCTCGCCGCGCTCGGCGGCCGCCGCGACGACGAGGCCGTCGCGAAACTCGAGGTCGACCCCGGCGACGTCGACGCCCGCCGGCGATGAGGGGACGCCGAAGCGGATGCGGCCGTTCGCGCTCGCCTCGTGCGGGCCCGTGAAGACCTCGCCGCTGGGCATGTTGCGCCTGCCGTCGGAGTTGACCCACGTGCGGCCCTTGACGCCGAGCGTCACATCCGTGCCTGGAGCCTCGATGTGCAGCTCGGCGGCGCCGCGCAGGCGATCGATGAGCGTCTCCTGGAAGTCGTGCAGCGCGCCCCATGACGCGACCGGGTCGTCCTGGTCGAGGAACAGCGCCCGCTCGACGAAGGCCTCGAAGTCGGTGAGGTTCATCCCCGCCTGCTGGGCGCCGGCCTGCGTCGGCCAGAGCGTCGAGCACCAGCGGCGCTTGAGCGCCTGCTCGCGCAGCGATTTGCGCCCGCGCGCCGCGCGCGCCAGCCGCGCCGGGTCGATGCCCGCCAGCGCGCGCGTGTTCTCCGGCGCCTGGATCGCGAGCGACGCGTTCGCGCGCTTGGCCTCCTGCCAGGCGACCTCGGGGAAGCCGTCGAGGTGGTAATCGCGGGCGTGGCGGTGGAACGCCGCCGTCGCGCCCGGCAACTCGACGCGCAGCAGCGGCCAGGCGTCGCGCTCGAGGATCGCCCGCTGGCACTCGAGCAGCAGCGGCGCGGCGAGCGTCGTCGAGCGCACGACGACCTCCTGGCCGCGCTGCACCTCGAGGCAGTAGCCCGCGAGCAGGTCGGCGAAGCGCGCGGGGTCGATCGCCACGAGCCGGCCGCTAGGCCTGCCAGCCCGCCTCGAGCGCGGCGAGCGGCTCGACGGGGTCGGCCTTCAGCAGCGTGGCGAGCGCGCGGACGAGCTGCTCCTGCGGCTCGCGGCGGGCGCCGCCCCCCATGACGCCGATGCGCCAGAGGTTGCCCGCGAGCGGGCCGAGGCCACCCGAGATCTCGATGCCGTGGTCGAGCAGGAGCGCCTTGCGGATCGCCGCCTCGTCGCAGTCCGGGGGCGGGCTGACCGCGAGCAGCGGGTGCAGCTGCTCGCCGTCGGGCGCCAGGCGCTCGCAGCCGAAGACGCCGAGCGCGTCCTTCAGCGCGTGGTGGGCGCGGCGGTGGCGCTCCCAGGTCGTCGGCAGCCACTCGTCGGCGACGACGATCCGCAGCGCCTCGCGCAGCGCGTAGACCATGTTGATCGGGGCCGTGTGGTGGTAGGCGCGTGCGGGTGCGGCACCCTTCCCCGGCACGGCCGCGGGGTCCCAGTACGCCAGCACCAGGGAGAGGTCGAGGTACCACGAGTGGCCGGGCTTCTCGCGCTTGGCGAGCTTCGCCAGCGCGCGCTCGTTCGCGGTGAACGGCGCCAGGCCGGGCGGGCAGTTCAGGCACTTCTGCGTGCCGGAGAAGGCGGCGTCGACGCCTTCCTCGTCGATGCGCAGCGGGTGGCCGCCGAGCGACGTGACGCAGTCGATCATGAACAGCGCGTCGCGCTCGTGGCAGGCGTCGGCGAGGCCCTCGAGCGGCTGCGCGACGCCGGTCGACGTCTCGCCGTGGACGACGACCATCGCGTCGAGGCCGTCGGACGCGGCGGCGATGAGCAGCTCCGGGTCGATCGCGCGGCCCCAGTCGGCCTCGACGCGCACGACCTCGGCGCCCGAGCGGGCGAGCTCGTCGGCCATGCGCTCGCCGAAGAGGCCGTTGACGCCGCAGACGACGCGGTCGCCGGGGTCGACGAAGTTCGCGACGAGCGCCTCCATCCCGGCGCTGCCGGTCCCGGAGATCGGCAGCGTCGCTTCGTTCTCGGTCTGGAAGGCCTCGCGCAGCAGGCCGATCGTCTCGCCCATGATCTCCGCGAAGGCGGGGTCCATGTGGCCGATCGTCGGCTGCGCGAGCGCCTGCAGGACGCGCTCGGGCACGGGGCTCGGGCCGGAGCCGAGCAGCAGTCGCCAGGGGATGCCGGTGGCCGGCTCGGTTGTCGTCATGGGGCCTCCATATCGGGGAAGTTCTCGGCGAGATGCTCGCGCAGCACGTCGCGGATCCAGCGGCGCTCCTCGGCGCTGGCGATCCGGTAGCGCATGAGCAGCTCCTTCTGGCCCTCGGTCGGGACGTCGTAGATCGTCCAGCGCTCGACGAGCCGCTCGAACAGGAACTCGACCGCGCGCTGCCAGGAGTCGTCGGTCGTCTTGCGCTGGTCGTGCAGCGTCGAGGCGTACTTGCGACGTGTCAGGGGCGACATCGAGCCGCGCAGCGTGAGGACGTGTCCGTCCTCGTTGCGGTAGTCGGTGGACGGCGCCGAGATCCGTCCCGCTGCGCGGTTTCGCTTCCCCATCTCTGTCTTCACCCTATCGTCCGCGCCATGCCCGAATCGACCCGCCGGCGCGAGCTCGGCCGCGGCGAGCGCGTGCTGCCGGGCGTCTGGCGGCTGCGCCTGCCGCTGCCGTGGCCGGGCGTGCCGCACTGCAACGCCTGGGCGGTGGCGGCCGGCGACGGCATCGTGCTGTTGGACTGCGGCCTGCACGAGCCCGGCTCGCTCGCCCACCTCGAGCGCGCGCTGGCGCAGTGCAACCTCAAGCTCGAGCACGTGCGCCTGCTCGTCTGCACGCACGCGCACTCCGACCACTACGGCCAGGCCGCCGACGTCGTCGACGCCAGCGGCTGCGAGCTGTGGATGCACCCGAACTGGGATCACGCGCGCGCCGTGCTCGACGACCGCGATGCGCTGCTCGCGCGCCGCTTCGAGGTCGCGCGCCAGAGCGGCGTGCCGGTCGAGCCGCTGCGCGCGTGGTCGGCGAGCGCGCGCGACCGCGGCAACGGCATCGCGCGCCTCATCGAGCCCGACCGCGAGCTCGTCGACGGCGTGACGATCGACACCGACCTCGGCACCTGGGTGGCGCACGAGACGCCGGGGCACGCGCCGTCGCACGTCTGCCTGCACCAGCCCGAACACCGCGTGCTCGTGTCCGGAGACCACCTGCTCGGCCGCGTGTCGCTGTACTTCGACTACGGCTGGACGCCCGACCCGGTGGGCGAGTTCCTTGCGTCGCTGGACCGCGTCGAGGGCCTCGACGCCCGGCTGTGCCTCGCCGGCCACGCGCGGACGTTCACCGACGTCGGCGCCCACATCGACGCCAACCGCGCGCTGGTGGCGGAGCGCGTCGAGCGCGTGCGGGCGGCGGTCGCCGAGCACGGTCCGATCACGGCCTACGACGTCGTCCCGCTGCTGCACGGCGAGCCGTTGACCCAGCTCACCGCGGGCTGGTGGCTGCCGGAGACGCTCTGCTACCTCCAGCACCTCGAGGTGCTCGGGGTCGTGGCGCGCGACGGCGGCGACCCGGAGCGCTGGGCGCTGGCGTAGGCCGCTGGTGTGCCGGAAGGCAGGCGGGGCGCGGGGCGCTTCCGGCATCGGTGACGGTGCATGGGAGGCATCGGCGAGACCGGACGTGTGCGGTTTGCGCGTCGAGTGGCGCCTTCTGGGGCCCCTGACCGCCCAAAAGGCGCCGGTCGGCCCGTCGGGCGCCCGCCCTCGCCGGGACGGACCGCCCGGGCGCCCCCCTCACCCTTGCTGACCGATGCAGGACGCGCTTCGCACCCGGCAGGCCATCAAGACTTGGGAGCCCGCCCTCACAGGCTCCCGAGCAGCCGCCCGATGAGGCCGAGCGCGCCGCTGACGTTCAGCACGACCCGCAGCGCGGCCGCCGCGAGCCCGCTGAGGGCGCCCTCGCGCTGCGCGCGATCGATCCCGTCGCCGAGCGCGACCGTGAGCTCGCCGGTCGAAACGCCGGGCGGCGCCGCGCCGGCGAGCAGGCCGCGGACGAGCTCCTCGCGCGAGGTCCGCAGCCGGCAGGCCGTGCCGTCGAGCGCGGCGAGCGCGACGCGCTGCGTGCGCTCGACCGCCGGGCGCGCACGCGGCGCACAGGGGTCGGCGAGCTTCGTCGGCCCGAAGCCGCCGCCTCCGAGCAGGACGTAGGCGGCGACGAGCAGCGCGGCGACCGCCGCCGCAGCGGGAACGACGACGTTGAGCGGCGCGCCGGAGGGCAGCGGGCTGCCGTTGGAGGACGGATCGCCGCGCGGGCGGGCGCGATCGCGGCCGGCGGCGAGCGCCACCGCGACGGCGACGGCGGCGAGCGCCGCGAGCAGCGCCCCCGCGAGGAACGCGTTGCTGAAGGCCTGCGTCGCCGCGCGGTCGAGCTCGTCGTCGAGCCGCGCGTGCAGCCGCGCGAGCGCGGGCCGCGACGCCGCCGGGACGTCGACGGCGGCGAAGGCGCGGCCGACGTCGGGCAGCGCCTGGTCGGCACCGCCGGTGATCTCCCTGTCGAGCGTCCGCGCCAGAGCGAGCTTCGCCGTCAGCGGCAGCGGGGCGTCGAGCAGGCGTGCGAGGCCGGCGTCCTCGCCGGGCGCGCGGACGTGCCGGAGGTCGGCGGTGAAGATCGGCGTCAGGACGAGCAGCCCGACGACGATCCCGAGGTGCCGCGCCGAGATCGTCCACGCCGCCGGCCGCGCGACGGGACCGGTCGCGCCGACGGTCGCCCCGATGAGCGTCGCGAGCGCCAGGCCGAGCCCGGCCCCGATCGCCAGCTGCGGCGCGATCGTCCAGACGAGGTCGGCACCCGGCAGCAGCCCGAGCGCCGCCAGCCCGCCCGCGACGAGCACGCAGCCCCCGAGCGCCGGGACGAGATCGTGGCGCCTGCGGGCCCAGCGCCCCGCCGCGATCGCGGCGAGCGGCATGACCGTGACGGTCACCGCGGCCTCGCCGGGCGAGTGGCGCCAGCCTTCGATGAGCATGATGACGAGGAGAAACAGCGCCGCCGAGAGCGCCGCCGAGGCGAGCGCGAGCGCGACGAGCGGCGCGATCGCGGGCCGGTCGCCGCCCGCCGGCGCCTCGATGACGACCGCCGCGGGCCCCACCCCGCGCACGCCGAGGATCGTCACGAGCGCGACGGGGGCCTGCAGCGCGAACATCGCCTGCCACGAGAACGTCTCGGTAAGGAAGCCGCCGAGCGCCGGCCCGACCGCCGAGCCGAGCACGCCCGCCGCCGCCCACAGCGCGACCGCCCGGCCGCGCCCGTTGAGCGCCACGAGGCGCTCGAGCGCCGCCGCGACAACGACCGCCCCGATCACGCCCTGCGCCGTGCGCGCCGCGATCAGCGCGCCGAGCGACGGCGCCGCGGCGCACGCGAGCGACGCCGCCGCAAACAGCGCGAGCGCGATCGCGAGCGCCTCACGGGCGCGCCCGCGCGCGACGCGCGAGCCCGCGAGGGCCAGCAGCGCGAGCGCGAGGTTGAACGCGATCAGGACCCAGGCGACGGCGTTGACCGAGGAGTCGAACTCGCGCAGGATCGCCGGCAGCGCGAGCGTGACGACCGACGAGTCCGCGAGCACGAGGCCGACGGCGAGCGCGAGCAGCAGCGACGCCGCCCCGGGACGCTCGCGCGGGCCCACCGCGGGCCTAGGAGGGGGGCTCGATGTCGAGCCCCTCCAGGAGCGCCGTGCGGCCGTCGGCCTCGTAGCGGACGTCGACGGAGTCGTTCTGGCGGTACGTGCCGACGCCGAAGGCCCCGAGCAACCAGCGCCCGGCGCCGAGCTTGCCCTCCTTGCGCAGCTCGCGCTCGAAGATGAGCCGGCCGTCCTTCACGGTGTAGTCGGTCCCCAGATCCTGGTGGACCCCGTTGACGTAGACGTCGAACGGCGGGCGCACGCCCGGAGGAAGAGGGACGACCGAAGGCATGACCCCATTATCGTGGCCGATGTGCCGTCGCGCGGCCGCAGGGGGAGTGCCCGGGAGGGCGAATCCACAAGGAGTTCGCGCCGAATGGTGCAATGCGCCCGTGCCGTGCTGTAGGAACCAGTGCACACGCAAGCGACACCGATGACCACCGACCTGCCCTACCGCGTCCGCCGTTCCGACCGCGCCCACCGCGTGCGCGTGAGCGTCGACGCCCGCGGCGAGGTCGAGGTCGTGCTGCCGCGGCGCAGCCCCGAGCGCGCCGCCGCCGCCGCGATCGTCGAGCTGCGGCCGTGGATCGACCGCCGGCTCGCGGAGGCGAGCGTCGTGCGCGAGCAGATCGCGGCGCGCGGGGACGCGCTGCCGTACCTCGGCGGCGAGCTCGTCCTGCGGCGCGAGCCGGGCCGCTCGCGCGTGCACCGGCGCGGCGACGAGCTGCTCGTCCCCGCCGGCGAGCGCGCGGACGCGGCGATCGAGCGCTGGTACCGGCGCGCCGCCGAGCGCGAGATCGCCCCGCGCCTGGACGCGGCCGTGGCGGCGCTCGGCACGCGCTACGCGAAGCTCACGATCCGCAACCAGCGCACGCGCTGGGGCTCGTGCTCCTCGACGGGCGCGATGAGCTTCAACTGGCGCCTGCTGCTGGCGCCCGAGGGCGTGCTCGACTACGTCGTCTGGCACGAGGCCTGCCATCTGCGCGTCATGGACCATTCGACCGGTTTCTGGTCGCTTGTTGAACGATATTGCCCCGATTACGAGGACCACCGGCGCTGGCTACGGCGCCATGGCACTACATTGGTGCTCTAGTGCGTGTCCTGGGAGGGAGAGCACCGGTTATCGGTGCGGTCGCGGCGGTCGCTGCGGTCATCGTGATCGTGGTCATCGTGCTGCTCGCCGGCGGGAGCAGCTACACCGTCCACGCCCGCTTCGTCTCGGCCAGCCAGATCGTCAAGGGCAACGCCGTGAAGGTCAGCGGCGAGTCCGTCGGCTCGGTCGGTGCGATCAAGCTCACCGACGACGGCCAGGCCGACGTCACGCTGAACATCGACGCCGACGGCTACCACCCGCTGCGCCGCGGCACGCGGGCGATCATCCGCCAGACGTCGCTGTCGGGCGTCGCCAACCGCTACGTCGACCTCCAGCTCGGCGGTGCGCGCGGCGCGAACATCCCCGACGGCGGGCAGCTCGCCACCGACAGCACCGAGGCCGCGGTCGACCTCGACCAGATCTTCGACACGTTCGACCCCAAGACGCGCGCCGGGACGCAGAAGTCGATCGAGTTCCTGCGCGACTTCCAGGCCGGCAGCGAGGACGAGGCCAACGCCGCGCTGCAGTATCTCAACCCGGCGCTCTCCTCGACGAGCCGGCTGTTCGCCGAGGTCAACCGCAACACCCCCGACTTCAAGCGCTTCATCGTCGAGACGTCGAAGCTCGTCACCGACGCCTCGGCACAGGACGACGTGCTCGCCGGGCTCGTCAGCAACCTCGCCGCGACGACCTCCGCCCTGACGTCGCACGGCGACAGCCTCGCGCAGGGCATCGGGCTGCTGCCGAACGTCATGCGCAAGGCGAACACGACGTTCGTCAACCTCCGCGCGTCGCTCGACGACCTCACGCCGCTCGTCAACGACGCCAAGCCGATCGTCGCGACGAAGCTGCGCCCGCTGCTCGCCGAGCTGCACCCCTTCGCCGTCGACGCGCGCCCCGCGGTCCGCGACCTGTCGCGGACCGTCCGGCGCCCCGGCGCCGACAACGACCTCGTCGAGCTGCTGCGCCGCCAGCCGGCGCTCGACAAGATCGCGACGCAGACGGCGCAGCGCAACGGCAAGGACCGCCCCGGCGCCTTCCCCGAGACGGTCAAGGCGCTGACCGGCCTCACGCCGCAGCTCGCCTTCCTGCGGCCGTACTCCCCCGACCTCGTCGGCTGGTTCGACGACTTCTCGACGAGCGGCGCCTACGACGCGATGGGCAGCTTCTCGCGCGCCGGCCTGGAGCTCAACGGATTCTCGCTGGGCCCGGTCGCCAACCTCCTGCCGGTCCCGCCCGAGCTGCGCAACCTCCTGCTGAGCGCCGGTACGAAGACCGGCCGCAACAACCGCTGCCCGGGCTCGATCGAACGCTCCTCGGCGGACAGCGGCAACCCGTACAAGCCGTCGCCGGACTTCAACTGCGACGCCTCCCAGGTGCCGATCGGGCCATGAGCCTCCGGCGCACACTGCTCTGCACGCTGCTCGTCCTCGCCGCCGGGGCCGCGACGACGTTCGCCGTCAGCGCGTCGGGCTCGCACCGCCAGACGTACACCGTCGTGCTCGACAACGCGTTCGGGCTGACACCCGGCGCCGACCTGAAGTCCTCCGGCGTGAAGGTCGGCAAGGTCACGAAGCTCGACGTCCAGCGCTCGACGGCCCGCGCGCTCGCGCGGATCGAGATCGACAAGCCGGAGTTCGCCGGCTTCCGCAAGGACGTCTTCTGCGAGGTCAAGCCGCAGTCGCTCATCGGCGAGTACTACCTCGACTGCGCGCCCGGCACGTCGGCCGACCCTGCGCCGTCGACGATCCCCGTCAAGCAGACCGCCGGCACGATCCCCCCCGACCTCGTGCTCGACATCCTGCGCCGCCCCGCGCGCGAGCGCTTCGGGCTCATCCTCTCCGAGCTCGGGATCGGCCTGACGGGCCGCGGCGACGACCTGCAGGCGACGATCCGCCGCGGCGTCCCGGCGCTGCGCGAGACCGACAAGGTCCTGAAGATCCTCGCCGACAACCGCCGCACGCTGCAGCAGCTGACCTCCGACGCCGACAAGGTGCTCGTCGAGCTCGCCCGCAACCGCGGCGACGTCGCGCGCTTCGTCAGCACCGCCGGCGCGACGACGCAGGCCTCGGCCGATCGCCGCGTCGAGCTCAAGGACACCGTCCACAAGCTGCCCGGCTTCCTGCGCGAGCTGCGCCCGACGCTCGCCGACCTCGGCACCGCCGCCGCGCAGCAGACGCCGGCGCTCGCCGATCTGCGCCGCGCGTCGCCGGACCTCACGCGCTTCCTCAAGCTGCTCGGCCCGTTCGCCGAGTCGGCCCGGCCGGCGGTGCGCGGGCTCGGCAAGGCGTCGGTGACCGGCATCGACGCCGTCCGCGAGGCGCGCTCGACCGTGCGCCAGCTGCGCGCGCTCGGCACGAGCGCCACCGAGCCGCTGCGCAACCTGCGCTTCATCCTCGAGCAGGTCGACGACCGCAACAACGCCGTCGAGCCCAACCGCCTGAGCCCCGGCAACGGCGCGGGCTTCACCGGCCTCGAGGCGTTCCTGCAGTACGCCTTCGTCCAGTCGCAGGCGATCAACATCTTCGATTCCCACGGCTACCTGCTGAAGCTCGAACTGCTCATCAACGAGTGCACGCAGTACACGAACGCCGAGACCGCGCGCGACAACCCGGCCCGCACGGCGCACTGCAAGCAGTGGCTCGGTCCCAACCAGACGGGTGGCGGCACGAGCGTCGTGGCGCGCACGCCCGCGCGCTCGAAGAAGCAGGCGCCGAAGGACAAGCAGGGCACTGAGACACCGTCGACGACGACGCCGACCGCCCCGACGGCGCCCGCCGCGCCGCCGGCCGCGCCGAAGAAGCCGCTGCCGAGCGCCAACGACCTGCTCAACAAGGTCCTCCCCGGCGTCACCGACAAGCTCAAGGACAAGCTCACGCCGCCGCCGAAGACGCGGTCGACGTCGGACGCGAGCGACCGCAACCTCCTCGACTACCTCCTCGGCCCATGACAGCGCGTCATAACTCGACCGCAACCAGTGCGAACTCCGGAGGCCGGTCCTCGCGATGAGAGGCCGCCGCCCACAGTCCGTCGCCACCAACCCCGTCTTCGTCGGGGCCGCGACGACGCTCGTCATCGTCGTCGCCGTCCTGCTCGCCTACAGCGCGAACAAGGGCCTGCCGTTCGTGCCGACGTTCGAGCTGAAGGTCGACACGCCCAACGCCGCGCGCCTCGTCGTCGGCAACGAGGTGCGCGAGGGCGGCTTCCGCATCGGGCAGGTCGGGGCGATCGATCCCGTGCCGGGCAGCAAGTCGGGCGCGCAGGTCACGCTGAAGCTCAACACCTCGGCGACGCCGCTGCCCGACGACTCGACCGTCCGCATCCGCCCGCGCTCGGCGCTCGGGCTGAAGTTCGTCGAGATCGTCCGCGGCAAGTCGTCGCACGCGATCCCCGACGGCGGCACGATCTCCGCGAGCGCCAACGCCGTCGGGCCCGAGCTCGACGACTTCTTCTCGACCTTCGACGAGCAGACGCGCGCGAACATCGACACGAACCTCGACTACTTCGGGACGGCGATCGCCGGGCGCGGGGACGCGATCAACCGCACGATCGCGTCGCTGCC
>DATJEE010000258.1:0-28032 GCA_035496995.1 Solirubrobacteraceae bacterium | reverse complement strand
ATCCGGCGCTCGCAGACGTGCTCGTGCGCCGGGCCGGCCCGATCCTCGGCGTGCTCGACGCCGCCGACCCGGTGCGCGCGGCCGTCGCCGCCGAGCCCGCGCCGGCCGTCCACGTCGGCGAGCCCGGCCTCGATCGCGTGTGCCGCGCCTTCGGCGAGGCCGTCGACCTCAAGACGCCGCTGCACCACGGCCACAGCACCGGCGTCGCCGAGCTCGCAGCGGCGGCGGGCGCCTGCTTCGGCCTCGGGAAGGCGGACGTCGCGGCGCTGCGCCGGGCGGGCTTCGTCCACGACCTCGGTCGCGCCGCCGTCCCGAACGGGATCTGGGCGCGCCCGGGCCCGCTGACCTGGACCGACCAGGAGCGCGTCCGCCTGCACGCCTACCACGGCGAGCGGATCCTCGCCGGCTGCGGCCCGCTGGCGTCGATCGCGCCGCTCGCCGGCATGCACCACGAGCGCCTCGACGGCTCGGGCTATCACCGCCAGGCGGTCGCGGCCGCGATCCCGGCACCGGCCCGCGTCCTCGCGGCGGCGGACGCGTTCCAGGCGATGACGCAGGAGCGCGCGCATCGCCCCGCCCGGACGTCCGAGGCGGCGGCCGGCGTGCTCGCCGGCGAGGCCCGCGCCGGGCGCCTGGACGCCGACGCCGTCCGCGCCGTGCTCGAGGCCGCGGGCCGCCCCCCGGCCGCCATCGCCCAGGCCCGCCCGAGCGGGCTGACCGCGCGCCAGGTCGAGGTGCTGCGGCTCGTGGCACGGGGGTTGTCGAACCCGCAGATCGCCGAGCGGCTCGTCATCTCGCGACGGACCGCCGAGCGCCACGTGCAGGACGTCTACGCGCGCATCGGCGTCGCAAGCCGCGCGGGCGCGGCGCTATTCGCGATGGAGCACGACCTCTTGGCGTGACGCGCGCGAAGACTGGTAGCTCTACCGATGCGCCCGCCGCGCGGGGCGCGGATGCTCGTCGTGCCCTCAGCACACGACCATCCAGGAGGCCCACCATGCAGCCCAGCGAGACCGTCCGCCGCTTCGTCGACGAGTACCAGACAGGCGCCGACGAGCGCGCCTTCGACGCGTACCTGCACCCCGACGTCCTCGACCACAGCCGCCCGCCGGGCATCTCCCCGGGCGCCGCCGGCGTCCGCGAGCAGTTCGACGGCTTCCGGGCCGCGTTCGACGGCTTCCGCGCGACGATCCTCGACCAGATCTCCGCGGGCGACAAGGTCGTCACGCGCAAGGTCTTCACCGGGACGCACGTCGGGGCGTTCCAGGGCATCGCGCCGACCGGGCGCGAGGTCGAGATCCACGTCATCGACATCGTCCGCGTCGAGGACGGCCGGATCGTCGAGCACTGCAACTGCGTCGACCGGCTCGGGCTGCTGGCGCAGCTCGGCGCCCTGCCCGGCGCCGCGGAGGCCGTCGCCTGATCCCCGGGGCTGCGCAGGGCCGTATCGTGCGCCCATGAAGAAGAGTCAGCTCGGGCTGCTCGCGGTCGCCGCGATCGCAGTCGCGCTCATCGCCGTGCTCGGCAGCGGCGGCGGCAAGAGCGGCGACAAGCCCGGCTCGGGGAGCGCATCGGCGCCGGCCCGCGCGCCGGCCGGCGCCGTCGAGGTGTCCTTCGCCTACTCGCCGGAGAAGGAGAAGCTCCTGCTCCCGCTCGTCCGGCGGTTCAACGGCTCCGGCGCGAAGGTCGGCGGCAAGCCGGTCTTCGTGAGCGCGCAGAACCTCGCCTCCGGCGATGCGGAGACGAAGATCGCCGGTGGCCGCCTGAAGCTCACCGCGTGGACGCCGTCGAGCTCGCTCTGGGGGCGGCTGCTGAACTTCGAGGCCGACCAGCCCTACGCCGCCGACTCGAACCCGTCGATCGTCCGCACGCCGCTCGTCATCGCGATGTGGGAGCCGATGGCGAAGGCGCTCGGCTATCCCAAGCGCAAGCTCGGCTTCGCCGACATCCTCAAGCTCGCGCGCTCCAAGGAGGGCTGGGGCGCATTCGGGCACCCCGAGTTCGGGCCGTTCAAGCTCGTGCACACGAACCCGGACTTCTCGACCTCCGGCCTGTCGGCGGTCGTCGCCGAGTACTACGCGGCGACCGGCAAGAAGGAGGGGCTGACGACGGCCGACATCACGGCCGCCCGCGCGCAGGTCAAGGACATCGAGCAGTCGATCGTCCACTACGGCGACACGACGCTGTTCATCTCCGACCAGCTGCGCGCCAACGGCGCCGGCTACGCGTCCGCCGTCGCGATGGAGGAGGCGACGCTCGTCGACTTCAACCAGCGCCGCGGCAGCCGCGACAAGCTCGTCGCGATCTACCCCGCCGAGGGCACGTTCTTCTCCGACAACCCGTACATCGCCATCAACGCGCCCTGGGTGACGGCCGCCCAGAAGCAGGGCGCCGCGGCCTTCGGCGACTACCTCGCGAAGAACATCGACGCCGCGACCGCCGCGCGCAACGGGTTCCGGCCGGCCGACCTCAACGCCCGGCCCGAGGCGCCGCTGACCGCCGCCAACGGCGTCGACCCGGCCCAGCCCGAGCGCGTCCTGGGCCTGCCCGAGCCGCGCGTGCTCGACGCCGTCAAGAAGGCCTGGCGCGAGGACCGCAAGCCCGCCAACGTCCTGCTCGTCGTCGACACCTCGGGCTCGATGAACGACGAAAATCGCCTGGTCAACGCCAAGCAGGGCCTGCGCGCGTTCCTGCGCGAGGTCGCGCCGCAGGACCGCGTCGGGCTGACGATCTTCAACGACAAGGTCACGCCGCTGTCGCCGATCGCGCCGATCGGGGGCAACCGCGGGCGCCTGCAGGGGCTCGTGTCGGGGCTCGTCGCCGACGGCGGGACGGCGATCTACGACGCGACCGACGAGGGCGTCGGCCAGGTCCAGAAGCTCGCCGACACGAGCCGCATCAACGCCGTCGTGCTGCTGACCGACGGCGAGGACACGGACTCCACGACATCGGTCCAGGCGCTCGTGCGCAAGCTCGACGAGCAGGGCGACTCCTCGCGCCGGGTGCGGGTCTTCACGATCGCGTACTCCGCCGGGGCGGCGGGGGCGGCCGACCGGCTCGCGCAGATCTCGGGGGCCTCGGGCGGCAAGCCGTACACCGGCAACACCGACGACATCGAGACGGTCTACCGCAGCATCAGCTCGTTCTTCTAGGACGGTGAACCTCCCGGCCAAACAGCCCTACAGCCGCAGCGAGTTCGCCGGCGCGCTCGTCGCCAACGCCGCGGCCAAGCCCTTCAACATCGTGCTGCTCGTCGGGACGATGGGGGCCGCGGTGCTCGTCGGCGGGTCGGTCCTCGTCGCGCTCCTCGTCGCGCTCGTCATCTACGCCGTGGCGGTCGCGCGGACGTTCCTCGACGAGGACGAGGCCGAGCAGGTGCTCGGGCGCGTGCGCGCCGAGCGCCGCAGCGAGCTGACCGCCGGCACGAAGCACCTCGACCCGCGGACGCTCGCGCCCGACGTCCGCCGCCATCTGCTCGCCGCGCGCGCGATCGAGGCCCGCATCCGCGAGGCGATCGAGCGCGCCGAGCTGCCCTACGAGGAGGTCTCGACGGAGGTCGACGCGCTCGTGACGCTCATGGAGCTGTCGGCCTCGCGCGCGCAGCTGCTCTACGAGGCGCTGGACGAGTCGCCGCCGGCGCGGGTGGCCGCGCGGCTGCGCGAGCTCGAGGGCTCGGGCAAGACCGAGCTCATCGAGGCGCTCGAGCACCAGCTCACCGTCCAGCGCAAGATGGAGTCCCAGCTGGAGTCCTTCTATGACCAGATGGAGCGGATCGTCGTCGAGCTGGACTCGATCCGCGGCTCGCTGCTGAGCGTCTCGGCGTCGACTGACGTCGCCAACCAGCAACGGCTGGCCGGCGACGTCCGCGCGCTGCGCGACGAGCTCGGCACGCTCGCCGAGGGGATGAGCGAGGCCTTCGAGGAGCGGGCGGCGTAGCCACCCGCTCCCCGTCAGGCGGTCAGCCCGTGCTGACGAGGTCGATGACGAAGACGAGCGTCGCGTTCGGCGCGATCGCCGGCGGCTGACCCTGCGGGCCGTAGGCGAGGTCCGGCGGGATGACGAGCTCGCGCCGGCCGCCGACCTTCATGCCGGCGACGCCCTGATCCCAGCCCGGGATGACCATCTGCGCGCCGAGCTGGAACTGGAACGGCTGGCCGCGGTCCCACGATGCGTCGAACTGCTTGCCGGTCTTGAAGTCGACGCCGACGTACTGCACGGTGATCGCGTCGCCGGCCTTCGCCGTCGCGCCCGTGCCCTTGACGATGTCCTTGACGACGAGCGTCTTGGGCGGCTTGCCGGTCGGCTTCGGGATCGCGGGCTTGGACTTGAGGTCCTTGGAGATCGCCTTGGAGGACGTCGACTTCGGCTTCGTGGCCGTCGTCTTCGTCGGGGCGGGGGTCGTGGCCGTCTGCGTCGCGGTCGCCGGCGGCGTCTGCACCGTCACGTCGGGCGTCGTGACCGTCGCCGTCGCCGGCGGCGCGGCCGCGGCGGGCGTCGACGTCGTCTTGTTCGAATCGCCGCAGGCCGCGGTGCCGAGCGCGGCCGCCACGAGCAGCGCGATCGTCGCTGTGCGTGCGCGCATGCGGCCTACCCGACCTTCACGAGGTCGACGACGAAGACGAGCGTCTCGTTCGGCGCGATCGGGCCCATGCCGCGGGCGCCGTAGCCGAGCTCGGGCGGGATGACGAGCGTGCGCCGCCCGCCCTCGCGCATTCCGGTGACGCCGAAGTCCCAGCCCTTGATGACGCGGCCGGCGCCGAGCGGGAAGTCGAACGGGGCGCCGCGGTCCCAGGAGGAGTCGAACTGCTTGCCGTTGGAGAACGACACGCCGACGTAGTGGACGTGGACGTGGTCGCCGGGCTTGGCGGCGGCGCCCTCGCCGACGACGACGTCGTCGGTCGCGAGCTCGGCGGGCGGGGTGCCGGTCGGCGCGGGGACCGCCGGCTTCGTGCCGAGGTCGTCGGAGATGGTCAGCGGCTCGAAGGCGTCGCTCATGCGCGCACCGCGGGGGAGGTTGTCGTCGTGATCATGCCGACAGCCTAGGCATTCACTCGCTCAGGCGGCGGAAGTCCCCGAAGGTCCAGTGCACGTTGTAGCCCAGCGCGGTGCCCGCCGGACTCGCGTGCAGCACGGGCAGCACGTCGCCGCTGAGCAGCTCCTCGATGACCGCCTCGCGGATCGCGACGTCCTCGATCTCCGGCAGGTACTCGCCCTGGTTGGAGGGGACGAGCAGCGTGTCGAGCGTCTCGCGGTCGGCGATCTCGTGCGCCTGCGTCGTGATCGCGCCGGTGAAGCGCGCGGCGAGCATCTGCCCGAGCCCGTCGCGGGTGTTGGCGTCCTTGAGGATCCGCTTGTCGGCGCGGTCGTCGGCGATCAGCGGCGCGCCGTCGCGGGCGCGCTGGGCCACGGCGACGGCGTCGCGCTGCAGCTCCGTGCGCGGCTCGGCGTCACCGGCGACGAGCGCCTTCCAGTGCGCGCGCAGGGCGCGGTTGGGGTCATGGAAGAGGACCGCGAACGGGCCCGCGGGGCCGACGTCCGGCGTGCTCCACAGCAGGCGGCCGCCGGGCCTGCAGAGCGCGCCGAGGCCGCCGACGACGCGCTCGAACGCCCGCGGCTTGATGAGGTGGAAGACCATGCTCGAGAGGATCACGTCCATCTGCAGCCCGCCCGTGACCTCGCCGAGCGGGCGGAAGCGGCCGTCGGCGCCGATCATCGAGTGAAAGCGCGTCCAGCCGCTCGCCGAGAGGATGTCGTAGCCGCGGGCGAACCAGCTGCCGGGGATGTCGACGAGGTGGACCTCGAGCGCCACGCCGGCGTGCTCGAGCCGCGCATCGAAGCCGCGCTCGCGGCAGGCCTTGAGGAGCTCGGTCGCCGCCAGCCCGGTGCCGGTGCCGTAGTCGAGCACGCGCAGGATGTCGCCGCGCGCGCGCGTCGCCAGCCGCCCCTCGAGCTCCTCCATCGCCTGCGTGACGATGATGCTCGTCGGGGCCGCCGACCAGCCACGCGGGTAGCGCAGGTCGCCGCTCTCGTAGAGCAGCCGGTGCAGCCCCTCGCCGTCGCGCAGGTCGGTGCCGGGGTCCGGGCGCCAGGTGTCGGCCATGCGCCCCGGCGTGGGGTCATCGCAGCCGGGCAGCTCGACGCCGTTGCGGCCGTCGCGCAGGTGGTTGACGCTCACCGCGACGAACGGCCGCGAGGTCGGGTAGCGGCGCTCGCCGGTCGCCGCCTGGACGAGCCCGGCGCGCCGCAACGCGGCGATGAACGCCCGCCGCTCGACGGGGTACTGGCGCGAGTAGCCGTGGTAGGCGTCGAAGGCGAGGCTGTGCAGCGTGCCCTGGTGCTTGAGCGTCACGAGCGGCCCGTGGCCGTGGGCCTCGAGCACGATGAGCCCGTGGCGCGCGGCGTGCGGCGTCCAGCGCGCGAGGTGCATCGCGAGGCCGGCCTCGACGTCGGCGGGATCGAGCGCGCGGCCGCTGTCGTCGAGGTAGGCGCCACTGGACATCGCGGGCGCGGCGGCGAGCCCGGTGACGGGGGCGCAGGGGTGGTCGTGGTCGGCGAAGGCGTGGACGTGCAGTGCGTCGGCGATGTCGAGGCCGTGCTCGGCGAGCGTCTCGCCCAGCGCCTCGGGCTCGCCCGTCTCGCCGCGGACGACGAGCGCGTCGGCGCCGGCGGCGGCGAGCGTCAGGCGGGCGCGGGCGGCGGCGGCCTCGTCGACGTCGGCGCCGACCATCCGCAGCGGGTACGCGCCGAGGTTGCGCCCGCGCAGCGTGTGGTCACGGACGAACGCGTGGATGTGGGCGAGCCAGGCGCCGTCGCCGCAGGCGGAGTCCACGACGGACGACGGCTGCGCCGACAGCGGCTCGCGATCGAAGACCGTCGCGAGCAACGGATCGGCGTCGGAGAAGTAGCGCGCGTGCGCGGCGGTGCTCGCGCGGATGTTCAGCTCGCGCTGGACGAGCGGGTTGTCGGCGGCCGGCTCGCCGCCGTAGAGCTCGGGCAGGCGGGCGAAGGTCGGCAGGTAGGAGCCGGCGAGGCCGAGGTGGTCGACGAAGTCCAGCCCACAGGCGCCCTCGGCGGTCCAGGAGCCGTCGGCGCCGAGCCAGCCGAGGACGGTCAGCAGGCGGGCGAGCTGCGCGCCGTGCTCGTCGGGCGGCAGGTCGGGGCCGGCGCCGCGCAGGCGGTCGGTCGCGTCGAGCCACAGCAGGGCGGGTGCGGCGAGGGCGCCGTCGAGGTGCGCGGCGACGACGTCGTCGGCGGGGTCGTCGGCCGGCCAGCGCGCGGCGGCGAGCTCGACGAGGTCGGCGAAGCGGGCCCGGCGGTCGGCGTCCCAGGGCGCGGTCCAGGTCTCCGCCTGGCCGCCGGCGAACGTCGCGAGGTACGCGCCGAGGTCGAGGTAGCTGTCGCGGTGCGCCATCGCCGCACGGCCGGAAATGGTCCACGAGAGCGTCGTCGCGTCGGGCGTCATGCCGGGCGCGGGCACGATCCAGCCCGCCTGGGAGAGCGAGCGCAGGCCGACGCGCAGGTGCGCGAAGCCCGATTCCGTCAGCCCGGGGCGGACCGCGGCGACCGGCTCCTCGCGCTGCAGCGACGGCTCGAGCAGGCCGATCCCGTCCAGCCCGCGGAGCGTCGCGCACAGGACGATGCCGTCCTGGTAGAGGAAGCTCAGCCGCCGCAGGGCGTCGCGGGCGGTGCCCTGCTGCGTCGTGCTCACCCCCTACATCCTGCACGAATGCCCGGCGGACGTCGCGGGCCGTCCGTCTAGGTCAAGGCTTTCAGGTCGTCGTGAGATCGCGATCGGCGGCGCCCGGCACCTTGCCGAGCGGCCGCACGGCGCGCAGCGGCGACCCGGCGTAGAGGAAGCCGCCCGGATACTCGCCGGCACGCACGAGCGAGCCGGCGGCGAGCATGCCGTTGGGGCCCATCGTCACGCCGCGCAGGATGAGCGAGTTGGCCCCGAGGAACGTGTTCGTCCCGATGACGACGGGCGTCACGGCGATCCCCTGGTCGGGCGACTTGACGTCGCTTCCGTCGTGGACGTGGTCGGAGTCGAAGATGCTGACCCGCTCGCCGACGGCGACCCGGTCGCCGAGGTCCAGGAGCTCGACGCAGTGGAAGGCGACCTGCTGGCCGATCTCGACGTCGTCGCCGATGCGGATCTCGCCGCCCCTGCTCGCGTCGAGGAAGCAGTAGTCGCGGATCGTCGAGTGGGCGCCGACGCGCACCGTGCCGCCGTGCAGCTGCACGCGCGTCCCGGCGCGGAACGTCGCTGCGTCGCCGAGCTCGAAGACGTTCTCGTGCGCCGCCCAGACGTCGAGGATGAGGTCGCGGCCGAGCCGTACGTGCTCGCCGAAGCGCAGCGTCAGCGTGCCGCCCCCCGGCCCGTAGGGGTGGATCTCGATGTGCGGCAGCTCGTAGTAGTGCGCGCCGTGGGGCGCCTCGAGGACGAGCCGCCCGCCGGCGCGGCGCAGCGCGGCATCCAGGCGCCGCGCCCAGAGCTCGAAGCGCGCGCGCTCGGCCCCGAGGCGCGCCGCACGTGCTGCCGATCGCGCGCGGCCGAGCATCAGGCGGGGGTCGTGGCCGGCTGCGGCTCGGGGTCCGGGGCGGGGTCGGCGACCTCGTGGGCGCTGTCCTTCTCCGGGCGCAGGCCGGGCGCCCAGGGCAGGCGGCGCTCGAGGAACGGCCGCTCGTAGAACTTCCACGACAGCGCCGACAGCGCAACGGTGACGGGGAAGGCGATGACCAGCATCCCGACGATGAGCGCCGGCGTCCCGGCGTCGGCGCCGATGAGGTCGATGACGAGCAGGATGACCGCGATGTGCATGAGGTAGAAGGCGTAGGAGCGCTCGCCCATGAAGTTCGTCCAGCGGTTGTCGATGATGCGCGGGATCTTGCCGACCCCGAGCTGGAGGGCGATGAGGGCGGCGAGCAGCGCCATGCCGAACAGCGCCGACACGAGCGACCGGCGCCCGAGCGCGTGGTGGATCGCCGTGGTCTGGACGTTGAAGTCCCAGTAGCAGTACAGGGCCCAGCAGAGGACCGCGGCGGCGAGCATCGACCAGGCGAAGCGCTTGGCCCGGCGCGGGTTGCCGCGGAAGATCGGCACTGCCCACGGCTCGGCGATCGCCAGCGCGATGCCCGGCAGGAACGCGTAGATGATCAGCGGCGGGCTGGCGAGCGTCGCGAGCGTGTTGTCGTTGTGCTGGCGCAGGTAGATGCTGACGAGGGCCAGCACGCCGACGAAGATGAGCGCCGCGAGCCCGCGGCTCTCGGGGGTCTTCAGTCGCCGGCCCAGGCGATAGGAGATCGCCGCGGCGATCGGGATCGCCGCGTAGAACGCGACCTCGACGTCCAGCGACCAGTCCTGGCCGATCGGCAACGTCGCCGAGCCGGTCGTGTAGCTCTGCGTGAACGTGAAGACCGAGACGATCTGCCACCAGGTTGATGGCGGCGCCGTGCCGGTCGGGTTGTCGGGCGTCGGGCCGACCGCGCCGTCGAGGCCGAAGATCAGCAGGACGATCGCCGAGATCAAAAAGAAGGCCGGGACGATCCGCAGCACGCGGTTGCGCGTGAAGCGGCGCACCGACGGGCGCTTCGTGTCGAGGACGAACGAGCGCAGGAACGGGCGCGCGATGAGGTACCCCGAGAGGACGAAGAACGTCGCCAGCGCGAGGTCGAAGCGCCCCACGATCTCCTTGAAGAAGTGGTAGTTCTCCAGCCCCGCACCGGGGTCGGCGTTGACCGCGACGTGGGCGAGGAAGACCATCGTCATCGCGATCCCGCGGATGGCGTCGCCGCCGAGCAGGTTGCTGATCAGGCCGTCGCCGAGCGCGCGCTCCTCGGGCGGGCCGTCCGTGGTCGCTGCCGTGCTCATCGCCGCTCAGGTTGCCAGACGGCGCGGGCGCGAGGCGCGGCGACCGGACTTCCGGTCAGGTCCGGCGGGCTCCTTCCGCGCCGTCGTCCTGACGGCGAGGCGGCCGGTCGGTCGCTAGCCTCCAGCGACCCCCGCCCGCCTAGCTCAACTGGCAGAGCACTTCACTTGTAATGAAGAGGTTTTCGGTTCGAGTCCGAAGGCGGGCTTGGCCCGGCAATCCCTGCAGACAGGATGCGGATTGACGCACGTCTCGCCTGGGTATAGCGCGGGCATGAGGCGACGTCTCGCGACGGTCTTCGCAGCCACCGCCATCGCGCTGATCATCCCCGCGCTCGCGCCGGCCAGCGATCCGGGCTGCCACGGGCAGTCCTGCCCATCCGCAGCGGCCGGCCGGTAGCCGGCTCCTACGCCTCGGGCTCCTCGTCCTCGGCAGCCGCGGCCGCGCCCGCCGACGCGATCGCTGCGTGCTCGAGCTTGCCGTGGCCGTTGCTCGAGATGATGTGCTCGAACGGCGGCAGGTCGGGGTCCTGGGGGGCGTTCAGGCGCCGCTCGAGCTCGCCTAGGACGACGCCGAAGACGAGGTGGCGCCACGTGCCCTGGGCGAACGCGCGCCAGTTCGCCGACAGCGGCGGCATCTCGCCGCGGGCGGGGTGGATGCGGTCGACGGCGATCGTCAGCGGCCAGGTCGCGAGGTGCTCGGCGAGCGCGGCGAGCGGCCCGCGGCTCCACGACGGCAGCGGCAGCCGCGGGGCGACCACGGCGTAGCCCGCGCCGAACAGCGCGCCGTTGCCGAGGTGCATCGCCATCCCGACGACGGGCCACGCGGCCCCGCGCGTGACGGCCTTGCCGAGCAGCTCGGTGTCGTCGAAGTCGACGCCGAACACCGGCTTGTCGAGCGGCTGCTGCGCCGCCCACACCCCGGCCGCCACCGCACCGGCGAAAGCTCCGCGAATCATCTTGGCGCGGTCGACGACCATCCGCCAGGACTGTAACGCCCGCCAACAGGACGGGTATCGATGACATGGATCGCACCCTTCTGCTGGAGCGCGCCCGCGAGCGCGGCGTCAACCGCCTCGTCTATCTCATCGCCCGGGCCATCCTGCAGCCGTTCTTCACCGTGTACTTCCGGATGGAGCGGATCGGGCGTGAGCACGTGCCCAAGACGGGCCCGATCATCATCGCGGCCAACCACCGCTCGTTCATGGACCCGTTCGTCATCGGCATGATGCTGCGCCGGCCGACGTACTTCGTCGCGAAGACCGAGCTCTTCCACAACCGCTTCGTCGCGTGGTTTCTCAGCTCGCTCGGCGCCTTCCCGGTCGAGCGCGGCCGCGGCGACAGCGACGCGATGTCGACGGCCCGCATGATCCTCGAGCGCGGCGACATCGTCGTCATCTTCCCCGAGGGCACCCGCACGCGCCCGGGCGCGCTCGGCGCGCCCAAGCGCGGCGTCGGGCGCCTCGCGCTCGAGACCGGCGCGCCCGTCGTCCCGATGGCGCTCATCGGCACCGAGGCGATCCGCCGCGGCTGGCGCATCCGCCCGCACAAGGTCCGCATCCGCGCCGGGCGCCCGCTGCGCTTCCCGCACGTCGAGGAACCCTCGCCCTCGCTCGCGCGCGCCGTGACCGCGCGCCTGTGGCCGTGCGTCGAGCTGCAGTGGGAGTGGCTCGGCGGCACCCCGCCGCTGCGCCGCGCGGCGATCGTCGGGGCCGGCTCGTGGGGCACGGGCCTCGCCGTCGCCCTGGCCCGCGCGGGCCTCGAGGTCGAGCTCGGCTGCCGCATGCGCAAGCAGGTCGAGACGCTCACCCGCGACCGCGTCAACGAGCACTACCTCCCCGGCGTCCCGCTGCCCGACGCCGTCCACGTCACCTGCGCCGACGACCTCGCGCTCGACCGCGCCGACCTCGTCTGCTTCGCCGTCCCGGCGGCGGCGCTCCCGGTCGCCGTCGGCGCGCACGCCGGCGCGATCGGCCCGTCGAGCGGCGTCGTCGTGCTCTCCAAGGGCCTCGTCGCGCCGAACGGCATGCTGCCGAGCGCCTACGTCGCCGAGCGCGTCGACGCCCGCGCCGTCGCCTGCATCGGCGGCCCCGGCCACGCCGCCGACGCGCTCGCCAGCGGCGCGGCGCTCGTCGTGGGCTCCGAGGACGCCGTCTTCGCCGAGCAGCTCAAGCGCGTGCTCAAGGCCGCCGGCTTCGATGCGACGACGACGATCGACGTCGCCGGCGTCGAGCTCGCGGGCACGGCGAAGAACGCCGCCGCGCTCGCTGCCGCCGCCGCGGGCGTCAACGGCCCCAACGCCGCGGGCGCGGCCGCCGGCAAGGTCTTCGCCGAGGTCGACGAGCTCTCGCGGCGCCGCGGCGGGCTGCCGGAGACGTTCGCCGGCCTCGCCGGCGCGGGCGACCTCGTCGCCACCGTGACCGCCGAGGGCAGCCGCAACCGCCGCGCCGGCGAGCTGCTCGGGCAGGGCATGCCGGCCGACCGCATCGGCGCGGCGCTCGGGCAGTCCAGCGAGGCGCTCGACGGCGTCGGGCTGCTCGCCGCGACGATGCACCGCGAGGGTGTGCCGTCACCGACGATCGACGGGCTCGCGGCGCTCGTCGACGGCCGCATCGACCCCGAGTCCTTCACCGCCGGCGTCACGGCCCCGGGCGGGCGCTTCCAGCGCAGCGCGGCCGACACCGCCGTCCTCGCGACGAGCGCGTCGGGCGGCAACGGGCACAGCGCCGAGGGGCGGGCGGAGGGCTAGTCTGAATGCGTGGAGCCCAAGGACAAGGCCCGGCTGGACCGGGAGTTCTCGGAGCTCTACAGCTCCCACCTGCGCGACGTCTACTCCTACGCGTACTACCGCGTCGGCAACCACCACGACGCCGAGGACCTCACGGAGCAGACCTTCCTGCAGGCCTACCGCCACTTCGAGCGCGCGCAGGCCGAGTCGCACGGCCGGCCGCTGCGGCCATGGCTCATCCGCATCGCCCACAACCTCGCCGCGAACCTCTACCGCGATCGCGCGCGGCGGCCACAGGCGCCGATCGACGACACGACGGTGCTCAGCGCGATGCACACGACCGAGGACCTCGTCGAGGGCCGCGATGAGCTGGCGCGGATCATCGCGGGCATCAAGCACCTCCCCGAGGAGCGCCGTGAGGCGCTCATCATGCGCTTCGCCCTCGGCATGGACAACCGCGAGATCGCTCGTGCGATGGGCAAGACCGACGGCGCCACGAAGGTGCTCCTGCATCGGGCCATCAAGCAGCTCGAGGAGATCGTGAAGACGTCGTGAACGAGGTCGCCCACACCGATTTCGAGCAGATGCTGCGCCGCGCGCTCGCGCCCGTCGATCCGCCCGAGCACCTCAAGACGCGCCTGGAGTCCACGCTGCAGGAGATCACCGACGCCGCCGTCGACGAGCTCGAGAGCTGGGAGATCGGCGCGATGCGCGACCCGCGCAACTGGGTGCGCCCCGTCGTCGCAACCGCCGCCGGCGCGACCGCCGGCACGGCGCTCGTCATCCTGCGCGTGCGCGCGCAGCGCAAGAAGCACCAGGCCGCCTCGAAGAACCCGCTCGACCTCGCCCAGCGCACCCTGCGCGCTGCCCGCGACGAGGCGCGCAAGCTCGCGCGCCACGACGACTGACGCGCGGCCGTTGATCCGCAATCGCTCCGCGGGCGTATCCCGAGGACACATGGCACGCCTGCGCAAGAACAGCACCGAGCACCAGCCGACCGAGCTGCGCGACCTCGCCGACGAGGACCTCATGCAGCTCGTCCGCCGCGGCGAGGCCGCGGCCTTCGAGGTCGTCTACGAGCGCCACTCGAGCGCCGCCTTCTCGCTCGCCTACCGGATGTGCGGCACGCGCGGCGCCGCCGAGGACGTCGTGCAGGAGGCCTTCCTCTCGCTCTGGCGCAGCGGCGCGCGCTACGACCGCGCCCGCGGCTCGGTCCGCACGTGGGTCCTCGGGATCGTCCACAACCGCGCGATCGACTCGCTGCGCCGCTCGGTCGTCCACGACCGCCGCCGCGCGAGCGACGAGGGCATCGAGGAGCGCTTCGAGGCCAAGGACCGCACCGACGTCGAGGTCGCCCGCCTCGACGAGGCCAGCGAGATCCGCCAGGTCCTGACGACCCTGCCGCCCGAGCAGAGCCGCGTCATCGAGCTCGCCTACTTCGGCGGCTTCACGCAGACGGAAATCGCGTCGATGCTCGACACCCCGATCGGTACGGTCAAGGGACGCATGCGCCTCGGTCTCGAGAAGATGCGCGCCCAGCTCGGCGGCCTCCGCGAGGTCATGCCGTGAACGACCTCGGCTGCCCCCGCGTCGACGACGCCGCGAGCTACGTCCTGCGCGCCATGCCCGACGGCGAGTGGGAGCTCTTCGAGGCCCACCTCGGCCAGTGTTCGTTCTGCGCCGACAAGGTCGCCGAGCTGCGCTTCGTCGGCGACGCGCTGCTCAGCGGCGTGCCGCAGCTCACCGCGCCCCCGCCGATCCGCGACCGCGTCATGGCGATCGTGCGGGCCGAGTCCGAGCTGCTGCTGGCCGCGGGCCACGGCGCCGACCGGCCCCCCGAGCCCGTCGCGCCGAGGCGCCGCTTCAGCCTGCTCGCGCTGCGTCCGCTGCCGGCCGTCGGCCTCGCGTCGATCGCGCTGGCGCTCGGGATCGGCGGCGGCGTGCTGCTCACGAGCGGCGGCGACGGCGGGCTGACGCCGCGCACCGTCGTGGCGCAGGTCGGCGCGCCCGGCGCGAGCGCGCAGGTGCGCGTGACCGCGGGCGGCGCGAAGCTCGTCGTCGCCGGCATGCCGGCGCCCGACGAGGGCCGCGTCTACGAGGTCTGGCTCGACCACGGCGGCGGCAGGACGCCCGAGCCGACCGACGCGCTGTTCAACGTCAGCCGCGACGGTCACGCGACCGTCGCCGTGCCCGGCGACCTCTCCGGCGTCAAGGCCGTGCTCGTCACCGACGAGCCGCTCGGCGGCAGCAGGATCCCGACGCGCAAGCCCGTCATCTCGGCGACGCTCTCGTAGCGCGCCGGGAGCGCTGGGACGGCTGCTAGCGTCAGCTGACGCATGGGAACCTCGACCGCGACGACGTGCTACCGCCATCCCGGTCGTGAGACCGCGGTGTCGTGCTCGGCCTGCGACCGGCCGATCTGCACCGACTGCATGACGGCGACGCCGGTCGGCATGCGCTGCCCGGAGTGCGCGCGCCAGAAGACGAAGGTCCGCACCGCGGCGACGCTCACGAGCGAGCCGCAGCTGACGTACGCGCTCATCGCGATCAACGTCATCGCGTGGGTCGCGATGCTCGGCTCCGGCGCGCCGATCAACGGCGTCGGCGGCACGGTCTACCAGCACGGCGCGCTCTACGGGCCGCTCGTCGCCCAGGGCGACTGGTGGCGCATCGTCAGCGCCGGCTTCCTCCACGCGGGGATCATCCACATCGGCTTCAACATGTACTTCCTGTACTTCCTCGGGCAGATCCTCGAGCCCGCGATCGGCAAGCTGCGCTTCGGGCTCATCTACGGCGTCTCGCTCGTCGGCGGCTCGTTCGGCGCGCTCGTGCTGACTCCGAACACGCCGACCGTCGGCGCCTCGGGCGCGGTCTTCGGGCTCATGCTCGCGGCGATCCTCGCGATGCGCGCCCGCGGCATCGACCCGATGCAGTCGGGCCTCGGCGTCACGCTGCTGCTGAACCTCGGCATCACGTTCCTCATCCCCGGCATCTCCAAGGGCGGCCACGTCGGCGGCCTGATCGCCGGGGGCATCGTCGGCTTCCTGCTCTTCGAGGTCGCCGACCGCCGCCGGTCCGCCGCGACCCCGGTCTACGTCGCCTGCGTGGCGCTCGGGGTCGCGCTCGCGGTCGGCTCCGTGATGGTCGCGAAGAGCGCCGCCGGCGTCTGACGGCGGGCGGTCTCCGCGGTTTGCGGGTGTCGTCCGGACGCCTCCTGCATCAATAAGGCAAAAGGCGCGGGCGCCGCGGCGGTCCGCCGGGGGGTCTGGCGGATTGCGTCCCATATAGGGACGCGTGCCACCACACCCCCCGCGCACCGACCGTGCTCGGCCTCGCGCTACCTCCGGACACCCTCATCGCTGCAGGCAGCGCACCGCGGTCCGCCGGGCGCGGAGTCGACCACCCACTCGGGCTCGTTGACGGCGCCTCAGCCCAGCAGCTCGTCGTACAGCGCCTGCGTGCGCTCGAGGAAGAGCGCCGGGGCGAAGCGCGCGCGGACGTCGGCGGCCGCGGCGGCGCCGAGGCGCGCGCGCAGCGCGGGGTCGTCGCGCAGGCGCGCGAGCGCGGCCGTGAGCGCGGCCGGGTCGCCGGGCGTGACGAGCACGCCGGTCGCGCCGTCGGAGACGATCTCTGGAAGGCCGCCGTGGGCGGCCGCGACGACGCAGCAGCCCGCGGCGGCGGCCT
Source organism: Solirubrobacteraceae bacterium (assembly GCA_035496995.1). GTDB lineage: Bacteria > Actinomycetota > Thermoleophilia > Solirubrobacterales > Solirubrobacteraceae > CADCVQ01. The sequence goes on along the minus strand of DATJEE010000258.1, from coordinate 11,755 downwards.
CCAGCGCGGAGTTCGGCAGCGGGTCGGGCTGTGTCGACGGGACCGCCACGACGTCGGCGGCGCCGTAGACGTTCTCGACGTCGGGCCGGAAGCCGGCGAAGTGCACGCGCTCGTCGACGCCGAGCGACGCCGCCAGCTCGTGCAGCTCCTGCACGCGGGCCTCCTCGCCGAGCCAGGCGTCGCCGGCGACGAGGACGACCGAGCGGTCGCCGGCGCCGAGGCCGGCGAGCGCGCGGATCAGCACGTCCTGACCCTTCCAGGTCGAGACGCGGCCGAGGATCGCGCAGACGAACGCGTCGGCGGGCAGGCCGAGCGCCGCCCGCGCCGCGGCGCGCTCGCCCCGCACCGGCGCGACGCCGAGCCCGTCGTGCAGCACGACCGCGCGCGGGTCGCCCGCGAACTGCGCGGCCGTCGCCGCCGAGACGCAGGGCAGCCGGGCGGCCGTCAGCAGCAGCCGCCGGTAGGCGGGCCAGACGCGCTCGAAGCCCGCGTAGATCTCGCGCACGTGCCAGACGTGGGGGATCCCGGCGACCCGTGCCGCGGCGGCGCCGCCGAGCGTCACGGACGTGTTCGTGTGGATCAGCGCGGCGCCCCGCCCGCGGGCCAGGCGCCCGATCCCGCCGGCGTCGCGGGCCAGCGTGGCCGTGATCCGCGCCAGGCCGGCCGGCGACATCGCCGCGCGCCGCAGGACCGCGAGCGGCCGGACGACGACCTCGACGCCCGCCGCCTGCAGGTCGGCGCGCAGCTCGCCGTCCATCGCGAGCACGACGAGCGCGCGGTAGCGCGCCGGGTCCAGTCCGCCCGCGAGCAGCGCGAGCTGGCGGTCGGCGCCGTAGCGCCCCGCCGAGGAGTGCAGGTAGACGACGGTGCGGGGAGTCAGAGCTCGACCACCAGCGCCTCGGCCGGCGCGGTCGGCACGCGGTCGGGGTGCAGGATGTGGGCGAGCAGCTCGAGGCCGTCGGCGAGCCGCGGGCCCGGCCGCGAGAAGTACGCCGACGCGTTGACGGCGACGACCTGGTCGGCGCCGACCGCCCGCAGCCGGTCCGCGAACTCCTCGGCCTCGACGAGCGCCCGCGCGGCGTCGTAGCCGCACGGCATGACGATGACGACCTCCGGCTGTCCCGCCGCGACCTCCTCCCACGTCGCCTGGCGCGACGGCTCGCCGGCGAACCCGAGCACGTCCTCGCCGCCGGCCATCTCGATGAGCTGCGGCGTCCAGTGCCCGGCGACGAAGACGGGGTCCATCCACTCCAGCGCCGCGACGCGCGGCCGCGGGGCGCCGCGCACCGCGAGCCGCACGATGTCCGCCCGCCGCGCCGTGCGGGCGATGAGGTCCAGCGCGGCGTCCTTGCTGTCGGTCGCCTGCGCGACGGTCCGCACGTCGCCGAGCGTCTCGCCGTACGTCGTGGGGTCCAGCGAGATGACGCGCGGAGGCCCGGGCAGCGTCTGCGCGAGCGCCTGGACCTCGTCGACGGACACGGCGCAGACGTGGCACAGCGCCTGCGTGACGATGAGGTCGGGCTCGAGCTCGCGCACGAGCTCCTCGTCGAGCTCGTAGATCGAGTCCCCGGCGGCGGTGCGCTCGCGTACGGCGGCGTCGATCTCCGCCGGGCCGAGACCGTCGGGGAGCACGTTGCGCGTCACGGCCGGCAGATCCGTCGCCTCGGGCGGGAAGTCGCACTCGTGCGTCACGCCGACCATCTGCTCGCCGAGGCCCAGCGCGTAGAGCAGCTCGGTAGCGTGTGGGACGAGACTCACGATGCGCATGGCCAGAGGAGAGCGTATGGCACGACTGAGCGACAGCGAGATCGACGCCGGGCTGGCAGGCCGGGAGTGGCGCCGCGAGGGCGACACGCTCGTCCGGGACTACGAGCTGTCCGGCTTCACGGCGGCGATGGCGCTTGCCAATGCCGTCGCCGACGCAGCCAACGCGGCCAACCACCACCCGGACATCCTCGTCCACGGCTACAAGCACGTCCGCCTGACGCTCTCGACGCATTCCGCCGGCGGTATCACGGAGAACGACTTCGCGCTCGCCGCGGCGATCGACGCGATCGACATCACATAGACGTCCAGGAGATCGCGCCTGGTGCTGCTACCTTTCGCCCAGCAGCGTCAATGAACGACGATCTTCCTCGAAGTCGCGGCCGACACCCTAGGCCCGGCCCCGTCCGAACCGCTTGACCGCGCTGCTTCTCAGCGCGGTCGTCGTTCTGATCTTCGCCAACGGTTTCTTCGTCGCGGCGGAGTTCTCCCTCGTACGCTCGCGTCGTACCCGCCTGGAGGAGATGGCCGCCGCGGGCGACCGGCGCGCCCGGATCGTCGTGCGCCAGCTCGACGACCTCAGCGAGTACCTCTCGGCGTGCCAGTTCGGCATCACGCTCGCCTCGCTGGGCATCGGCTTCCTCGGCGAGCCCGCGATCGCCGAGCTCGTCAAGCCGTGGTTCGAAGGCTTCGCCCACGCCGTCGCGGCGCCGATCGCGATCGCGATCGCCTACATCCTCGTCACCGCGGGGCACATCACCGTCGGCGAGCAGGTGCCGAAGATCTACGCGATCGTCAACGCCGAGGCGGTCGCCAAGCGCGTCGCGGGCCCGCTGAACCTCTTCAACAAGGTCATGCGGCCGTTCATCCACCTGCTCAACAAGGCCTCCAACGCCCTGCTGCGCCCGCTCGGCATCAAGGGCGAGGAGGGCTTCGAGGACGGCGCGAGCCCGGGTGACGTCCGCGCGCTCATCGCCCAGGCGCGCGCGGGCGGCCAGCTCGACGCCGGCGAGGCGGGGATGCTCTCGGGCGTCTTCCACCTCCACGCCCAGCAGGCGCGCCAGGTCATGACGCCGATCCCGGCGGTCGTGACCGTCGACGTGAGCGAGGACGTCGGGACCGCGCTGCGGCGCTGCATCTCGACCGGCCACACGCGCCTGCTCGTCACCGAGGACGAGAACCCCGACAAGGTCCGCGGCATCGTGCACTCCAACTCGCTCGCGCGGATCCTCATGGCCGAGGGGCCGGAGGCTTCGTTCGAGACCGCCGTCAAGCCGGCGCCGATCGTCCCCGAGACCAAGCCGCTGGACGACCTGCTCGCCGACCTTCAGCGCAACCGCTCGACGATGGCGGTCGTCGTCGACGAGTACGGCCGCGTCGTCGGGATCGTCACGGTCGAGGACATCATCGAGGAGGTCGTCGGCGAGATCGACGACGAGACCGACCCCGCCGGCGGCGACGTGCGGCGGCTCGCCAACGGCGACTGGTACGTCCGCGGGCACGTCGCGATCACCGACCTCGCCGACTACGGGCTGACGCTGCCCGTCGACAGCGACGCCTACAACTCGATCGGCGGCTTCGTCTTCGCGAAGCTCGGGCGGCTGCCCAAGCGCGGCGACACGATCAACGCCAACGGCTACTCGATCCGCGTCGAGGCCGTGCGCGAGAACCGCATCGAGGCCGTGCGCATCCGCGAGCGCCGCCAGGTCGCCGCGCCCGCATCCGCGGTATAACGCGAGTTGGCGCAAGTTCTGGTGCGCGGGCGCGTTTGAAGCGGATATCCCCCCGCCCGTGGGACGGCGGGGAGGGCGGTGCGGCGGACCGGGGTGGTTCCGTCACACCCGGGCAAGAAAGCGACGGGCCCGCCATTGGCGGGCCCGTCGTGTACTACTGGGGAGGAGGTGCGATCGAGTCGCGCTGCCGATGTTGCTCGCGCAGGCTGAAGCCGACCTAAATCGGATTCAGGTCCGGTTCAGCGGGCGTAGAACTCCGGCGGATACAGGCCGTGGCGGGTCTTGCGGCCGAGCACGCCCTCGGCGCAGAGGTCGCGCAGGCGCTGCGGGACGTTCGCCTCGATCGCGTCGCCGATCGCCACCGAGACGTCGAGCCCGATGTAGTCCAGCAGCGCGATCGGGCCCATCGGATGGGCGGCGCCGAGCTGCATGCACGTGTCGATCGAGGCCGGCGGCAGGCCCGTCTGCTCCATGAAGTCGACGGCGCTGAAGAGATACGGGAACAGCAGCCGGTTGACGACGAAGCCGGCGAGGTCGGGGACGTCGACGGCCTCCTTGTCGAGCGCCGCGCAGAGCGCCGCCGCGCGCCCACGCGTCTCCTCGCTGGCCTCGTCGGGATAGGCGAGCTCGACGAGCTTCATCCGCGGCACGGGGTTGAAGACGTGCAGGCCGACGAAGCGCTCGGGGTTGCCGGCGGCCGCCGCGAGCTCGCTCACCGACAGCGACGAGGTCGTCGTGCTGATCACGGCGTCGTCGGCCGCGACCTCGGCGAGCCGCCCGAGCAGCTCGGCCTTGAGCTCCATGTCCTCGGAGATCGCCTCGACGACGAACGTCGCGCCCGCGAGGTCCGCGAGATCGGTCGTGACCGTGACGTTGCTCGCGTCGTATTCCTCGCCCAGGCGCTCGCAGGCCTTGGCGATGGCCTTCGTCGCCCGCTCGGCGGAGGCGTCCGAGCGCGCCCACAGGACGTGCCCGTTGGTCCGCGTCGCGCAGGCGGCAAGCCCCGTCGCGATGGCACCGCTCCCCGCGATCCCCAGCTTCTCTTCCATCTCTCCCCCTCGGTCGTGACCCGACTGACCCGGTCGATCGGTTGAGTACCTTAGTGCGGCGAGGCAGGTATGCGTCAAGCGGAGCGTCAGGAGCGCCAGTGAGCGGACAGCAGGGTCGCGAGGTCGTCATCGTCGAAGCCGTCCGGACGCCGATCGGGCGCGGGCACCCGGAGAAGGGCTACTACCGGGACACGCACCCCAACGAGCTGCTCGGGGCCATCTACACCGAGCTCATCGCGCGCGCCGGGATCGACGCGGCCGAGGTCGAGGACGTCATCGCCGGCTGCGTCCAGCAGATCGGCGAGCAGTCCTGGAACATCGCCCGCAACGCCTGGCTGCAGGCCGGCCTGCCGATCGAGGCCGCCGCGACGACCGTCGACCGCCAGTGCGGCTCCGCGCAGCAGGCGGTGAACTTCGGCGCCGCGCTCATTGCGGCCGGCGTCCACGACGTCGTCATCGGCTCGGGCGTCGAGCACATGGGCCACATCCCGATGGGCGTCGGGATGCAGTGGTTCGAGCAGGTCGGCACGCCGTGGCCGCCGGCGATCATGGAGAAGCACAACCTCGTCATGCAGGGCGAGAGCGCCGAGCTCATCGCCGACCAGTGGGAGATCCCGCGCTCGGAGATGGACGAGCTCGCGCTGCGCTCGCACCGCCTCGCCCACCAGGCGACCGAGGAGGGCCGCTTCGAGCGCGAGATCCTCCCGATGCAGACCAACGGCGACCTGCGCGTGACCGACCAGGGCATCCGGCCCGACACGAGCCTCGAGAAGCTCGCCTCGCTGAAGCCGGCGTTCCGGCCGGACGGCAGGGTGACGGCGGGCAACGCCTCGCAGATCTCCGACGGCGCGGCGGGCGTGCTGCTCATGTCGCGCGAGAAGGCCGACGCGCTCGGCGTGACGCCACGCGCGCGGATCGTCGATCAGACGACGGTCGGGGTCGACCCCGTGACGATGCTCACGGGCCCGATCCCGGCGACGCGCCGGATCCTCGAGCGCAACGGCATGGCGATCGGCGACATCGATCTCTTCGAGGTCAACGAGGCGTTCGCCTCGGTCGTCTGCGCCTGGAGCCGTGAGCTCAAGCCCGACATGGACCGGGTGAACTCAAACGGCGGCGCGATGGCGCTCGGCCATCCGCTCGGGTCGACGGGCGCCCGGCTGCTGACGACGCTCCTGCACGAGCTCGAGCGAACGGACGGCGAGGTCGGCCTCGTGACGATGTGCTGCGGCGGCGGGCTCGGGACGGGAACGCTCATCCAGCGCGTGTGAGAGAACCATGAGGGGACGGGCGGCGGCGCTTGTGCGCCGATGCTCGCGGGTATCTCCACAAGCATGTTCCTGTCCCTTCACGGAGGAGAGTTGGTCACATGATCGGGATTCTCATCGCTGTTCTGCTGGCTGCAGTCGTCTACTGGGTGTGCCTCGTCCTCGGCCTGCCGGCCATCATCGCGATCATCGCGGCGGTCCTCGTGCTCGTCAGCGGCGTCGGGACGGGCGGCTACGGCTACGGCAGACGCGGGATCTAGGGCGACCTAGCCCCAGCGAAATCCGGTTGACGACGGCGCGGGCTCCAGTGGGCTCGCGCCGAGTCCCGGAGGCGGGTCGGAGACGTGAAAGCCCGACGGCGAGGTGTCGTTGGGCGTGTCGGGATGAAAGAGCGAGGCGAGGTACTGGATCTGGCCGCGGCCCGGGCCGAGCTCGAACTGGCCGCCGCCGTAGGCGCCGATCCCGCGCTCGGCCGTGTAGTCGTAGGCGTCGAACAGCGGCTTGATGCCACCGAGCCGTGACGGCTTGAGGTTCACCATCCGCGGCGCGAACGGCAGACCCTCGATGTCGGCGATCGAGTGGATGTTCGCGTCCCACGTGACGCGGCCGCGATGGGGCTCCAGCAGCGCGTCGATCTCCGGCGTGAGCTTGGGGTCCTCGATCCAGGCGTCGGGGAAGGCCTCGACGACGCGGTGGTAGAGGACCGGGTCGGCGGGCGTGTCGACCGCCGTGCCCTCGTACAGGCCCTTGAAGTCGACCGAGTCGACGGCCCCCGTCGCGACGAGGCCGGCGATGATCTGCTCGTCCCAGGAGGCAGTCGGGTCGAGCTTGAAGCGCAGCGTCGGGTAGCGGTCCAGCCGCCGGGTCACGGGCTCGAGCGTCGGCGGCTCGCCGAGGCGCAGCGAGACGACGAACGTCAGCGGGCGCGCATCGCGGCCGAGGACGGCGTGCAGCGGCTCACCGGCCTGGCGCAGCGCAAGGTCGAGCGCCGCCGACTCGTAGGCCCACGTGCGGTACAGGCGCGAGACCTCGCGCTGGGGCGCCTTCGGGAAGAGGTCGAGCGTCGCGAGGTGCGCGGAGAAGCTCGCGATCGTCCAGTCGCCCGCGAGCGGCAGGTTCGGGCCCGCCTCCTGGGCGATCTCCTGGTCGACGGCTTCGTAGATGACGTCCTCGCCGACCCCGTCCTCGCCCGCGCCGGCAAGGCGGATCACGGTCGACTTGCGCCGGAAATCGCTGGAGACGTCCTGCTGCAGGGGCTCGAGCGCGTAGTCGTCGATGCGGACCGGCAGTTCGGCCACGAGGTCGTAGGTGCTCATGGTTTCGAGCCTAGCGGGGCAGGGTCAGGGCTACCGTGCCTGCGATGCGACCTCTGACAGCCGCCGTGCTCGCGCTCGCCCTCGTCCTGCAGGCCTGCGGCGGCGGCGACTCCGGCGGCGCGACGACCGCCCCTGCCGGCACGGCGCCCGCGCCCGCGCCTGCGCCCGCGGGCCTGCAGATCGGGATCGGCGAGCAGGGCCTGAAGATGTTCGCCGACAAGCGCTTCCGCGCGCTCGGCATCACCAAGGCCCGGCTCGTGACGTCCTACGACACGGCGAGCGTGCCCTTCGAGCGCGACATCGTCACGCAGTGGCTGGCCGGGGCGGCCGCCGCGGGCGTCGAGCCGTTCATCACCTTCGGCCACTCACGCGTGCACCCCAAGAAGCTCCCGAGCGCCGCGGAGTTCCGCACGGCCTTCCAAGCGTTTCGCAAGCTCTGGCCGACCGTGAACCTCTACGCGCCGTGGAACGAGATCAACCACGCCAGCCAGCCGACGAGCCACGACCCGGCGCGGGCGGCCGCGTACTACAACATCGTCCAGGCCGAGTGCCCGGGCTGCACGGTGCTCGCCGGCGACGTCCTCGACCAGGCCGGCATGGGCCGCTACCTCCAGCGGTATCGGCGTCATCTCAAGGGCACGCCGAAGATCTGGGGGCTGCACAACAACGCCGACACGAACCGCTTCCGCGACACGGGCCTCGGCGAGCTGCTCAGGACCGTCCCCGGCGACGTCTGGCTCACGGAGACCGGCGGCATCGTCCAGTTCGGGCGCAGCTTCCCGCGCGACGAGCAGCGCGCCGCGCGCGCCGTGTCCTTCGCGCTGCGCCTCGCCCGCAAGAACGACCGCGTCAAGCGCATCTACCTCTACAACTGGACCGGCGCCAAGCCGTCGGACCGCTTCGACTCGGGGCTCGTCGACGCCGACGGCACGCCGCGGCCCGGGTACGAGCGGCTGAAAGCGGGCCTGAAGGGTTAGGTCTGGCCCGAGCCGTCCTGCAGGCGCGCGACGAGCTCGTCGAGGTGCAGCTCCTCCAGGCCCTTGCCGACCGCCTCGAGCTCGGCGGCGCAGAGCTCGACGAGCGTGCGCCCCTCGCGGCAGAGCTCGAGCGTCTCGCGCAGCCCGGCCTCGCCGGAGTCCAGGCGCTTGATGATCTCCTCCAGGCGCGCCGTCGCGTCCTCGTAGCTCAGCGCCGGGGCGCCCTCAGGGTCGGTCATCGTCGTCTCGGATCGTCGCATCCACGGCGGCGTCGCTGAAGCGCAGCCGCACGGCGCCGGCGCCGCGTGCGGCCCGCGCGCTCGTCACGAGCTCGCCGGCCGCGTCCGTCACGAGCGCGTAGCCGCGCTCGAGGGTGCGCTGCGGCTCGTGCGCGGCAAGCGCCATCGCCAGCGCGCCGAGCTGCGTCGCCGCGCGGGCGTCGCGCGCCGCGGCCCCGGCCTTGCGATCGAGCACGAGCGCCCGCCGCGCGATGCGCGTGCGCTCGTCGCTCGCGATCCGCCGGCGCCCCGCCGCGCGGATCTCGCGCAGGCGCTGGTGCAGCCGCCGGCGCTCGCCGGCCACGTGCTCGCCGGGGGCCCGCGCCAACCGCGAGAGCGTCTGCGCGCGGTGCAGCAGCGCGCGGCGGCCGTGGACGCCGAGGCGGCGGGCCATCGCGATCACCTCGCCGCGCGCCTGCGCGCAGTGCACCGGCACAGCCGACTCGGCGGCGTGCGTCGGCGTCGAGCAGCTCAGCGCCGCGACGTCGTCGATGAGCGTGCGGTCGGTGTGGTGCCCGACGGACGCGATGACCGGGACGCCGAGCAGTGCGACCGTGCGACAGAGCGTCTCGTCGCAGAAGCAGAAGAGGTCCGCGAGCGAGCCGCCGCCGCGGGCGACGACGATGACGTCGACGGCGCGGGTCGCCGCGAGGTCCTGCAGCGCGCGGGTGATCCGCGGCGCGGCGTGGCGGTCCTGGACCGGCGCGAAGGCCCAGACGAGGCGGCCCTCCCAGCCGCGCCGGCGCAGCCCGGCGAGCACGTCGTCGCGGGCCTTGCCGCCCTCGCCCGTGACGACGCCGATCGTCCGCGGCAGCGCCGGCAGCGCCAGCAGCTTCTGTGGCGCGAACAGGCCCTCGGCGTCGAGCGCCTTGCGCAGGCGCTCGAGCTGGGCGAGCAGGTCGCCCTCGCCGGCGACGCGCAGCTCGGCGATCGCGAAGGAGAACGACGGCGACGACGTGCGCGTGCCGGCGTAGTAGTCCAGGCCGCCTGCGATGACGACCTGCGCGCCGTCGGCCAGCGCCCCCTCGCCGAGGCGCAGCGCGTCGAGGTCGCTGCGCCACATCGAGCAGGGCAGCGCGCCGTCGGCGTCGCGCAGCTCGAGGTAGACCTTCGCCCGGCTCAGGCGCAGGTTCCAGACCTCGCCGAAGACCTGGACGCGCGGGCGCTCACGCAGGAAGTCGCGCAGCCCGGCGGCGTAGCGGCCGACGGGATAGGGGCCGGGCAGCGTGCTGCCGTCGATGCCCGCGGGGCGGATGCCGGGATCGGCCATCGGTCAAGTCTCGCGCACCGCGCGGCGCGCGCCCGCTCAGTGGCCGGCGGGCTCGGGCTCGCCGGGCGTCAGCGACGCCAGCGTGCGCATCCCCGGCTCGGCGGCGTGCCCGCGCGTCTCGCCCGAGACCCCGAGCGCCGTCAGGCGCGCGACCTCGCGCTCGCCCTCGATGCGCGCCGGGTGATCGGGCGGCAGCGAGCGGATGAGCTTGGCGATGCGGTTGCGCAGCTGCAGCGCGAAGTGCGGCGTCGAGGCGCCCATCAACTGGCGCACGTCGTCGAGCGTGACGTCATGTCCGGGCGCGGCGCGGTCGGGATGCTCGGCTTGGCTCATGGCACGGGCGGCGCGTCGGGCGTGCGCACGGGGACGATCTCCAGGAGGGCGTCGATGCGCGCCTGCTCGGCGACGGAGATCGCGGCCTTCGTGCCGACGATCCAGCCGTGATTGTAGACCCCGCGGACCGGGTCGTCCTGGTAGCCGGGCTGGATGTCGAGGAGGTACTGCGCGAGCGGCTGCGGCACGCGATCGGCGCCGTCGAGCAGCAGCAGCGGGCCGAACGTGCCCGCGCCCGAGAGCGGCGCCGCGGCGGCGGCGTCGAGCGGCTTGCCGGCGCGCGCGAAGACGACGCCGTGGCCCGGGTCGACGATCTTCCACCCGAACGCGCCGTCGCTGTAGCGCGCCATCCCGATGGCGTTCGTCACGGGGTCCTGCCCGCCGATGCGCTTGACGCGGCCGAGGCGGCGCAGCTCCTGCGTGACCTTCGGCGTCACGACGCTCGACGGGCCGAGGACGTAGATGCGCGGGCGCTGGAGGCCGGCGAGCGCCGAGAGCGCGGCCCGCGTCTCCGGCGGCACCGCGTCGCGGGTGACGAAGAGGACGGGATCGCCGGACTTCGCGGCGTACGCGGCGGCCGGCGCGGCGAACGAGGGGTCGTCGGCGCTCGCGACGATGACGTGGCTCGTCTTGCCGGGCTTCGCCGAGCGCAGGAGGCCCGCGATCGAGCGCGTGAGGGCGAACGGGTTGCCGGGCGGGATGTCCGAGCTCTTCAGGCCGGACGGCTGGGCGACGTTGCCGACGCGGATGACCTGCGCGTTGCCCGCGGCGGCCGAGCCCTGCGGCGCCAGCGCCGCCAGCGTGCTGCGCGTCGCGTCGGGCAGGTCGGTGCCGTTCGTGAAGAGGACCGGCGCGTTGATCGGCGGCGCCATGAGCGCGGCGGCCGAGACCGCCACGCGCCAGTCGCCGGCGTCGACGAGCGTGATCGCGGCAGGCCGGCGCGCGGGGTCGGGGTAGACCGCGCGCAGGACGGCGGCGGCGATCTGCGTCGGGCCCGAGCCCGGCACGCGCGTCGTGTTCTTCGTCGCGAACTCCGGGAACCCGAGATTCGCCCGCGACTGGTTCGGCGGGCCGAGCAGCGCGGGGGGCGCGGAGTCGTCCGTGTTGATCTTGCGGCCGCAGCCGCTCGCCCCGAGCGCGGCGAGCAACAGCAGTGCGACGAGACTCAGGCGCGACATCGCGGCCACCTTAGCCGGGATGCCTCGATCGGAGCGGCGCTCCCATCCGCGAGAACCCTGCGACCCGCCTGCTCGCGCATGCTAGAAAGACTCCACGCGGACCCACTTCCCGAGGAGGCGCAATGGCCGGAATGGCCGGGCGGATGTCCACCGTCATCAAGTCGAAGATCTCCAAGCTGCTGGACAAGGCAGAGGATCCCGGCGAGACGCTGGACTACAGCTATCAGAAGCAGCTGGAGTCGCTGCAGGGCGTCAAGAAGGGGATCGCCGACGTCGTGACGGCCAAGAAGCGCCTCGGGATGCAGGCCTCCAAGCTCGAGCAGTCCGTCGTCAAGCTCGACACGCAGGCGCGCCAGGCCCTGGCCGCCGGCAACGAGGAGCTCGCCCGCACGGCGCTCGAGCGCAAGCAGATCGCGCAGACCGAGCTGCAGAGCCTCGACCAGCAGGTCGCCGAGCTGCAGTCCCAGCAGGAGCGCCTGACGGAGTCCGAGAAGCGCCTGCGCGTGAAGATCGAGTCCTTCCGGACGAAGAAGGAGGTCATCAAGGCGCAGTACTCCGCCGCCGAGGCCCAGGTCCGGATCTCCGAGGC
>DATJEE010000257.1:0-19367 GCA_035496995.1 Solirubrobacteraceae bacterium | reverse complement strand
CCGACGACGACGAGGTCACCGGACTCGATCCGGCCGATCCGCTCGCGGTGGGACTCGACGAGCGCGGCCTTCATGTAGCCGACGGCCTCGACGGCGCCGCCGTGCTCCTCGACGATCGCCATCTCCGCCTTGGCGCCCTCGACGAGCTCCGCGACGAGGCCCTCCATGACCTTCGAGCCCTCGAAGATGTCGGGGTACTCGAGCAGGTCGGTCTCGTAGGCGAGGATCTGCTGGATGCGCAGCGACCACTGCTGATCCCAGGGCCGCGGCAGCCCGAGCGCCTCGTTCCAGGCCGGCAGCTGGATCGCCCGCGCGCGGGCGTCGCGGCCGAGCGTCACGCCGAGCGCCTCGAGGACGATGCGCTGGACGTTGTTCTCCGGCTGGGACTCGGTGAGGCCGAGCGAGTTGACCTGCACGCCGTAGCGCAGGCGCAGGGCCTTGGGGTCCTCGACGCCGTAGCGGTTGCGGCCGATCCACTCCCACAGCTCGCCCATCGCGCGCATCTTCGCGTGCTCCTCGATGAAACGGACGCCGGCGTTGACGAAGAACGAGATGCGGCTGAAGACCTTGCCCATCAGCTCCTCGTCGACCCGCGCGCGGACGGCGTCCAGGACGGCGATCGCGTTGGAGAGCGCGTAGGCGATCTCCTGGACCGGCGTCGCGCCCGCCTCCTGCAGGTGGTAGGAGCAGATGTTGATCGGGTTCCACTTCGGGACCTCGGTCACGGTGTAGGCGACCATGTCGGCGATCAGCCGCATCGACGGCCCGGGCGGGAAGGCGTAGGTCCCGCGGGCGAGGAACTCCTTGATGATGTCGTTCTGCGTCGTGCCGGAGAGCTTCGTCGAGTCGTGGCCCTGCTCCTCGGCGGCGACGATGTAGAGCGCCAGCAGCCAGGCGGCCGTCGCGTTGATCGTCATCGACGTGTTCATCGTGTCCAGCGGGATGCCGTCCATGAGCGCGCGCATGTCGCCGCGGTGGGCGATCGGGACGCCGACCTTGCCGACCTCGCCGCGGGCGAGCTCGTGGTCGGAGTCATAGCCCGTCTGGGTCGGGAGGTCGAACGCCACGGAGAGCCCGGTCTGGCCCTTCGCGAGGTTGTTGCGGTACAGCTCGTTGGACTTCTCCGCGGTGGAGTGGCCTGCGTACGTGCGCATCATCCAGGGCCGGTCGCGCTCGGGCAGGCGATGCGCAGGGGACTCGCTCATGAACCTGATCGTATCCTGGACTGGCATCCCTCCGGCAACCGTGGTTGGATGCGCACAAGCGAGCCAGGGACGGCCCCATGAACACCGAATCGACCCGACGGAACTTTCTCACCCGCTCGGCGGGCGCGCTAGCGGCGCTGACGCTCCCGCCCGACCTGCTCAACGCGCTGATCGACCGGCCGACCGCGGCGCTCGGCGTCCTCGGCCAGCAGCTCCAGGGCCGCCTGCTGACGCCGTCCAGCCCCGGCTGGGCCGACGCCGTGAAGCTCTACAACCCGCGGCTGACGACGACGCCGCGCTTCATCGCGCTGTGCCAGCAGCCCCAGGAGGTCGCCGACGTCGTCGTCTATGCGCGCCAGAACGGGCTGCCGCTGGCGGCGCGCGGCGGTCGCCACTCGTTCGCCGGCTACTCCAACGCGCAGGGCGGGATCGTCGCCGACGTCGCGAGCATGCGCGGCGTGAGCTACGACCCGGCCAGCTCGACGGTGCTCGTCGGCGCCGGCGCCAGCGTCCTTGACGTCTATCGCGACCTCGTCCTCGCCCGCGGCGTCTGGTTCCCCGTCGGGACGTGCCCGACCGTCGGCATCGCGGGCCTGACGATCGGCGGCGGCTTCGGGCGCCTCATGCGGCGCCTCGGCACGACCTCCGACACCCTGCGCGAGGCGACGGTCGTCCTCGCCGACGGGCGCGTCGTCGTCTGCAACGCGACGCGCGAGCCCGAGCTCTTCTGGGCGCTGCGCGGCGGCGGCGCGGGCTTCGGCGTCGTGCTGTCGCTGCGTTTCGCCGTCGTACCGGCCGTCAACCCGATCCGCTTCTCCGTGACGTTCCCCTGGACCCAGGCGGCGGCCGCGATCGACGCCTGGCAGCGCTCGATGCCGCAGGCGCCCGCGGACCTCGCGTTCGGGCGCTTCCGAGCGATCAAGGTCCCCGACGGGACGCTCAGCGCCGTCGCCAGCGGCGACTGGTACGGCTCGGCCGCCGCCCTCACGACGCTGCTCGGCCCGCTGCTCGCCGCCGGCCCGAGCGCGTCGAACATCCGCCCGATCACCTACCAGGCGGCGGCCGAGCCCGACCGCACGGTCCGCAACCCCGACGGCACGCTGACGACGACCGTGCTGCACGACCCCAACTACCAGCGCTCGGATTTCATCGCCGCGCCGCTCCCGCCGGCGGCGATCGCCGCGCTCGTGGCGCAGGTCGCGGCCTGGCCGGGCGGCGGGCCGACGGCGCACGAGGGCGGCGTCCAGCTCGACGCGATGGGCGGCGCGATCAACGCCGTGGCGCCGGGCGCGACGGCCTTCGTCCACCGCAGCTCGCTCTTCCACATCGCCTACCTCAGCTTCTGGGGCAACGGCGACTCGGCGGCGATCGCGGCCGCCGACACGCAGTGGGTGCGCGACATCAGCGGCGCGATCCGGCCCTACGCCTCGGGCATGGCCTACCAGAACTACATCGACCCCGAGCTCCTGACGTGGGAGAAGGCGTACTACGGCGGCAACCTCTCGCGGCTGAAGCTCGCCAAGCGGGCCTACGACGCGCGCAACGCCTTCGCGTTCTACCAGGGCGTCGCCCCGTAGAACGACGGAGGGCCGCCCGTGAGCGGCCCTCCGCACCTGCATGTGGGCTCGGCTACGGGGTGCCGGCGGTCACGCCGGTCTCCTCGAAGTCGAAGACCTGGTTGTTGATCCGCAGCGCGTCGATCGCGCCCTGCCAGGCGAGGTCGCGGCCCTTCGTGACGCCGGCGGTGAGGATCGTCGCGCCGGTGCCCTGCGCGAGCGCCGTCTTGACCTGGGCGAACGTGCACGTCGTCGTCTGGTTGCAGCTCGTCGCCGTCCCGGCCGCGCCGGTGAGGAACCAGGAGCCGGCCGCCGCGTCGGTGGCGTCGATCGCCGTCCACTGGTTCGGCGTCGTGTTGTTGGGCACGAAGACGAGCGTCGAGAAGTTCGACGGCGTCGCCGTGAGGTTGGGATCGACCTCGAACGCGATCGACGGCATGTTCGGGCTGCCGAGCGCGGCGTTCTCGCCGGTCGTGTAGACCGAGAAGCCGACGGCGTTGAGGTCGGCGACGGCGGTGCCGGCGAAGTCCTGCTCGTTGCCGAACGCCGCCTTCTCGATCGGGGGTCCGGAGCTCACCGAGAAGCCGAGGCTGCCCGTCCCGCGCGGTGCCGTGCCTGGTCCCGAGCGCATGAAGATGTCGGGCGAGCCGATCGTGTTGCGGGCGATGACGCCCCAGTTGCCGCTGCTGATGTTGGCGTTGCTCCCGTTGGCGCCGTTGGCGCCGTTCGTGCCGTTGGACCCGGGGTTCCCGTTGGCCCCGGCGCTGCCGTTGGTCCCGCCGGGGCCGGTCGCACCCGGGGCGCCGTTCGCGCCGGTCGTGCCGACGCTCGCGCCGGTGTTCGCGCCGGCGCCCTGGATCGCCTTGACGACCTCGGGGCTGAGGTCGCGCAGGCGGATCGCGCGGTCTCTGATGTCGCCCGATCGCAGGTCGCGGACGTCGAGTCCGGTCAGGCTGTTGTTCTTGACCTGCGAGCCCGTGATGAGGCTTGCGGCGGTTGCGCCCGTGGCGCCGACCGCGACGGCCGTGACGGCGCACGCCGCGACGATCTTGAGGGTGCTCGGCATCTGCTCCTCCTCTGTCGGTGATCCGTTGGCGGATCTCTCCGACCGCGAACGCCGGCGCAGTTGGGCGCGCTGGTGTGTGCTGTGTCCGCAGGCCCTGCATCGCCGCGTGATCGGGCGACGCATCGAAATTCGGCGTACCCCCGATCGCGTGCCGCGAACCCGGTGGCGACGCGTGCGCCGGGGATTGGCGGCGCGCCAACCGGGTACGGCCAAAGGCAGAGAGAGCAACTATCGGGAGGCCGACATGGCAGAGCAGGCAACAGAGATGACCGGCGACGGCAACCAGCCCGAGGGCACCGGCTGGGCGCCGCCGGACACGGGTGCCGGCGACAGCGCCGAGAGCGAGATCCCCGTCGGCGTCGACGCGATCGAGCACACGGCGTCGCCCGATGACGATGCCGGCGACACCGAGGGCGGGACCCCGACGATCGACGTCTCTGCGATCCCGGACGTCGAGGGCGCGACCGCGCGCGAGGACATCGAGACCGGCGACGCCGGCGAGGGCGGCGACGAGGCAGAGGCCGCCGCGGAAGCCGACACGAGCGGCGAGGCCGACGCCGAGGGCGGCGACGACATGGCCGACGCCGAGCCCGCGGCCGCCGAGGCAGAGGCGCCCGCCTAGCCCGAACGCTCGCGCCGCGTGTGATCACCGCAGCCCGCATGGGCGGACATCACACGTGGCGCCGGACGTTCGCCCAGGGGATGACCGGGTAGCGTCCTGTCGGTGAGACCCATCGACGTCTGCCATCTCGGCCAGGAAAGCGTCATCTGCTGCTGGCAGGTCGACGACGTCATCGTCGACCCCGGACCGGAGTCGACGATCGACACGCTGCTGGACGCGCTCGGCGACGAGCAGCCGCGGGCGATCCTGCTGACGCACATCCACTTCGACCACGCGGGCGCGGCCGGAGCGCTCGTGCGCGAGTGGCCCGACGTCGAGGTCTGGGTCCACGAGCGCGGGGCGCGCCACCTCGTCGACCCGACGCGGCTCGTCGCCTCCGCCAAGCGCCTGTACGGCGACGACTTCGACCGCCTCTGGGGCGAGGTCGTCCCGATCCCGGAGCGGGCGCTGCGGGTCCTGCGCGGCGGCGAGCACGTCGACGGCTGGGACGTCGCCTACACGCCGGGGCACGCGTCGCACCACGTCTCCTACCGTCATGCGTCCAGCGGCTGGGTCTTCGCCGGCGACACCTGCGGCGTCCGCCTGCCGGCCGGCGACCTGCTCCTGCCGCCCACGCCGCCCCCGGACTTCGACCTCGACGCCTGGCTCGCGTCGCTGGACGTCATCGAGGCGTGGGAGCCCGAGCGCCTGGCGATCACGCACTTCGGCGCCTACGGCGACGTCGCCGAGCACCTGGCGCGGCTGCGAGCCGGGCTCGTGCAGCGGACCGAGATGGCCGCGCGCGTCGACCGCGAGACCTACGCGGCCGAGCTGCGGGCGGAGTATGCCGCCGCGCTCGACGAGGACGCCGCGCGCTCGTTCGCCATGGCAATGCCTCCCGACGACCAGTGGCTCGGGCTCAACCGCTACCTCGAGCGCGTGCGTGAGGCTGGCGCCTCGGGCTGAGCCTGCTTATCCTGCAGGGTCGATGACGCAGACCATCGAGAAACCGCGTACGGGGCTTCCCGGCAGCGGACTGGGCGGCCGCTGGCGCGTGATCGTCCGCAACGACGACCACAACACGTTCGACGGAGTCGCGCACGCGCTCGCGCGCTTCATCCCCGGCATCACCGTCGAGCGCGGCTACCGCATCGCGGACCAGATCCACCGCAGCGGACAGGCGATCGTCTGGAGCGGCCACCGCGAACCCGCCGAGCTGTACTGGGACCAGTTGCATGCGTCGGGGCTGACGATGGCGCCGCTTGAGCAGGGCTAGCCCGCCCCGTCGACCGCTCGTGCACCCCCGGGGTCGTCCGACCCTGGCGTCGGCATGAGCGAGCCCGGGGACCGGAGCACGACCGCCGACCGCGCGGCGCGTGAGCGCCTCCTCCTGCGCCGCTACCACGAGGACGGCGACCTGCGCGCCCGCGACGAGCTCGCCGAGGAGATGGTCCCGCTGGCGCGCGCGCTGGCCGGGCGCTACTCCGGCCGCGGCGAGCCGCTCGACGACCTCGTCCAGGTCGCCTGCGTCGGGATCATGAAGGCGATCGAGGGCTTCGACCTCGAGCGCGAGGTCCGGTTCTCCTCCTACGCCACGCCGACCGTGCTCGGCGAGATCAAGCGCCACTTCCGCGACAAGACGTGGGCGATGCGCGTGCCGCGCGGCATGCAGGAGCTGCAGATCGAGCTCGCGAAGGCGCGCGACAAGCTCACGACCGAGCTCGGGCGCTCGCCGACCGTCCAGGAGCTCGCCGACGACGTCGACCAGCCCTTCGAAGAGGTCCTCATCACGATCCAGAGCCAGGAGGCCCGGCGCACGCGCTCGCTCGACGAGCCGACGGGCGAGGACGTGACGCTCGCCGACTCGATCGGCGCGCGCGACCCGGAGATCGGCCGCGCCGAGATCCGCGTCCTGCTCGACGGCGCCCTCGACGTCCTGTCCGACCGCGACCGCGAGGTCCTGCGCCTGCGCTTCGCCGAGGACCTCACGCAGACGGAGATCTCCAAGATGGTCGGCGTCTCGCAGATGCAGGTCTCGCGGATCATCCGCCAGGCGCTGCGCAGCCTGCGCGCGGACATCGAGCGCAGCGACGAGCGTATCGAGACGTAGTGGGCCTTCCTACGATGCCGCCTCGGGACGTCCGCTGAGCGGGTAGCCGGGCGCGGGGTCGAACGCGGCGTCCTCGGCGAACACTCCTCTGCCGGGGACGTGGTTGACCTCCAGACGGATCCCTTCGGGGTCGCGGAAGGACAGCGAGTAGTACCCCGGCGCCCACGGCCCCTCCTCGGGCGGACGCACCACGTCGGCGCCCATCTGCGCGAGCAACGGGTGGAGGTCGTCGATGTCATGACGGCTCCGGGCCCGGAAGCAGAGATGGTCCAGGCCCGGGCCGCCCTCGACATGCCGGCGATCGGCGGCGTCGGGGTCCACCCGACGGATGGCGAGCGCGGTACGGCCGCCGATGTAGTAGACGAAGTCGTCGTGGCGGTGCACGGCCTCGAGGCCGAGCGCCGGCATCAGCTGGTCATAGAAGCGGATGCACGCCTCGAAGCGACTGACCCGCAAGACCACATGCGCGACGCCGTTGATCTCCACGTGGCCTCCCAGTGAGCTTTCGACGCACCCTAGCCGCGTCATGCGGCGAGGTGTGCGACTCCGCCACCCAGGTGCGTCCGCGGGGCCTGCCCCATGGCGCAGGATGTGGGCGGGGAGTCATCGCTACGGCAAGGAGCCGCGCATGTCGTCACGTCGTATCAGCCGGGTCGCAGCCGTGGTCGCGACCGGCGTCGCCACCTTCGGCCCGGCCGGCCTCGCCGGGGCGCAGTCGCCGTCGCCGCCGGCGCCGAAGAACACCACCATGAGCGTCACGCCGCGCACCTTCATCGCCGCGCCGCAGAAGAGCCCGATCGACTTTCCGGGCGTCTCCAGCGCGCGGAGCGGCAGGCCGCTGGCGAAGGGCTATGTCGCGGTCGCGCGCGGGGTGAGCATCACCCGCGGGGACGAGACGGCGTTCGCGGCGCTGCGCCTCACCTGCCCGAAGGGCAAGACCTGGCGCACCGGTGGCTCGGCGGGCGACGTCGGCTTCACCGTGCTGGACCGGCGCGTCAGCGGCAAGCGCTCGGTGCTCGTGATGGCGACCGCGCGCCCGCAGGCGGTCGGCGAGACGGCGTCGGGCACGGTCTTCGCGCTCTGCCGGTGAGGCCGAGGACTACTTTCTCGCCGCGCGCCCGTCGACCCACTCGCCGAGCGTCCCGACGACGTTCGCGGCGCCGTGCATGACGCGCCCGGGGAGCCCCGGCGCGGCGGCGGCGATCGACGCGTCCGGCGCGGCGCCGAGCGCGACCGCGGCCGCGCGGATCGCCTCCTCCTGGGCGCGCATCCGCGGCGCCCAGCCGGCGAGGAACGCCTCCAGGGCGCTGTCGCCCTCGCCATCGGCGAGCACGGCGAGGTAGTCGAGCAGCGTCACGACGTGGACGACGTCGAGGACCGCGAATCGCAGCGCCTGGTTGACCTCGAGCGCCGTGTCGAGCAGGACGCTGTGCACCGACGCCAGGCGCGCGCCGAAGCCCTGCGCGGCGGGGCGCCCGTGCAGGCCGCGGGCGGCCGTGACGTCGGTGAGCTCGCCGATCAGCCCGCGGGCGAGGTCCGAGCCCGCCATGAGCAGCGCCGCCTCCGCGGGCGCGCCGCTCTGCAGCCGCGCCGCGAGGGAGCGCCAGTGGTCGCGCAGCTGGCGTGCCGCGACGTACAGCTCGCGCAGCCCGCGGTGCTCGGCCGGGTGCACGAGCTCAGCGATCGCGGGCCTTAGATGGCGGATTCCACGACCCGCACCGCCAGCTGACCGCGTCTCGCGGCGCAGGACCGCCACGTGCCGAAGGCGGCCGTGCCGCTGGCACTGTCCACCTTCGGCCCGCGGCGCCCTGCATCCGCGATACACGGCCATCTGACGGCACGGGCCATGAAATCCACCATCACGCGTCGCCGACGGCGACCTGCTCGTGGACCGCGCCCTCGGCGACGCGGTCGTTCCAGACGTACAGCAGCGGGACGGTGTACCAGCTCGAGCACGCGATGCGCCAGTCGGTGAACTCGGGCCCGAACCAGAACGCGTCCCAGTCGCCGTGGCTGTCGAAGTCGATCGCCATGAGGAACTTGTAGCGGTCGTCGCGCGAGCGGAAGACCTCGTACTTCGTCGCGCCGTAGCGCAGCGAGATCGGCGCGAGCTGCTGCAGCGAGGCCTCGACGTCGTCGCCGCGAAAGCCCGTCGCGTACACGGGCAGGTGCACGATGCCGGCCATCAGGCGCCGACCTCCGCCATGATCGCCCCGGGTCCCTCGGCGGTCTTGCCCTGGCCGAGCTCGGTCGCGCCCACGAGGATCGCGATCTTCCCGGAGTGCTTGTTCTCGTACATCAGCTGGTGGGCCTCCGCGACGCCGTCGAACGGCATGGTCTTCCACAGGACGGGCCGGATCTTCGACTCGCGGATGAGGTCGTTGGCCTTCGTCGCCTCCCAGGCGTTGGCGAAGTGCGAGCCGATGATCTGCTTCTGGCGCATCCAGAGGTAGCGCACGTCGAAGTCCAGCTGGAAGCCTGACGTCGCGCCGCAGATGACGACCTTGCCGAACGGCTTGACGACGTAGACGCTCGTCGGGAACGTCGCCTTGCCGACGTGCTCGAAGACGATGTCGGGCTTGTCGCCGCCGAGCAGCTCGCGCACGCGCTTGTCGAAGCGGCGCATCTCCCCGAAGCGCGCCTTCTCCTCCTCGGGCGTCTCGCCGCCCTTGCGCATCATGCCCGCGAAGTCGTTGCGGTTGATGTAGTCGACCGCGCCGAGCTGCTTGACGAGCGCGCCCTTCTCGTCGGAGGAGACGACGCCGACGCAGTCGGCCCCGGTCAGCGCGCAGAGCTGCGTCGCGAACACGCCGAGGCCGCCGGCGGCGCCCCAGATGAGGACCTTGTGACCGGCCTGCAGGTCGCACTGGTCCATGAGCATCCGGTAGGCGGTGAAGTACGTCAGGCCGTAGGAGGCGGCCTCCTCCCAGGACAGGTGCTCGGGCTTGGCGAGCAGCTGCTGGGCCTGGACCTTGCAGAACTGCGCGAACGAGCCCCAGCTCGTCTCGTAGCCCCAGATCTGCTGGCTCGGCGCCGCCAGTGGGTCGAGGCCGTGGACCTCGACGTCCTCGTAGGAGGCCATGTTGCAGTGGATGACGACCTCGTCGCCGACCTTCCAGCGCGTGACGCCGGGGCCGACCTTCCAGATGACGCCGGAGGCGTCCGAGCCGCCGATGTGGTGGTCCTCGTGGCCGCGCGAGTTGAAGACCGAGACCGGCTTGCCGAGCGACGCCCAGACGTTGTTGAAGTTCACGCCCGCGGCCATGACGCGGACGATCACCTCGAACGCCTGCGGCTCGGGGACCTCGATCTCCTCGATCTGGAAGGCGTCCTTCGGCTCGCCCTCACGCTCCTGGCGGATGACCCACGCGGTCATCGTCGCGGGCAGTTCGCCCGGTTCGGTGGTGATGCTTGATACCTGATTGAGATCTACGGACACGCGGGAATCCTACGCGCCGACCGCCTCGCGCGTGGCTTCCGCCGGAGGCGCCGCCGCCTCGCCGCCCGCGGGCGCCTGCAGCGTCGCGCCCGCGAGGTCGGGCGAGATGAGCGTCCAGGAGACGAGCGCGCCGAGCGCGGCGACGATCGCGCCCATGAGCAGGCCGTGGCCGAGCGACGTGACGTAGGCCTCGGGGGCGCTCGGCTTGCCGATGAACGCGCCGAGCACGGAGACGCCGAGCGTGCCGCCGATCATCCGGCTCATCGAGAGGATCCCGCCGGCGACGCCGGCCTTCGTCCGGTCGACGGCGTTCATCGCGGCCGTGCTCATCGGCGACATCGTGAAGCCCATCCCGATGCCCATGAGCACGAACCCGGGGGCGAGGAACGCAAAGCCCGAGCCGACGGACAGATGCGACTGCCAGAACAGCGAGATCGCGACGAGCAGCAGGCCGCCGGTCATCAGCGGCCGCGGGCCGACGCGGTCGGCGAGGCGCCCGGCGAACGGCGAGATGAGGATGATGCAGAGGGTCGTCGGAAGGAAGCGGACGCCGGCCTGCAGCGGCGTGTAGCCCTCGATCGTCTGCATGTAGATCGCGATGAAGAAGAACATCGCGAGCATCGCGAAGGAGACGATGAAGGCGACGAGGCTTGCGCCGAGGAACGTCCTGGAGCGGAAGAAGTCGAAGTCGACCATCGGCACGCGGACGCGCCGCTCGACGACGGCGAAGGCCGCGATGCCGACTGCCGCGACGGCGAACAGGCCGATGTTCGCGGGCGAGCCCCAGCCCCAGCTGCTCGCCTCGACGAGCGTGAGCGTCAGGGCACCGAGGCCGATCGTGATCGTCGCGATGCCGGCGAAGTCGAGCGTCGGGAGGACGGTCGTATCGCGCGACTCGTGCGTGGCGAAGAGCGTGATCGCCACGGCGCCGGCGGCGACCGGCAGGTTGAGGAAGAAGATCGACTGCCACGACACGTACTCGACGAGGTAGCCGCCGACGACCGGGCCGATCGCCAGCGCGAGCGCCGAGACGCCGGCCCACGTCCCGAGCGCCTTGCCGCGCTCGTGCGGCGGGAACGTGTTCGTGATGATCGACAGCGTCGCGGGCATCATCAGCGCCGCGCCCATGCCCTGGATCGCCCGACCGGCGATGAGCCAGGCGTCGGTCTGGCTGAAGCCGATGAACGCGCTGGAGGCGGCGAACAGGCCGACCCCGAGCAGGAAGACCTTGCGGCGGCCGAAGATGTCGCCGATGCGTCCCCCGGTGATGAGCAGGACGGCGAGCGACAGCGTGTAGGCGTTGACGGTCCACTCGAGCGTCGCGTAGGTCGAGTGCAGGTCCTTCTGGATCGACGGCAGCGCGACGTTAACGACCGTGTTGTCGAGCATGATCATGAACAGCGCGAAGCACATCGCCGCGAGCGTCCACCAGCGGCGGTTGCCGTCGTTGAGGGCCATGCGCTTGGTCATGCGTCGTCCTTGCGCAGGCCGTCGAGGACCGGGCCCAGGGCGCCGGAGAGCCGCTTGACGTGTGCCGGGGGGAGGGTCGCGACGAAGTTCTCGATGCCGGCGAGGCGGGCCTCGTCGAGCCGCCCGAGGGCGTCGCGGCCGGCGTCGGTGATGCGCAGGCGCTTCATCCGGCGGTCGGCGGTGTCCTCGCGGCGGTGCAGCAGGCCGCGGTCGACGAGCGCGTCGACGGCGCGGCTGGCGCCGGGCAGCGAGAGGCCGAGGCTCTCGGCGAGCTCCTTGACCGTGCGCTCCTCGCCCGACAGCGCGCACATGGCCTTGACCTGCGTCAGCGTGAGGTCGAGCTCCTCGAAGATCTCGTACGTCCCCGCGCGGCCGGTCGTCATGACGGCGCGCCAGAGGCCGAGCAGCTGCCCGGCGAGCTCCGTGGCCGCGTCGGTTGCCGGGGCGGGGGTGGAAGTCGATGCTTGCATGCACGCAAGTATTGCATACTCGCACTGGTTGCCGGGAGTTCGGGCGGGCGGGCGGGCGGGTGCGCCGTTGTCAAAGCGCGCACCGCGATCCGCGTGTGCCGTTTGTCGCCCCTGAGCGGGGATTTCAATTTCGGGGGGGGTCAAACGGGACAGCGGCCTACGACGTCGACGACTCGAGCCCGAACGCTGGCTGTGCGCCGGCCGCGGACCGGCTGGTGCGAGGAGGGCAGTTCGAGAGATGCGTGCACCTACATCAATGTCGAATCGACACCGGATAGAGGCTGTTGCGTATGTCCGCAGACGGGTCAGGCCTTGACCTTGTGGAATGGATGGTCGACAGCGAGACGTTGCCGGAGACCATCACGGTGCACTCCTGGAATCCTGAGGCGGCCGCCGAGATGGCTCGTCTTCTACGTCAAGCCGGTGCGGCAGTCGAGGTTCGGAGATATCAACCCCCGTGATTGTCCTGACCGCTTTCCGCTGAGGGACCGGCTTGTGGACCCAAGCTCGTGCCGCGCGGTCCCAGGCGAACGCGGAAGTCATGGCAACGTGCTCCGCGACGTGATCCAAGGCCTACAGTCCTTGCCGCGATGCCCCGCTACCGAGCGATCGCCGCGATCACCTATCTCGTCCTCGCTCCGTTGATGGCTTACGCCGCTGGCGAGGACCCTTCCAGCGAGGGTACGTGGATCGTCCTGATTGTGCTGGTGACGCTCGTCGCCGGTGCGGTCGTCGGGCGATGGTCTGTCGTGCTGGTCACGGTGCTGAGCGTGGCGATGGTCCTCGCCGCGACGCTTGGGCCTTGCGACCCGGAGGTCGCTTACAGCTGCGATCCGAGCGTTGACCCGTGGTGGCCAATGGTTCTGATCAACACCGTGGTGTTGTCGGTGGTGTTGGCATTCGGCGCCGTTCTCGGCTGGCTGCTCTCCCGGACCTGCCAAACCGGGACACCGATTCCGGCGGCCGCCGCGTCCCTGGCCTGCTCATCGAACCAGGGCCCCGCGGAGCAGGACGATGCTTTGAACGAGATCGAGGTTGTCGACGGCGGCTAGATTGTCCAGGTCCGGCGGTGCCGGGCGCCCCAGCCTCCGCAGCCCATCGATGAGCGCGATGTGCACCGCCCAGCTCACGCCGGGCGGGTCGTGGAGCAGCGAGATTAAGCTCGCGAACTCGCCCACGGCGCCGAGATCCGCCAGACACGAGACGGCGGTCACCCGGATGCTCTCCCGAGGATCGGCGCGAGCGAGCTCGACAAGGCGCCCCGTCGCATCGGCAGGGGGCGCGTGTGCCACGTACGTCCGAAGCGCTTCGCACCCGGTCGTACCGCTCGTGGCGCTCACGTAGCGCCACGCGGACGCCGCCACCGCCGGGTCCCAGGGAACCACGCGAAGGTGGTACATCGCGGACTTGCGAACGGAGAAGCTCTGGTCTGACGTAAGGGCGACCAGCTCCTCGGTCCTGGCCCAGGCGGCCAGGGGCACGGCAGCGATGGCCCGGACGACCGGGTCGGGGTGGGTCACGAGGATCTTGCAAAGCCGGTCGCGCTCGGTTGATCCGTACGCGTCCCAATCGAGATCCCGCAGCGCCTGCTTCTTCGGCGCCCACTCGCCGTCGGGATCGCGCAGCAAGGCCGTGAGCTCACCCGCCGGCATGGCGACGCGCGGGCGACCGGTCGGCAGCGCCGAAGTCTCGACACCGCGAACCTCGTCGGGCCATCGGACGATGTCGACCACTGGCTCCATCCATGCGCGGAGGACCGCGACCTGCGAGCGGTTGCCGTAAGTGGCGCAGTACTCGAACCGGCCCCGGGTGTAGTCGAGGCTCTCCGCGGCCTTGGCGCGAAGCCCGTCGCAGCCGCTCTCCGCCAGCTCGGCCAGAAGGCGGAGCACGCGTCGAGAGGGGTAGTACTGCAGCGCATCTACCGCTGCCACGGCCACGTCGAGGGAGCGATCCCCCGTGGCGCTGACCAGGGGCTCTTCTGCTGCCACGGGCTCGTCCCAAACCAGGACGTCGGCGGCCGCAGCGCGCACCTCGGCATGCCCATGTGCGAGAGCCCTGATTTTCACCGGCTGGAACGTCGCGTCATCGAATCCGAAGGCCATCGCAGCGAGGGCGGCCGCCTGAAGCGGATGGGAGTCATCGCCGGCGACGGCGGCCACGATGTCCGCCTCCGAGCGCTCCATCAGGCGCAGCGCGTGCGCCATCAGGATCGGGTCGCTGCTCGCCCACCAGCCGCGGCGATCCTCGCCCGTCGTACGGTCGTCGAACCCCGACAGCACCTCTGAGGCGGCAGCCCGGACCGGCGCAGCCATTTCCTGGTTCTCCACGATCGCCGTCAGCGGCTCGATCGAACGGTGGTCCTCCAGAAACGCGAGCGTCCGAAGCGCCTCGGCCCTTTCCGCCTCCGACGTCGACGGCACGCGAACCGCGTCAAGGAGCGCGAACGTCCTACCCCGGTCCTCGGCGTTGCGGACCAGCTCATGTTCGACGGCGGGAGCCACGGCCCCAGGATGACGGGTGGCCGGCTCACGCGAAGCGTCTCGGCGGTACATCACCCGAGTGGCGGCACGCTGGCCCCGCAACAGGTTCTGCGCCTCGACGTCGTCGGTCACCGCGACGAGGACCAACAGGTGAGCGTGGTATCCGAGCCGCCAGTAGCCGAGAGCGGAAGGCCAGGAGCAGCCCGATCGGATGACGTAATCCACTTCTGCGTTAAGGCTTCAGGAGACGTCCGGTTGCCGTTCGGCTCGCGGGAGTCCCGCTCGGGGACGGTCGAATGACAGTCACCGGCTGGTGGTCGCGGCAGCATCACCGGACGCTGGCGGGTTAGAGCCAGGCGTTTGCGAGCCCTTCAGGTTGCTTGTCGCCGTCAACCCAGCCTTGGGCGCCGTCGACGTAGATGTAGGCGCCCGCCGCGAGCGCCTGCGTCCACCAGATCACCAGCTGCCCGAGCGACGGCGCACGCGCTATCGCCACGTCCTCGGCCAGGGCGCCATAGTCGGCCAGGTGAACCGGCGCGATGCCCGGCGCATGGCAGTCCAGCACGACGTGTCCCGTGGCGTAGGTGATCGGCAGCCACTCGTCCGGCCACAGCGGCCCCGA
The DNA here is from genome assembly GCA_035496995.1 of Solirubrobacteraceae bacterium. Taxonomy (GTDB): domain Bacteria; phylum Actinomycetota; class Thermoleophilia; order Solirubrobacterales; family Solirubrobacteraceae; genus CADCVQ01. The sequence continues at coordinate 4,348 of DATJEE010000257.1, read as the reverse complement.
GTCATCGGGCAGCAGTTCCCCGGCGAACCGCTCGCGGACATCCGCGGCACGCCACACCGCCTCCTCCAGCGAGAGCCATTCCCTCCAGGGCAACAGCAGCCGTTGTGCGTACTGCGGCGTTCCGTTGCGCCAGCCCCACCACGCTCGCGCCTCAGCGGGAAGCCTGAGCCCGAGCGGTTTGACGAGGGCGTCCATCGCCTCGTCGGTCAGCCCCGGCTGGGCGTACGCCAAGCCAGGCGCCTGCCGGCGGCGCAACTCGTCTTCGAACTGCGCCAGCAGCTCCGCGGTCAAAAGCGGGGCCTCAGGCGCCATCACACCACGTGGCGATCCTCGCGATGTGCAGCGACGAGGGCGGGTCGATGGTAGTGAAACGGCTGCGTGACGGGTCTCGCGCCGGCAATTCGCGACACCGCGCGCGGTGCTCGGGCTTGAGGAACGCCGCCAGGCCAGACTCATGCTCCTGACGTACGGCCACCGTTGCATTCAATCAACGGCCTTCCCCGAACGTGCACCACGGCCGGCACGACCGCCGACATCCCGCGCGCCGTTCCGGTTGGGGACCGGCTTGCGGTGTCCGTCGAGAGCGCTCCGTTCAGCGAAAGCAGCGGTGAACTGACGTTCGGCCCGCTAGCCTCGCTCGGTGATCGAGTACGACGAGCATCCGAGCAAGGCGGCGGCGTGGCGCAAGGGACGGTTCGTCGTCCTGCCAGATGCGGAGCTAGAGGACTGCACGGTCTGGGTTGCTGCCGAGGTCAACTCATCGACTTCGATCTCGTGGGAGGGACTACTCGCGCGTCGGCTGGGTGATGGGCGGGCGCGGATGTGCGCGGTGCCGTTCTGGGTGTATGACCTAAACCTTGGCGATGAGGTTGCGGTCATGGACTCCGCTGAGGGCGCGGCCGTGGTGACCGCGGTCGTTGTCGACGGCGGCAACTACACCTTCCGTGTGCGTTTTGAGGACGCGGCAGATGACGACGTGCGCTGGCGTGACTTGATGGTCGACCTAGAACCGTTTGACTGCTGGTTCGACGTTCGGTCTCCGACGTTCGTCGCGCTCTCGGCGCCATCCGCGCACGCGCAGGCGGTTGCTGACTACCTCGCTGACCGCGAGCAGCACGGCGAGCTGTTGTTCGAGACCGGCCGTTCGGCGCCACAGCCAAACTCCTAAGCGCCTGGCTACTGCTTGGAGGCACGAGGGGCGCTCTCGGGGACCGGCCACGGAGTCCGGTTGGCGTTCGCATCTGGGGTCGGCCGCAGACGCCGGGAGGCTCCGCCGAGGGACTGGCCGCGAGCCAGAGCTTGACCGTGGCAGATAGCTGCCCGGGAGCAGAGCCAGCACCACACGAACCCGGCGCGTTCGCATAATCCTCAGATGGCATGGCTGCTGATCGCGCTGCTGGCCGCGGCTGCGCTGCTCGCCGGCTGGAAAGGCGGGCGCGTCGCGATCTCAGTTGCGGCAGCGATTGCCCTCGGGTGGACGGCCACCGCACTCCTGGTGGCGAGCGACTACCGCGACGTCCAAGGGTTCTTTGACTGTGGCATTCACTGCACGACACTGCAGGACGCGGTCGGGTTCGTCGCGTTCGCCGGCCCCGCTGCCCTCGTCGTCCTGCTACTTGGCAGCCTGGCGGGCTATCTGACCCGCCGCATCAAGCCCTGAGCACCCAACGGCTGGCCACGCCGGCGTCCCGATCGGCGTTCCGGTAGGAGACCGGCGGTCGGGTTCATGCCTCGGGATCGAGTTCGTGGATCCGCCCGCGCCACACTGCGCGGGCGACCGATCAGCGCTTGATGATGTTGTGCACTTCGAGCACTTCCGGTTCCCCCGGCTCGATGCCGAACTCGGCGAGGATCGGCATGAGCTGCGCGCCGAAGGCGTCCATCTGTTCTTGCGAGTCCCAGACCTGGCTGACCTTGAGATTGCCGGACTTGCCGAAGCAGATCTCGTAGTCCAGCCCGTCCGCAGGAAGGATGCCGTCGTCAGTCATCCTCTGAACGACGCTGTCGTACTGCTCGGCCGTCAGCGACGGCGGGGAAAAGCGAATGACCAGGCTCACGGCGTCCTCCATTCCAGGTGTCGTTCGACACTACTGGTCCGGAGCTTCCGCGGACGGGGTCACGGGGCGAGGACCAGCCGTGCGATGCGATCCCCGGCGGCGGCATGCGTTGTCGAGCCGATGACGCTCGGGGAGGATGCTTGACGGGTGGGCGCCTCACGGCGCTCGCGCGGGCTTCGTGCCCGGACGCGACCGACGGAGGACGTGCAATGGCCGGGCAATCGCGAAGTGTCACCGGAACCGCCGGCGATGACGCGACCCCGCTCGCGCCGCGAGCCGTCGACCTGGACACGCTGCGCGCGGTCCAGGACCGGGTGCTGTGGCTCGCGACATCGATCGTCCATCACGCCAACAAGGTGCGCCACACGCCGTCGGGCGTGAAGGTCGGCGGACACCAGGCGTCGTCGGCGTCGATGGTCGCGATCATGACGGCGCTGTACTTCCATCATCTGCGTGGCCCGGACCGCGTCTCCGTCAAGCCGCACGCGGCGCCGGTCCTGCACGCGATCGAGTACCTGCTCGGCCGGCTCGACGAGCGGTACCTGACGACGCTGCGGGAGTTCGGCGGTCTGCAGAGCTACCCGAGCCGCCTCAAGGATCCCGTGCCGTCGGACTTCTCGACGGGCTCGGTCGGCATCGGTGCGACCGCGCCGATCTGGAGCGCGCTCGCGCACCGCTACGTGGCCGGACATTTCGACGTGCCGCAGGGCGGTCGGCAGGTGTCGCTGGTCGGCGACGCCGAACTCGACGAGGGCGCGATCTGGGAGGCCCTCGTCGATCCCGTCGTCCCGCATCTGGGGGAGGTGTTGTGGGTCGTCGACCTCAACCGCCAGTCGCTGGATCGCATCGTCCCGGACATCGCGGCGGGCCGTCTGACCGGGATGTTCGAGGCGGCGGGGTGGCATGTGTCGACCGTGAAGTACGGCCGGCGCCTGGAGGAGCTCTACACCCGCGACGGAGGATCGGCGCTGCGTGCGCGCATCGACGGCATGACCAACGAGGAGTACCAGCATCTCCTGCGCGCCACACCCGGCGAGCTGCGCGAGCGGTTGCCGGGCGTGGGTCCGGGGCACCGCGAGGTCGCCAAGCTCGTCGCGGACCTCGACGAGCCCGACCTGCTCGCGGCGGTGCGCGATCTCGGCGGCCACGACCTCGAGATGCTCATCGACGCGTTCGCCGGCGCCGACGTCGTCGTCGACCGCCCCTCGGTCGTCTTCGCCTACACGATCAAGGCCTGGCGGCTGCCGACGCAGGGCCATCCGGCCAACCACTCCGCGCTGCTCACCACCGAGCAGTGGCGGCAGCTCGCCGGGGACCTCGGGGCCGACGCCTCCGACCCGTGGGCGAGGTTCCCGGACGCAAGCCCGGAGGCCGAGCTGTGTGCCGCGGCGGCGCGGCGGTTGCGACGCGAGCCGACCGCTGCGGTGGTGGCGGTGCCGGTGCCCGCCGACGTCGGCCGCAGCCACACCGGCAGCGCGTCGACCCAGCAGGCCTTCGGGCGCTTCTTCGTGGACCTCGCCCACGCGGCGCCGGAGGTTGCGCGCCGGGTGGTGACGGTGAGCCCGGACGTCGCCTCGTCGACGAACCTCGGAGGCTGGATCAATCGCGTCGGGATCTGGTACCTCGGCGAGCGCATCGACTGGTTCGCCGATGACACCAACACCCTCGTCAAGTGGCGCCAGAGCGAGCACGGCCAGCACATCGAGCTCGGCATCGCCGAGGGCAACCTCGTCGGCCTGCTCGCGGAGCTCGGGATGACCTGGTCGCGCGACGGCGAACCGCTCCTGCCGATTGGCACGATCTACGACCCGTTCGTCAACCGCGCGCTGGAGCCGTGGTCGTTCGGGATGTACGCCGGGGCCCAGTCGATCCTCGTGGGCACACCATCGGGCGTCACGCTCGCCCCCGAAGGCGGCGCCCATCAGTCGATCACGACCCCCTCCGTCGGGCTCGAGCAGCCGCGCTGCACGGCGTGGGAGCCCGCGTTCGGGCAGGACCTCGAATGGACCCTGCTCGACGCGATGGGGCGCCTCGGCCGGCCCGACGGAACGTCGGCGTACTTCCGGCTGACCACGCGGCCGATCGACCAGGCGCTGGCCGGCGTGCCGGCGGACCCCGCGGCGCTCGCCGACCGGCGCCGCCGGGTGCTGGCCGGCGGATATCCGCTGCGCCGGCCCGACGGCATCCCTGCGGTGACGCTCGTCGGGACGGGGGCGATCATCCCCGAGGTCATCGCCGCCGCCGACGAGCTGACGCGCGCAGGGCACGTCGTCGACGTGGTCAACCTCACC
>DATJEE010000256.1:0-13694 GCA_035496995.1 Solirubrobacteraceae bacterium | reverse complement strand
GGTCGCCGAGGTCGATCCAGGCCATGTTCGGGTGCTGTCCGCGCAGCTCGAAGTCGAGGAAGCGGGCGTACCACGCGAGCGCCGCGGCGACGTCGTCGACCTCGAGCGCCACGTGGTTGATGCCGATCGCGCGGGCCATCGGATCGAGGGTACCTCGCGCCCGCCTCCCCGACGGTCGGTTTACTCGTTCGGGTTGTGCCCGAGCCTGAGGTCGACGGCGGCGATGTCGCCGCCGTCGGTGACGGTCTCGACGATGCACCAGCCGGCCTTCGCGGAGACGTCGCGCGGGAGGCGGACCTTGCGCGTCAGCGTGCCGCGCGGCCAGCGGAACTTCAGGAACGCCGCGCCCGCGGGGACCGGCTTGCCGTCGGCGCCGTTGCGGCCGCAGGCCGCGCGCAGCGAGTGGCCGTAGAGCTTCTTGCGGGCGTCGGGCGGCGTGCGCCCCTTCTGCGGCGCGAGCCGCAGCGTCAGGGTGCGCGCGTCGAGCGTGAAGCGCACGCCGGCGAGGTGATCGGTGGCGCTGCGGACCCTCGCGAGGGCGACGCCCGCGGGCGCGCCGGCGCAGACCGCCGCCGCCACGAGGGCCGCGGCGCGCCATCGAGCCGATCGTGAACGCGGCGCTCGCACGGCGACGAGCCTATCGCCGGACCCAGAACTCGTGACATTGACGCCGTTGTCGCATCTGACTACGTTCGTCGCACTTCGCCGAGGGGGAAGGGGATGGCGCGATGAAGGCGTTTCTGCAGCAGGCCCTGCGCGGGAAGGTGACGGGCGCGGAGGAACCGCCGGTTCGCCCCGCCCCCGGGCCCGCAGCGGTGTCGATCGGGTTGACGCTCGCAGCCGTCGTGGCCGTCCTGCTCGCCGGCCACCACGGGCAGGGCTTCAGGCCGCGCAGCGACGCGATCGACGCCGTGGCCGGCCTGGCGCTCGGCGCGTTTCTCGTCGACCGCCTGCTGACCTTCGTCTACCCGTGGGGTGGCGTGCGCGCGACGCCGAAGGAGCGCGCCGTCGACATCGCCTTCCTCCGACTCGGGTACGGAGCGGCGATCGGCGCGGTCTTCGTCGCGGTGACGGATCTGCGCGCGATCAGGGCGCTGTCCCCGGACGGACCTGCCGTGACGAGCGCCGGGGTGGATCGCGTCATCGCCGTGCTGGCGATCGCGGGCGGCGTCGCGGGGCTCGCCCGGCTGCTCTCCGGCATCAATCCGCAACCGCCGACCGACAAGACGGCGGAGAAGACCGGCAAGGCGACGATCGCGGCGCAGGCGACCGCCGTGGCGAAGAAGGCGATCAAGGCCGCCGTCGCCGCCGGTGCCGACCCCGCCGCCCACGAGCCGACCGCCGCCGCGGTGGCGCATGCCGACGCCGCGGCGGCGCAGGTCGACGCGCCCGAGACGCTGCCGCCCGCGCCCGAGGCGTACGCCCTCGGCGCCGTCGCGCTCGTCCTCGCGGGGCTGCTCGCGCTCGTCGCCGCGGGGGACACGACGGGCCTGGACCTCGTCGGCCCGAAGCCGGTCGCCGCGCCCGCCGCCGCGGTCGTCGGCGGGCCGACGGCCGCGCTCGTCCTGCGCTTCGGCACCGTGATCCTGCTCGCGACGATCATCGAGCAGGTCATCGAGCGGACCGTCGCGCCGTTTCTCGGCAAGCCCAACAAGGCGCTCATCACCGGCGCTGTGGCGCTCACCCTCGGCGTCGCGGCGGCGGCGTTCCTCGACATCTTCCTCCTGCACAACGTCGGCTTCTTCGGCGCAGGGACGAGGTCGTCCCTCAGCGACGCGCTGGCCCACTCGTCGCACTTCGAGCGCTGGTTTGACACGTTCGCGACGGGCGCCGTCATCGCCGGCGGCACCAAGCCGCTGCACGATCTGTCGTCGCGGCTGAAGAAGCAGGCGGCGCCCGCGGCCTGACCCGCCGCCTCAGGCGTGCCGCGCGCGCTCGCCCTCGAGCACGTCGCCGATCGGCACCGGCATCCCGAGGTGGTAGCCCTGCCCGTAGTCGACGCCGAGGCGCTGCAGCAGCTCGACCGTCGGCTCGTCGCCGACGAACTCCGCGACCGTCCGCGTCCCGAGCCCGCGCGCGATGTTCACGACGGCCTCGATGACGAGCTGGTCGGTCGGGTCGTGGACGAGCTGGCGGACGAACTCGCCGTCGATCTTCAGGTAGTCGAAGGCGAGGTGCTTGAGGTAGTAGAAGGACGCGAAGCCGGCGCCGAAGTCGTCGAGCGCGAAGCGGCAGCCCAGCGCGTGCAGGCGCTCGGCGAGGCGGCGGGCGCGGTCGATGTTGACGATCGCCGCGGTCTCGGTGACCTCGATGACGAGCCGCCCGGGCTCGATCGGGCGTGCGGCGAGCAGCGACTCGAGGTACTCGCCGAGGCCGGGGTCGCTCATCGTGCGGCCCGAGAGGTTCACCGCGAGCGCGACGTCGCGGCCGGCGGCGTGCTCCTCGTGGAGCATGCGGACGGCCTCGCCGAGGACCCAGCGGTCGATCTCGCCGATGAGGTCGAAGCGCTCGGCGATCGGGAGGAACGCGCCGGGCGGCACGAGGTCGCCGTTGTCGTCCATGTAGCGCAGCAGCAACTCGTGCCACGGGACGCCCGTCTCGTCGAAGGAGAGGATCGGCTGGGCGAAGAGCCGGAAGCGGTCGTCGGCGACCGCCGAGCGCAGGCGCTCGAGCCACGTCGCGCGGACGTTGATGCGCTCGCGGCTGCGCTCCTCGTCGCGGTAGACCTTCACCCCGTCGCGGCCGGCGTCCTTGGCGTCGTACATCGCGATGTCGGCCTCGACGAGCAGGTCCTCGCTCGTGAGCCCGCGGGTGCCGTCGAAGACCGTCACGCCGATCGACGTCGTCACGCGCGCCTGGCGCTGCGCGCTCGTCTCGACGCTGCCCTGGCGGCGGATCGCCGACAGGAGCTTCTCGGCGACGATCGCGGCGCTCTCCGCGTCGGCCTCGGGGAGGATCGCGGCGAACTCGTCGCCGCCGAGGCGCGCGACGAGGTCGGTCTCGCGCAGCGTGCCGCGGATGACGCCGGCGATGCGCATGATGAGCTCGTCGCCGACGGAGTGCCCGAGCGCGTCGTTGATGTACTTGAAGCCGTCGAGGTCGAGCAGGATCACGGCGCCCTTGCTGCCGTAGCGCTGGGCGTGCGCGAGCGAGCGGTTGAGCTCGTGCTCGAAGCGCCGGCGGTTGACGAGGCCCGTCAGCGCGTCGTGGTCGGCGAGGTGCTGCAGGCGGCCCTCGAACGTCTTGCGCTCGGAGATGTCGAGCACCTGGATGACGGCCTGGCGCCCGCGGCCCTCGGAGCCCTGGACGAGCGAGCCCGACAGCAGCGTCCAGATGTGGTGCCCGTCGGCGGCGATGAGCCGCTGCTCGCCGTGGACGCTCTCGGCGCCGTCGAGCAGCCGCGCGAGCGTCGCGGCGAGCTCCACGCGGTCGTCGCTGCGCGCGAGCGAGGCGAGGTCGCGCCCGGCGAGCGTCGCGGGGTCGCCGCCGACGAGGTCGGCCAGCGCGCGGTTGGCGCGGACGATCGTGCCGGTGTCCGGGCCCTCGGCGGCGACGAGCGCGACCCCGATCGGGGCGTGCTCGAAGGCGCCGCGGAAGAGCTCCTCGGCCTCGCGGCGGGCGCGCTCGGCGCGCTTGACGTCGGTGATGTCGGTCGCGATCGCGAGAAAGCCGGTCATGAGGCCGCGCTCGCGCTGGGCGGTGACCGTGACGCTCACGGCGACGCGGCTGGAGTCCTGGCGCACGTAGGTCCACTCGCGCGTCTCGGCGCCGCCGTCGCGGGCGGCGGCGACGAGCACCTCGAAGCCGGCCGGGATGCCGAGCGCCTGCGCGCGCGCGGCGAGCTCGGCCTCGTCGTGCAGCGCGACGAGCGTCGAATGGCCGACGAGGTCGCGGGCCCGGAACCCGAGCATCCGCTCGGCGCCGGTGTTGAAGACCGTGACGGTGCCCTTGGAGTCCGTGCCGATGATCGCGCACTCCGTCGCGGCCGCGAGGACGTGCGCGTAGCGGTCGTGGGCCTTGGCGAGGTCGCGCTCGAGCAGCGTCCGCGAGCGCTCGGCGAGCACGGACTGCGTGACGTCGCGGGCGATCGTCGAGGCGCCGATGACGCGCTCGGAGGCGTCGCGCACGGGCGACACGGTGATCTGGACGTCGACGAGGCTGCCGTCGCGCCGGCGCCGGCGCGTCTCGAGGCGCTCGACCGTGCGCCCGGCGGCGATCTCGGTGTTGATCGCGTCGACCTCCCCGATGCGGTCGGCCGGCTGCAGGAGCGCGATGGACTGCTGCAGGGCGTCGTCGGCGCCGTAGCCGTACAGGCGCTCGGCGCCGCGGTTCCACGTGAGGATCCGGCCGTCGAGGTCGGTCGCCACGACGGCGTCCTCGGCGAACTCGACGACGGCGCGGTAGCGCCCGAGCTGGGCCTCGGCCGCCTTCTGGGAGGTGATGTCGCGGATCTGCGCGACGAGGTGGACGGGCGCACCGTCCTCGTCGCAGACGAGCGACACGTGCAGCTCGATCCAGACGAGCGCGCCGGAAGCGTGGATGTAGCGCTTCTCCATGGCGTAGGACGACGTGTCCCCGGCGATCAGCGCGTCGAAGCGCTCGAGGTCGTCGTCGAGGTCGTCGGGGTGCGTGATGTCCTGGAAGCGCCGGGTGAGTAGGTCGGGCTCGTCGAGGCCGACGATCTCGCAGAGCGAGCGGTTGACGCGCTTGAAGCTCCCGTCGAGGCCGACGAGCGCCATCCCGATCGGGGCGTTCTCGAAGGCGGTGCGGAAGAGCTGCTCGGCGTTGCGCAGGGCGCGCTCGTCCGAGCCGCGGGCGAGGGGTTTCGAGCGCACGGGCCCGTGGCGGCGCAGGCCGCCGCGGACAGCTTTCAGCGCGAGGTTGACGTGCCAGGCCACGTGACTGCATCGACGCCCGCAGCGCGTCGGGTTAGCGCGTGGGCAGGCTCGGGCCCTCAGCGGTTGATTTTCGGCCTACCCGTCGGCAACGGGAGGTTTCAGCGGGCCACTCGGGAGGTCTGCGGCAGAGCGCGCGGCGGCGGCGTTCTCCTCCTTGACGGCCGCCCAGATCTCCTCGCGGTAGACCGGCATCGCCTTCGGCGCCTCGATGCCGATGCGCACCGTGCTGCCGCTGACCTCCTGGACGTGCAGGACGATGTCGTCGCCGATGACGATCCGCTCGCCCACGCGGCGGGTGATGCTCAGCACGGTTCCTCCCTGGATCCGGTGTCCGCTGGATGAGGCCCAAGAGTAACCGCGGCGCCCCGGGACACCACGGATTCCGCGGTGCTGTCGTTTTCGGGACCGCGCCGTTCGTCTTGTTGATGAGGCCGGCGTTTGGCCGGCGCGACCGAGACGACAAGGAGTTCCGGATGTCGCATCCAGTTGTTCACGCAGAGTTTCGCTCGAGCGATCCCGACGCGACCCGCGAGTTCTTCGGGAAGCTGTTCGGCTGGGAGTACTCCGACGGGGCCCACCCCGGCTACACGTTCGTCGCGACGGGGGCCGAGGGCGGACCGCCGACCGCGATCAGCCCGCTGCAGGGTCCGAGCGACCAGGTGTTGTTCTTCGTCGGCGTCGAGGACGTCGCGGCGGCGCTGGCGCAGGCCGAGGAGCTCGGCGGCAGCATCGTCCAGCCGGTGCAGGAGGTGCCCGGCGTGACCTTCGGCGTGTTCGCCGACCCGCAGGGCCACGAGGTCGGCGTCGCCGCGCAGACCTAGTGGAAGATCCCCGGCATGAGATATCTCGCGATGATCTGGACGCAGTGGAAGGACGAGGACGAGTTCGACGCCGAGGAGGCGCTGCGCTATCGCGAGTTCGCGGCCGAGGCCGGGCGCGCTGGCGTGCTCGCGGGCGGCGAGTCGCTGCACCATCCCTCGGCGGCGACGACCGTGCGCGTGCGCGACGACGAGGACCTCCTCACCGACGGCCCGTTCGCCGAGACGAAGGAGCAGATCAACGGCTACTTCGTCTTGGAGTGCCCCGATCTCGATCAGGCGATCGCCTGGGCGCGCCGGATCCCGGGGGCCCGGCACGGCGCGATCGAGGTGCGACCGGTGCTGGACATGGCCGACATGCTGCGATGATCGGGCGCCCCGCAACGGAGCGCCCGCTTGGACACGACGGCGCAGGTCGAGCAGATCTTCCGCGAGCAGTTCACGGCGCTGTTCGCATGGCTCGTCCGGAGCCTGCGTGACTTCGACGCCGCCGAGGAGGCGCTGCAGGACGCCTTCCTGATCGCGCTGCGGCGCTGGCCGGTCGACGGCGTCCCCGACGACCCGCGGGCATGGCTCGCCGTCACGGCGCGCAACTGCGCGATCGATCGCCTGCGGCGGGCGAGCCGGCGACCGGCCCTGGAGGAGCAGATGCAGCGGTTGACGACGAGCCGGGAGGATCCGGGCGATCTCGAGGACGAGGTCCTGCGCCTCGTCTTCACCTGCTGCCATCCGGCGCTGTCGATGCAGGCGCGCGTCGCGCTCACGCTGCGGGTGGTCTGCGGGCTCGGCGTCGGCGAGATCGCCCGCGCGTTCCTCGTGCCGGAGGCGACGCTCGCGCAGCGCCTCGTCCGCGCGAAGCGCAAGATCCGCGCCGCCGCGATCCCCTATGCGGTGCCGGGCACCGACATCCTCGCCGACCGGCTCGCCGGCGTGCTCGCCGTCGTCTACCTCGTCTTCAACGAGGGCTACGTGGCGACCGAGGGGACCGCGCTGATGCGTCCCGACCTCGTCAGGGAGGCGATCCGCCTGGCCCGCCTGCTGGCGACGCTCATGCCGCACGAGCCCGAGGTCCGCTCGCTGCTGGCGCTGATGCTGCTGACCGACGCCCGCCGGGACGCTCGCACCGACGCCGCCGGCGACCCGGTGCTGCTCCCCCGACCAGGACCGCGCGCTGTGGGACCGCGCGCAGATCGAGGAGGGCCTCGCCGAGCTCGGGCGCGCCGGGCGCCATCACGAGGCCGGGCCGTACTTCCTGCAGGCGGCGATCGCGGCCGAGCACGCCGGCGCCGCCCGGGCCGCCGACACCAACTGGCCACGGATCGTCCGGCTCTACGACGCGCTCGTGCACGTCGTCGCGTCGCCGGTCGCGCGGCTGAACCGCCTCGTCGCCGTGTCGATGGCCGACGGGCCGGCGGACGCGTACGCGCAGCTGGACGAGCTCGAGGACGCGCTCGGCGACTACCCGTACTTCCACGCCGCGCGCGCCGACCTGCTGCGGCGCCTCGATCGTCCCGGCGCCGCGCGCGCCGCCTACGAGCGCGCGCGCGAGCTCTCGACGAACCCGCGCCAGCGCGCGGCGCTCGCCCGCTCGGCGGCCGAGCTGGGCGCCGGCGAGTAGCGCTACGCGGCGGTGGCCTCGCCCGCGTCGCTCGCCGCGAACAGCGGCACGCGGACGTCGGCGTCGGGTGCGTCGTTGATGACCTGGAAGGCCTCGGGGCCGTCGGGACCGGGGGTGACGACGATCGGCGCGCGGAGGTTCACGGTGAAGTCCTCGACGCGCTCCGTCGCGCGCACGGTGACCCAGACGTCCTTCGGCGCGTCGCCGGACAGGCCGATCGAGGCGGCCTCGACCTCCGACAGGACGACCTCGTAGTCCGGGAAGAACGCCCACGGCCGGGTCACCGGCAGGGCGAGGTCGGGGTCCTCGATGGAGTGCAGCCAGGAGAACGGGCTGTCGGGGTCGGTGCTCAGCAGGGCGTAGCGCGAGCCGCCGAGGCCGATGAGCCCGCGGGGGAACGACAGCACGGCCTCGGCCTCGATCTCGAGCGTGCCGAAGCGGGTGCTCTCTACGGTCAGGGACATGTGATGAGGCTCCTCGGGGGCGTTAGCGCAGGAAGTCCAGCAGGGAAGATTGCACGATGCCGGCGCCCGCCTTGAGCGCCGACTGGTAGACGGACTGCTGCATCGAGTAGTCGATGAGCGTCTTGGACATGTCGGCGTCCTCGGTGTTCGAGAGCAGCGCGCGCGAGCTCTCCTCGAGCTCGGCGAGGCGGTCGCCGGCTGCCGACAGCCGGTTGGCGACCGCGCCGACCTGCGCGCGCGCGCCGAGCAGCGTGTCGAACGAGCGGTCGATCGCGACGACGTCGCTGCCGCTCAGCGCGGCCTGGTCGGCGGCGGTGCCGCCGCGCAGGTGCGCGGAGATGTCGCGCAGGACGTTGAGCATCTTGCCGTCGGTGCCGCCGCTGCCGAGGACGTCGGAGGCGCGGACGTTGACGGCGACCGTCACGCCGGGGCCGATCGAGCGAAGGATGTCGCCGCCGTCGCCGGCGTACGTGTCGGAGCCGGCCGCGTAGGGCCTGGCGTTCGTCGCCGTGCCGGCGAAGACCGAGCGCCCGCCCTGGGTCGTGTTGGCCTCCTGCTTGGCGGCCTCGATGAGCTGGTCGATCTCGTCGGCGATCATCCCGCGGTCGGCGGCGCCCGAGGTCGAGTTCGCGCCGCGCACGAGCAGCTCGCGGCCGCGCTGGACGATGTCGGTGAGCGAGCCCAGGGCGGTGTCGCTCGCCGACGTCCAGGCCTCGGCGTCGGAGATGTTGCGCTGGTACTGCACGAGCCCCTCGACGTCGGACCGCAGCCCGAGCGCCTTGCCGACGGCGAACGGGTCGTCGGAGGGGCGCGTGAGCTCCTTGCCGGTCGACAGCTTGCGCTGCGTCTGCGCGACGCGCGTCGCGACGTCGTTGAGGTCGGTGATGATCCCGCGGGAGATCATCGAGCTCGTGATGCGTGGCGAGCTCATCGCTACAGCCCGACCCTGCCGGTGCGGTTGATGAGCGTGTCGAGCATCGTGTCGGTCGTCGACATCGCGCGGGCGGCGGCCTGGTAGCCGCGCTGGAAGCGGATGAGGTTCGTCATCTCCTCGTCGAGCGAGACGCCGGCCGTGCTCTGGCGGCGGTCGGAGATCGACTCCGACAGGGCGCTTGCGTTCTGTGTCGTGCGCCGTGCGTCGGCGACCTCGGTCCCGATCCGGGTGACGAAGCGCGAGTAGAGGTCGTCGGCGCCGCCGGTCGCGCCGCGCAGCTCGGAGAGCGCGAGCGCCGCGCTGTTGTCGCCCGCCGCGCCGGAGCCCGCGACGACGCTGGCGGCGGTCACCGCGGGGTTGAGCGACATCGTCGCGGTGAGCGGGTCGTAGGCGAAGAAGTCGGTGCCCGCGGCCGGGTTGTAGATCGCGTTGACCTGCGTCGTCAGCGTCTGCGCGACGTTCGCGAGATCGGCACGGAAGCTGGCGATCGTGCCGGTCGGCGAGCTGAGGTCCATGAGCGCGCCGATCTTGCCGCCGGGGCTCGCGGACATCGCCGGCGGCGGCCACGTCAGGGCGGACCCGGAGACGAGCGGGGCGCCGGCGCCGCCGATCGTGACGTTGATCGAGCCGGCGCCGTCGTCGGCGACCGACACCTGGGCGAGGCTCGAGAGCTGGTCGAGCAGGACGTCGCGGCGGTCGAGCAGGTCGTTCGGGTCGCCGCCGACGCGCTGCGTGTCGCGGATCGCGCCGTTGAGGCCCGCGAGCTCCTTGCCGATCTGCTGCAGCTGGCCGCCGGTGGCCGTGATCGAGGTGAGCTCGTCACCGGCCTGCGTGGAGACCGTCTGCAGCCCCTGGTCGAGCGCGTTGACCGAGCTGACGAGCGTCTTGGCGTCGGAGATCAGCGCCTGCTTGGCGGCGCCGCTGTCGGGCGCGTTGGCGAGGTCGGCCCACTTGCCCCAGAAGCTGTTCAGGCGCGCGGCGAGCCCGTTGTCGCCCGGCTCGGAGAGGCGCAGCTCGGCCTGGTCGAGGCCGTCGGCACGGGTCGTGCCGGCGCCGACCTGCATGTTCTGCGCGCGGTATTGAAGGTCGAGGAAGCTGTCGCGGATGCGCTTGTAGGCGACGACGTCGACGCCGGTGCCGAGGCGGTCGCCGGTCGGCAGCGCGAGCGCGTCGGTCGCCTGCAGCTGCGCCTCCTGGCGCGAGTAGCCCGCCGTGTTGGCATTGGCGACGTTGTGCGACGTCACGTCGAGTGCGCGCTGCTCGGCGAGCAGTCCGCGCAGCGACGTGTGCAGTCCCATGAAGGTCGAGATCGGCACGGGTTCAGGCCTCCAGATCCAGCACGTGCAGCGCCGTGCGGTTGCTCGGGCGCGCAGGATTGCGGCCGGGCGGGCGGTAACCGGGGTTGTCGGCGCCGCCGCCGAGCATCCGCGTGAGGTGCTCGAGGAACGACAGCTCCTGGCGCATGAGCGCGCGGTTGATCGAATGCTCGCGCTCGACCTCGCCGAGCAGGCCGCGCAGCTCGGCGCTGCGCGTGCGGGCGTCGTCGGCGTCGTGATCCTCCATGAGGCTCGTGAGCTCGGTGAGCGTGATCGCCTCGGCGGGGATGCCGAGGGCGCTGCCGGCGCGCCACAGCAGCTCCGTGCGCTCGCTCTCCAGCCGCCCGCGCGAGGCCATCTCGCTCTGGATGTCGGTCATCGTCGCGAGCACGCCGTCGACGTCACGGCGCCGGATCGCACCGCTCTGGCGCAGGATCTGGGCCAGCAGCCGGCGCGCCGAGCTCAGCTGCGCGTCGAGGTGCTCGAGGACGTCGGCGGAGATCGGGGTGGCGTAGCCCACGGTCACCGGCCACCCGTCTTCAGGGAGCGATACAGGTTGTCGGCGAGCCCGATGCCGCCGCCCGCGCTGAGCGCGTCGGCCATCGTGTCGGGCAGCATGTCGCGGTAGGTCTTCGTCGCTGCGGTGGCGTCGTCGTCCTCGCCCGGGACCGTCGCCTGCATCGCCTTCGTGAGCTGGCCGAGCAGGACGCGCTCGAACGCGAGCGCCGTGCGGTACTCCTTCTCGGCGGCGGCGCCACCGGCGCGGACGTCGGCCGGCAGCACCGTGCCGGCAGCGAGCGGGGGCAGGTCGATCGAGGCGCTCACGACTGCGCGCCGTTGCTCGACGGAAAGCTCTTGGCGGGGGTCATCGCATGTCCTCGCTACGTCTTCAGCCCGTTGGCGATCTGCAGCATCTGGTCCTGCGTGCGCACCGCCTGGCTGGCCATCTGGAAGCTCCGCTGGGCGTCCATGAGATCGACCATCGCGTCGGCGATGTCGACGTTGGAGGCCTCCAGTGCACCCTGCGCGAGCGTCGTGCCCGTGCCGGCGACGCGCGGCGGCCCGCTCTGGGCGTTCGTCGTGTAGACGCCGTTGCCGGCGTCGTCCAGCGCGGCGGGCGAGACGACGTTGACGAGCGCCATGCGCCCGATCGGCGTGCCCTTGGGCGAGTGCAGCGTCCCGTCGGGCTGGATCACGACCTCCTTCGCGGCGACGCCGATCGGCAGCGTCACCGGCGGCTGCAGGAGCGCGCCGGAGGACGTCGTCAGGCGCCCGCGGGCGTCGACGTGCAGCGAGCCGTCGCGGGTGAGGCCCGTACGGCCGTCGGGAAGCTTGACCTGGAGGTAGCCCTCGCCCTGGATCGCGACGTCCAGCGGCTGGTCGGTGACGCGCAGCGCGCCCTGGCCGGTCCCGCGGCCCGCGGCGCGGACGGCGACGCCGGCGCCGGCGACGACGCCCGGCCCGGCGCCCGCGCCGGGCGCGGACGAGACGAGGTCGCCGAACGCGACGCGCTCGTGCTTGTAGCCCGTCGTGTTGACGTTCGCGATGTCGTTGGACAGCGCGTCCATCCGCTGCTGCTGCGCGGTCATGCCCGTCGCGGCGGCCTTCAGTCCTTCGAGCATCAGCGATCGCTCCCGACCTGGTTGGCGGCCTTCACGAGCGTCGAGTCGATCGTCGTGATGACGCGCTGGCCGGACTCGAAGGCCCGCAGCGAGCCGAGCATCTCGACCATCGTGTGGACGGGGTCGACGGCGCTGCCCTCCAGCGCGCCCGGGCGGACGGTGCCCGGGCCGGCGCCCGCGGCGGTGCCGGTGAAGAGCGTGTCGCCCTGGCGGCGCGGGTTCGTCAGCGCGACGACGCCGATCGCGGCCGGCGCGACGCGGCCGTCGGTGCCGATGCGGACGGGCGCCCCGCCGGGGCCGAGCACGTCGTCGCCGGTGGCGGTGACGAGCGTCCCGCGCGCGGAGGCGGAGAACTGGCCGTCGCGGGTGTAGCGCACGCCGGCCGCGGTCTTCACGGCGAAGAAGCCGTCGCCCTCGACGGCGAAGTCCAGCGGCTCGCCGGTGTCGCGCAGCGGCCCGGGGCTCATGTCGGTGACCTGCTTGTCGATCTGCGCCCCGAGGCCGAGGCCGCCGATCGCGTTGCCCGAGCGCGTGTCGTGCAGCAGCAGCTCGCCGAAGCTCTTGCTCGCGACGCGGTCGGGCTTGTAGCCGGGCGTCGACGCGTTCGCGAGGTCATGGGCGATGAGGTCTTGGCGCGCCTGTTCGGCGAGCATCCCGGATGCGGCGATGTAGAGACCACGCTCCATAGGCAAGGGTGATCGGCGGCGACCGGTCATGCTTGAGCGATGGACATGTTGCGCGTCGAGGCAGCGCTCCTGCGGGCCGTCCTGCCCGACCTCGTCCTGCGCGAGGGCATGCGGGTCGTCGCGAGCGTCGCCGAGCGCGCCGGCCAGAAGGGCATCATCGTCCTCGCGGGCACGCCGCTCGCGGCCCAGCTGCCCGACGACGTCCAGGTCGGGGACATCCTGCGGCTCGTCGTCGCCGAGTCGACCGGGGACCGCGTCGTCCTGCGGATCGCCGACCAGGCCGCCGCCGCGCCACTGCCGCCGCCGGTCGCCGTGCCGGTGCCGCTGCCCAGCGGCGCGCACGCGCGGATCCTCGTCGACGAGCGCGACGGCGCGGGTGGCGGCGCGCCGCGCGAGCAGCACGAGCTGCGTCTGACGTACGCGTCGGCGACGCTCGGGCGCCTGGAGCTGCACCTCGCGCTCGCCGGGAGCGAGGCGCTGCGCGTCAACGTCCGCGCCCGCGCCGGGGAGTCCTTCGCGCTCGCCGAGCGCCATGCCGGCGAGCTGCGGGACGCGCTCGCGGCCGCGACCGGCAAGCCCGCGCAGGTGACCGTCAGCCCGCGTCACGACCCGCTCGACGTCTATGCCTGAGCCGCCCAGGCGCCGCGAGAAGCGCGCCGCCGCCCTGCGCTACGACGCAGGCGCCGACGCCGCCCCGCGCGTCGTGGCGTCCGGGCGCGGGCTCATCGCCGAGCGGATCATCGCCGAGGCCCGCGCGGCGGGCGTGCCGGTGCGCGACGATGCCGCGCTCGCCGAGGCGCTCGCGGGGCTCGATCTCGGCGCGAACGTGCCCGAGGAGCTCTACCGCGCGGTCGCCGAGACGCTCGCCTGGGCGTACAAGCTCGAGAACCGCCGCTCCTGAGCGGCGCCCGCTGGTCGCAACGGGCGCCTGGGCGACCGTCGCACCGCGACCTCCGCGAGCGGCTCGACGAACGTCCGGCGCGGGGTGCCGGAAGCGCCTGGCAGGTCGGCGGCCTTCGCTCTGGCCCGAGACGACGCGTTACTCCAGATCTGCGAGTCCGGCCCCCAGCCGGGGCTCCACCGCGCACGCCCCGGCCGGCTCTCAAACGGCCGGGGCGCGCGGGCGGGCGTGCTCGCAGGTCAGGCGACCTCGCGCAGCAGTTCGGCGTCGTTGGCCAGCGCGCGGCGCAGGGCCTTCTTGAGCTCGCCGTGGATCTGGCAGACGCGGCTCTCCGAGACCCCGAGGACCTCGCCGATCTCGCGCAGCGTGAGGTTCTTGACGTACAGCAGGACCGCGACCTCGCGCTCGCGGCGCCCGAGGTTCGCGAACGCGCGGCG
>DATJEE010000255.1:0-11504 GCA_035496995.1 Solirubrobacteraceae bacterium | reverse complement strand
GGCGCGCTCGGCCTGGCGCGCACCGCCGGGCTCGGCGATCTCGTGATCCCGCTCGTCGCCCGCGCCCACGTCGCCCGTGCCGAGGGCGATCCGCAGGGAGCGCGGCGGCTCCTGCAGGAGGCGCTGGCCCTCGGCCGCGCGGGCGCGGCCTCGCCGGGTCCTGGGCTGCGCGGTCTGGCGGCGCTGAGCGCCGAGCAGGGCGATGCGCCGGGCGCCAGGCGGCGGTTCGAGGAGGCGCTCGAGCTCGCACGCCGCGAGGGCGACCAGCGTGGTGTCGCGGGCGCCCTCGGCGGGCTCGGCCAGCTGGCCTACGGCGAGGGCGACCACGACACGGCCGCGGCGCTCCTGCGCGAGGCGCTGACGCTGCAGTGCCTCGTCGGCGACGCCCCCGGAGTCGCCGACGGCCTCGAGTCGATGGCGCGCCTCGCCGCCGACGCCGACCACCAGATCCACGCCGCGCGCCTGTTCGGTGCGGCGGCGGCGCTGCGCGAGCGCGGGGGCTACGTCCGCCCGGGCGGCCTGGCCGCGGGCGTCGAGACGAGCATGCGGTCCGTGCGCAAGGCGCTCGGCAAGGCGGATCTCGACGCGATCCTGGCGCGTGGCGCCGAGCTGTCGGTCGAGGACGCCGTGGCGCAGGCGGCGAAGGGGCCGGGGCGCGGGGAGCGCGCGACGAGCGGCTGGTCGAGCCTCACCGACCGCGAGTGGGAGGTGGCGCTGCTCGTCGGCGACGGTCTCACGAACCGGCAGATCGCCGAGAAGCTGTTCGTGTCACCGTGGACCGTCAAGACGCATCTGGCGAACATCTTCACGAAGCTCGAGATGACGCGGCGCAGCGAGCTCGCGGGCGAGGTCACGCGCCGCGACCGGCGTCCGGCGGCGGAGCGCGCGTAGGCTGAGCCTGGCTCAGTCGGACAATTGGGTCCGTCGGGTGGTGGCGTCCGGCGCGACCGGTCGGTTCGTCGGCGCGGCGACGATCGCGACGAACTCGGAGCTCCACGCTCTGGCTGAAGGCGCAGCGGCAGAGGTACGGCCGCCGTTTTGGTCCCGCCGAGAAGACCGACGCACGCCACCAGGCACGGCGCACACCCGCGTGCCTGACCGGCGACGCTAGTGCTGATCGAACTTTGCCAAGCAGCTGCAGGGGCAGGTGACGTCCGCGAAACCGCAGGAACTCGAAGGTGACCGCGACTCACTATCCCCAAGGCTCCCACGGACCCGGTGGGTCTCGGTGGATCGCGCTGCCAACATCCAGATCCGCTACCGCTTGCAAAGAGGGATCGAAGCCGAGCAGCGTTGAAAGTGGTACGACGCGCACCTCGCTTCGAGGCGTGTCAGGACCGCTGCCGGCAAACAACTCCCATTCGGCCTCCTCCCAGCGAGCCGCTTCGCAAACGGGGTTCCCTCGTAAGGCATCGAGGTTGGTCACGGCGATCGCATCGGGAGGGATGCTCAGATCCCAATCTTCTCCGAGCCATCGCCACACCGGTTCGCGCGATGCATCCCATTGCTGCGACATGTCCGGTACGTCGATGGTCCGCAACGAGGGATCGGGGATCAGTTGCAGCGCCGTCACGTCGCGGCGGTCGTAGTAGTCAAATGCGCCGAGGAGCATCCTCTGGGTCCACGACGGATCGGCGCGGGCGACTTGGAATGAGCCGATATCCGGGACGTCGACTATCTCGCCTGGTGACAGTGTCCCTATGTTGGACCTCTCGACGGCTTGATCGAGCACCCGTTTGACCGCCTTGGCGCCCAACGACGCTGCTCCGGCGAGCACCACTTCCGGGTCGCCAACATCCGTCAGGCCTACGGAGTACGCAAACCGGGGCGAGCGGCCACCTTGGACAAGAGTGATGTGATAGCCGGCGGACGCGATGTTCGACCGGATGGTGTTCAGCAGTCGACTCCGAGCGTCGTCGGGCAAGGTGCGCCTACCTTCGATGGATGTTGACGTGACACTCGGGACAGAGGACAGCGAGATTATCTTCCACGGTGCGCCCGCCGTCAGCGTGGCGCTTGACGTGGTGACCTCTCGCGTCGCCGGCGTCGTCAATCGGGTCGTTGCATATCACGCAGTGCCCGCCCTGCTCCCGAAGGCCCTCCTCGACCTCTGGTCTTGTAAAGAGACGCTTGGGATCGCGCTGAGCTGGAGGGACAGACCCAGGCCCAGTAGGCGGTTTCGCAATCGACCGGACGATTGGGATTGTGGTTTCGGCGGCCTGGATGCCACTGGTTTGGACGTAGCGGGCGTCATGGTCGTTGTAGAGGCCAGCCGGTGTCACGTATATGCCGTCGCAGATGATGCCCGCATTCTCGGCGCCGGCCTGATATTCGCCGTGGTAGCCGAAGGGGTTGGGGTCTCCCAGTGACTGGTCGTTGAAGACGTGGCCCATCGGCGCGTACTGGTATCGGATGCCGCTTGTCAGTCCGGCGACGGAGCCTTGGCCGTCGTACAGGTAGTTGATGTCGCGACCCGGCCCGTCCCGCTCACCGATGAGAGTTCCGTCGTCCGCGCGGGCGTAGTACCTGGAGCCGCGGACGCTGATACCGAGAACGTTGCTCTGGATGCCCAGCGTTCCGTCCTGGATGAGTTCGGTGTGACTGTCGCCCCGGTACGTTAGAGTTGACGACACATCCCTTCTTTGTATCAGCGTGAGCTGGCGGGCGGTGTTGTACTGATAACCGTGGTCGCCGTCGGCCGTGTCGTCACCGTTGGCGTTGTGCTGGAAGCGTAGATCGGTCGGCAGGTTGAACGGGCCGAAGGCGTATGTCCTCGTGGTACCGAACTCGGTCTTGCTGGTGATGTTGCCGTCGCCGTCCAGGGCGTAGTGGGCCCCATTGGCGCCGGTGCCGACGTTCGTCAGGCGGTCCAGCGCGTCGTAGGTATAGACGGAACCCGATACCATCTGCGGCAGCTCGGTATCGCTGCTGCCCAGTGTGTACGTGTAGACAAAGCTGCTGATGACCGAACCCGTCGAACTCTTGTTGATGACGCTGAGGGTGCGCCCGGTCGGCAGGTCGTAGCTCCAGTTGACGGTCACGCCGCTGGCGTAGCGAATCTGGGTGCGGTTGCCCTCGCGGTCATACGCAAACACGGTCGATTGGCTGTCGCCGGGCACCCGCATCGACGCCAGCTGGTTGAGCGCGTCGTACACGTATGTGGTGGTGCCGCCCCCGTCGGTGATGCTGGCGAGGTTGCTCGCAGCGTCGTAGGTGTAGGCGTTGGAAGCGACGCCGAAGATCGGAGCGGGGAATTCCTCGCGGGTCACCCGACCCAGGCCGTCGTAGGTCGATGTCTTGGTGCCTGACGGATCCGTCAGGGTCTGCAAGAACCCGTCAGGGTCATACACGTAGCTGACCGTCCGCCCGCCCGGCGCGTACACGACCTTCGTCTGACGGTCCAGCGCGTCGTAGGTGTACGTCGCGGTGCCCCCCGCCCCGTCGGTGATCGTCTGAGCGCGGCCGAGCGCGTCATGGCCGACGGTCCAGTTGCCGAGCGCCGCGCCGGCCGGCGGCATGATGGCGGCCAGGTTCCCGCCACTGTCAAGAAGATAATTCTCGGTGTATCCACGGGCGTCACTGCGCGCCGACAAGACCCCGCGCGCGCTGTAGGCGTAGCGCCGGATGTTCTGCGTCAGCAGGTCGTTGGTGACCGACTGCAGGCTGCCGGGCGGCCCGCTGCTCGTGCCGCAACCCGGGGTCGCACCGTTGTAGCAAAACCGCTGGCTGTGGCCCTGCGGGTTGGTGACTCGGGTAGGGAAGTACCTGGTCAGCGCGTCGCTGTTGCCATACGCGATGGTGGTCTTCAGGCCGCCGCCGCCCGCGCACAGGGTGACGGACGTCGCGCCACGCTGAACGCAGACGAGATTGCCGAGCGCGTCGCGAGCGAAGTTGTCCACGCCCCCGGCTGGAAAGCGCATCCAAAGCACATCGCCCGCCGGGCTGTAGCCGGTTGCGGTCGTGTTGCCGCCTGCGTCCGTGGTGCTCGTCACCCGGCCAAGCGTGTCGCTGCAATACGTGACCGTGTGACCCGACGAGGTTGCGGCGTCGGGGTCAGAGACGATCGTCTTTACGTCATTCGCCACGCACGGAGTCCCCGTGCCGTACGAGAATCGGGTGGTCGGCCCAGTTGTATCCGTCGACACGACCAGACGCATCACGCTCGCGACCCGCCCCTGCGCGTCATACCCGATCAGCGCACGGCGCCCGGCTGCCGTCCTGATCGACACGAGCCGACCGGAACCGTCGAACCCGTACTGCGTGGAACCACCAGCACCATCGGTCGTCGACGCCAGACGACCCGCGGCGTCATAGAGGTACTGAACCGTGCGTCCCGTCCAATCCGTGAACCGCGAGATCGCCCCCGCAGCAGTGGCGGTGACGTTAACCACTCGGCCCTGGGTGTCGGTGATCGAACCCAGCTTCCCGGGCCCCGAATACCCAAACGCAATCATGTTGGCGTAGCGGTCGCGCTGCCCCGTCAACACCAAGGAGCCCCCAACTCCAGACGCGCCGAACGTCGCAACCTGCCCCGTCGCGTTGTCGCTCAGCTCATAGTGCGCGGCGTCCAGACGGCGTAACGTCGCATGCAACCCGCCAGGTGAGACATAGGTGCCGTCCGGCGCCAGTGCGAACGACAACTGCTCTCCGCTCGGACCGACGTACGCGATAGAACCATCACCGTTGACCGAGAGCCGAGTATCCGAGCTCAACCGCCAGCCATGCCCACCGATCGAGCTTGCATCCGCCGACAGACTGTTATACGAGCGATCAACGACGAGATCCAACCCGGTGCCATGGATCGCAAGGTCCCGGCTCTCCAACAACAGATTGCCGTTGGCGACGTTGACTCCCAACGTCATGCGATCCGTCAGCCGCTGACTTAGCACAACAGAGTACGGATACTCTCCCGGTCCACCACTTGCGTGTACAACGGCGGGAAGCAACAGCCAGACACACAACACCACCACAGCGGCCGCGAGGCGCCTCCGTCCGGGCGGCGCGCTCATTGCGAACGCACCGATACAACCAGAGCGTCATTACGCGACAACACGTCGCAACACTAAGTGCGGTCAAGCATTGTGTCAATGCGAGGCGCCGCGTGAACTTTACATGACAGTCAGCTGGCTCCCAGCACGCCCGCGGCGGCCACAGCATTGACGACGGTCGGCCGGTGATGAGTGACCGTCAAGCGCGATGTGGCGAACATCCTCACGAATCTGGCGAGGACATGGCGCAGCGAGCTCGGCGGGCGACGTCGCGCGCCGCGACCGCCGACCGAGCGCGCCGCGGCTTGAGCCTGGACCCGCTGTCAGCGCAGCCGGACGGCGGCGGTCGTCACGACGTGACGCGACGATCCGGCCGGCTTGAAGGACGTGCGCAGCCGCAGCCTCTTCGTGTGCCGGCGCGCGAGCGCGCGCCGGCCCGTGCTGCTGAGCTTCAACGTCACGTTGACCGTGCCGGAGGCCGACACGGTGCGCGTCGCGCTGCCGAGGACGACGGTCTTCGCGGACCCGGAGGCGAGCAGCTCGAGCGTCCAGCGCACGCTGCCGCCGCTCCGGAAGCGCTGCGTGAAGCGCAGTCCACGGCGCAGGAGCTGCGCGCGGGTCGTCGCGGCGACCTTCGCGGCTGCGGGCCCCGCGGTGCTCACGGCGGCCGCTGGTACGAGGCCGCCGGGGGCCGCCGCCTGGGGCAGGGGCAGCCCTGGGGCCGGCAATGCAGCCGGCGGCGTGGCCACGCCGACGAGCGGCGGGACGGGCACCGGGCGGACCTCGGTCAGCGTCGTCGAGAAGTTGTTGTCGAGGTTGACGTCCCCGGTGATGCTCTGGACCGTCGCGGTGTTGAGCATCTGCGGATCGGGTGCGCTGGAGCGGACGACGACCCGGCGGCTGGCGGAGGCGCCGAGCGGCAACGTTCCGAAGTCGCACGTCACGACGCCGGCGCTGGCGACGCAGCCGGGCGACGCCGAGACGAAGTCGACGTCGGCCGACAGCGGGTCGGTCGTGACGACCGACTGCGCCGGGCCGGGCCCGTGGTTGGCGACCGCCACGGTGTAGCCGATCGTCTGGCCGACGCTCGCCTGCGACGCGTCGACGGTCATGGCGACGGACACGTCCGCGGGCGGCCGGACGTCGGTCGTCGCCGTCGACGAGTTGTTGGTCGGGATGCCGTCGGCGGACGACGTCGTGACGGTTGCCGTGTTGGCGAGCGCGGGATTGACCACGGTCGGCCGGACGACGACGTTCACGACGGTCGGACCGCCGACGAGCGTTCCGAGGTCGCAGGTGACGACGCGGTTGAGCTCGGCGCAGCCGGGCGAGGCGGAGACGAAGTCCACGCCCGTGGGAAGCGGATCCGTGACGGTGACGGCGGTCGCCGCCGGGCCGCTTTGGGTCACGGCGATCGAGTAGCCGAGCGGCAGCCCGGCGTAGGCCGGGTCGATGTCGTCGGTCGTCGTGATCGAGACGTCGCCCAGGGCATTGCCGTCGAGCGCGGCGACCTCCGCGGGCGTCAGCGGCGCGTCGTACACGCGCAGGCGCGAGATCGCGCCGGCCGAGTTCTCGGGCCCGTCGTCGAGGAGGAAGCGCGGCATCTGCGCGGCGTCGATGAGCGCCTCGTTCGCGCCGTCGGTGAAGCTGAACTCCTGGACGCCGTCGAAGTAGACGATCACCTCTTGGGTCGCGGCGTCGCGCGTGACGACCAGCTGGCCGTATTGGTTGGGGACCACCGGAAACTCCGGTCCGACGTTGTCGAACCCGAGGTAGTAGTCCGGGCGGCCGTCGACGACGTAGAGGCCGTGGTCGAGCAGGCCCGGGGTGGAGTCGAAGACGCGGCGGAAGCCGGCGACGTCGGTGAAACGGAACTGGATCGCGAAGGAGTACGAGCCGGGGGCGACAAGGGTGCTCGTGTCCAGCTGCAGCCCGCAGCCGGCGTCGAAGGCGAGGACCGGGTCCGGCACGAGGTTGACGGTCTCGGTCGCGAAGTTGTTCGGCGTCGGACAGGTGCCGGCCTGGACGATGTCGGGCGCGGGAAGCACCGAGGAGGCGAGCGTGTTGTCGAAGCCGTAGTCGGCCTTCAGCACCGCCGCCGAAGCGCTCGCGGTCGAGCCGGCGGCGAGCGCGCAGCCGAGCAGCAGTGCGAGGAGGGTGCGGCGCAGGTGGGGGTTGTGCTCCGTCATGATCCTCGCTGAGGACGATCCTCTAGTTTCGGGTGCGTTGCCGAGCAGCAAGCCTGCTCAGGGCGTGAAGGCGACGATAGGCGGGGGGCGGCAGGGGCGACCATCGTCCGTTCGGGGGAGATTGGCGGCGCCGGCGAAAGTCGCCCGATCGGGCGATTCCCTCGCCCGGCGCGGTGCAGGAATGTTGGCGGCCAGTCCGCAGGGCCACGGGAGAGAGACTTGCCATGCACCAGGATCGCCCAGCTGTGACCGCGCTGTCCGACGTCCGCTGCGTCGTCGTGGTGGCGCTGCTCTGCGGGCTCGTCCTGCTTGCGCCCGCGCCCGCGCGCGCTGCAGCCCCGCCGCCCCCGCCGGGCACCTGGAACAAGACCGGTTCGCTCCCGGAGGTCCAGCGCGGAGAGCGCGCCGCGACGCGACTTCCGGACGGGCGCGTGCTGCTCGCCGGTGGGTTCGACGACCTGCTCGGCGCCAGCGCGGCGACCGACGTCTACGACCCGGCGACCGGCACGTGGAGCGCCGGCGGCTGCGTCGAGGACCAGCGCCTGGCCGCCACGTCGGTGACGCTCGCCGACGGCCGCGTCCTCATCTTCGGCGGGGCCTGCGACCGCCACCCGATCGACACGTCAGAGATCTACGACCCGGCCACCGGGCGGTTCGTGCCCACCGGCCACACCGTCGCGGGTGGGCACCAGAACACCCCGGCGGTGCTGCTGCACGACGGGCGCGTGCTCGCCGCCGGCGACGGCCTGGCCACGGAGGTCTTCGACCCCGCCGCCACCGACCCGGCGACCGGCCTGAAGGGCCGCTGGCAGCCGTCGGGCTTCATCCACCTGCCCCTGGTGTTCAACTCCAACACGCTGACGACGCTGCAGGACGGCCGCGTCCTGCTCGCCGGCGGCGCCAGCGGCGGCCCGTTCGCTGTCGACAACACCGAGCTGTGGGACCCCGTCACCGGGCTGTGGACGCAGACCGGCAAGCTCAACGTATCGCGCTACAGCGCCGTCGCGACGCTGCTCGCCAACGGGCGCGTGCTGCTCGCCGGCGGGTTCCATGAGGACCCCGGCTTCGCCAACCAGACCGCGCTGAGCTCGAGCGAGATCTACGACCCTGCGACCGGCACCTGGACGACGACGCCAGGGGCGATGACCGTGCAGCGCAACCAGGCGGCCGGCACGCTGCTGCCCAGCGGCAAGGTGCTCATGGTCGGCGGCTTGGACACCAACAGGAACAACCAGCTCTCCGCAGACCTCTTCGATCCCGCCACGGGCACCTGGACGCCGACCGCCGGCGCGCCGGCGCAGGCGCACACGGCCGGCACCGTGACGCGCCTGGCCGACGGGCGCGCGCTCGCCGTCGGCGGCGACTTCCCCGGCAACGCCCTGGCGTCCGAGATCTACGATCCCGCGACCGACGACTGGCACGCGGCGGCGCCGCCGAACTTCAACCGCAGCAACCACACCGCGAACCTGCTGCCCGACGGCAAGGTCCTCGTGCGCGGCGGCGTCCCCTTCCCGTACAACGTGAGCGCCGGCGAGGTCTACGACCCGGCGGCCGACCACTGGACCACCGTCGGCCCCGCCGGCACGGCGCGCCGCGGCCCGAGCGCGACACTGCTCGGAAACGGCAAGGTCCTCATCGCCGGTGGCGTGGCCCACTTCGGTGGCCCGACGCTCGCCTCGACCGAGCTCTACGACCCCGTCAGCGGGATCAGCACCGACACCGGCGCGATGGGCACGGCCCGCTCGGGCCAGACCGCGACGCTGCTCGCCGACGGCAAGGTGCTCGTCGCCGGCGGGCTCGGCAGCGACGGCGCGCCGCTGGGCTCGGCCGAGGTGTACGACCCGGCGACGGGGAGCTGGTCTGCCGCGGGCACGCTCGGCGCGCGTTCGCAGCACACGGCGAACCTGCTGCCGGGCGGCGACGTTCTCGTCGTCGGCGGCCGGGACGCAGCCGGCAACGCGATGGACTCCGTCGAGCGTTACAGCCCAGCCACCAACGACTGGTCGGCCGTCGCGGCGCTACCCGGTGCGCGCACGCAGCACACGGCGACGACGCTCGCCGACGGCCGCGTGCTCGTCGCCGGTGGTCATGACAGCGCGGGCCTGCCATTGCACTCGGCCGAGATCTACGGCGCCGACGGCACCTGGAGCGCCGCCCGTCCGCTTGGCACGGCGCGCTTCAACCAGCTGGCGATGCTCCTGCCCGGTGGCCACGTGCTCGTCGCCGGCGGCACCGGGCCAGACGGCAACCTGCGCACCGCCGAGCTGTACGACCCCACCAGCGACAGCTGGGTGGCGACCGAGTCGCTCACGCGCCCGCGCTCGGGGATGACCGGGACGTTGCTCGCCGACGGCCGGGTGCTCGTCACCGACGGCATCATCGACACCTCCGCCGAGATCTACGACCCGGCGGCGCCCGCGAAGGGCCACTTCCTGACGACCGGCAAGCCGCAGTTCCTCGGCTATGGCAGTCACACGCTGCTGCCCAACGGCAAGGTGCTGCTCGTGGGCGGCGGCGACGACGGGCTGCGCGTCGAGATGTTCAACCCGCTCAGCGGGCGCTGGTCGCCCGCCGCGCCGCTGGCGGTGCCGCAGCCGGGCCACGTCGCGGTGCTCATGGCCGACGGCAAACTACTCGTCGCGGGCAGCCCGGTCGCGGCGGCCGAGATCTACGACCCGGCGAGCAATCACTGGACCGTCACCGGTTCGATGACCGCGGCGCGCTCGGGAGCTGCCGGCGCACTGCTCGGCGACGGCCGTGTGCTCGTCGTCGGGGGCACCGACTTCCTGTCGAGCTCGGCCGAGGTCTACGACCCCGCGACCGGTGCGTGGACGGCGACCGCGTCGAGCGCCATCCAGCGCGGTCAGGACGGCGCCATGACACTCACGGCGCTCACGAGCCCGGGCTGCGCCGACAAGTGCGGCCAGGCGCTGCTGGCCGGCGGCGTGAACACGAGGACGAGCGGCCTGCTCGAGCTCTACGACCCGGCAACGAACACCTTCCCGTCGCCGGGCAGGGCGTCCGTCGGGCGCTCGGGCCCGACCGCGACGCGGATGCGCGACGGGCGCGTGCTCATCACGAGCGGCGGGACGGCGGAGATCTACGACCCCGCGGCCCCCGACACGTCCGCGACCGGGCCCATGCCCGACCGTCGCGGCAGCTACGGCGCGGCGCTTGTCGGCGACGGCACGGTGCTCGCGGCCGGTGGCCGCATCGACGGAGAGCTGGAGCCCGACGCTCCCGGCGAGCTGTTCGATCCCGCGACGAATCGCTGGCGCTTGACCGGCAACATGCGCGAACCGCGCTTCGGCTTGTCGCTCACGAGCCTTGGGACCGGGCCGTTCTCCGTGTGCGGCGAGAACTGCGGCAAGGTGCTCGTCACGGGCGGCGGGGTGTTCGACGCCTCGCTCAACACGGTCTCCGTGACCTCCGCCGAGCTGTTCACGCCGCAGCCACGGGTGACCGGCGTCGACGTGGCGCAGGGACTCGTCTCCGGCGGCACGCTCGTCACGATCACCGGCACCGGCCTGGCGGCGGCTGCAAGCGTCACCTTCGGCGACACGCAGGCCGCGAGCTTCATCCCGGACGAGACCGCGCCGGGGACGACCCTTACCGTCATCGCGCCGCCGCACGTCGCCGATACCGTCGACATCCGCGTCGCCAGCGCGGGCGGGACCTCGGTGACGAGCTCCGCGGATCGCTTCACGTATTCCGCGGAGCCCGCTGCCGCCGGCGCGCCGGCGGCAGCGCCCGTGGCGCCGGCAGCTCCCAGCGCCGCCGCAAAGAAGGACACGACCGCGCCGACGATCCGGTCCCTGCGCCTGAAGCGCCGCAGCTTCGGTC
The DNA here is from genome assembly GCA_035496995.1 of Solirubrobacteraceae bacterium. GTDB lineage: Bacteria > Actinomycetota > Thermoleophilia > Solirubrobacterales > Solirubrobacteraceae > CADCVQ01. Next base: position 484 of record DATJEE010000255.1, on the reverse strand, counting down.
GCCGGTCCGCCGGGACGACGCTGAGCTTCACGCTCTCCGAGGCCGCAAGCGTCCGCGTCACGTTCGCGCGGGCCGTCCCCTGCCTCGGCGCGAAGCGCAGCGCGAAGTGCACGCGCTACGTCCGGCTGCACGACGTTCTGAAGCGCAGCGGGCGGCGCGGGCCCAACAGCAACCGGCTCACCGGGCGGCTGAGCGCCAAGCGGCCGCACAGCCGCGGGCGCTACCGGCTGACGATCACGGCGACGGACGCCGCCGGCAACCGCTCGCGGGCCCAGAGCGTGACGTTCGTGCTCCTGCCATGAACGGGACGCGGCGGTCCGGTCAGGACGTGCATATGACGTAGGCGTGCGCGCTGCCCGTCGCCACCGTGACGCCCCAGGCGTTCGCGACCTCCCCGTCGACGGCAGCGCGGTTGCCGTTGTGCGGGTCGAAGATCCAGGGGGCGCTGTCGATGACCGTTCCGCCGCCACCACCGCCGGTGGCG
>DATJEE010000254.1:0-6134 GCA_035496995.1 Solirubrobacteraceae bacterium | reverse complement strand
CGCGCACGCGTCATGTTCAGCGTCGGGAGGTCGAGCGGCAGACCCAGCAGGTTGTTGCGCAGCGTCTCGACGACGAACTCGTCGAGCTCGTTGCCGACCTGGTCCGACGAGCCCATGACGACCGCGCCACCCGCCTGCTCGGGCGTGTAGAAGCCCGCACCGTTGTGGAAGAACTCCGGCGGGTTGAGGAACGCCGTCAGCAACGGAACGTCGTTGTGCGGCGCCGGGGTGGTCGTGCTCGTCGACTCGTTGATGCGCGCGACGTCGTCGTCGAGCATCGAATGCCCGAAGCGGTAGACGGCGTGTGCGAACTCGGCCGGGATCGCCGGGTTGATGTCCGGGCTGTAGACGTGGAACGGACGGACAGCGGGCTGGATCTTGCGCGCGAACTCCTCGAAGACCAGGTGCTGGTACTCCATCTCCGTGACGAAGCGGGCGGCCTGGAACAGGCGCTCGCCGTTCCAGCCGGCCGGGTTGGTCGCCGTCGGCAGCTGCCACTCCGGCAGGGCCGCGGCACCGGACGCGGTCGCGGCGGCATCGGCCGTCAGGACGCCCTTGATGTAGTCGACGAGGCGGTCGTGCTCGGAATGGAAGACCTGATGGACCGTCGTCAGCGCGATGTTCTCGTTGACGCGACCATCACCGGCGCAGAAGTGCGCGTTGAGCATCTCGTCGTCGTACGTGCCCCCCGGCTGCGCGCCGAAGTCCGCCGACGGCGTGTTGTCCGGATCCGGGCTCAGGCAGCCGGCCGGAACGCCGGGAGACGTGCAGGGCCCGACGCTGCCGGGGTCGGCGTTGTGGGCGATGTCCGTCAAGAACGGCGTGTCGAAGTAGCGGACGTTGGTGGGCACCGGCACCGGCGCGGCGATATTGCCCTCGACAAGACCGGTCGTGGTCACGTACTGCGGCAGGCCGCGGGCCGGACCCGGGATGAACTTCCCGTACGGGTCGGTCGCGAGCATCGGGATCTTCGTGACGTCGGTGTCCTTCAGCAGCAGGCCGAGCTTCGTCCGGGCCTGCAGCTTCACGGATGCCCACGTCGCCATTCCCGACTGGCCGTCGGGTGAGCCCGAGTAGGTCTGGCCGGCGGGAAGGCCGCCGAGCAGCTTGCCGGTCGCGACCGGCCGGTTCGCGGCGTTGAGGACGTACTCGCGCAGGAATGCCTGATGCGAGGAATGCGACGTGTAGGTCTGCGACTGGTCGACCCACGGGGAGTCGGTGTTGTTCGCGTTCTGCACGTCGTCGGCGCTCTCGTCGCCCGGCGTGTTCGGGTCGTCGCCGAGCACGCCGTCGGGGCCGGGCTGGTTCTGCGCCCGCGTCAGGACCATGAAGGCCTGGCTGGCGGGCACCTCGTCACCGGTGCCGGCGACGCCGTCGGGACCGACGGTCCGCAGCGGATCGTCGGCCTTCAGCGGGACGAAGACCGTGCCGCCGCTCTTGACCGTCTGGTCGACGCCGTGGTCGAAGAACTGCCCGAAGAACGTGAACAGCGAGTTGTACGGCGGCGACAGGCCGACGTCCGTCGTGACGTTCGGGATGAAGAGCGTCTTGCCGGTCGGGGTGCACGGCGGAGGCGTGGGCGGGCTCGGCGGAGGCGTCCCACCACACGGCCAGGCGCTGGCGGGGTTGCCCTGCGTCCTGACCGGGAAGGCGGCGGCGGCGATGGCGGCCGGATTCGTCGCGGTCTGGTCGACGATCAGGTTGGAGATCGTGCGCGGCGCCGTGTCGAAGACGAGGCCCTTCTTCTGCGTGTAGGACGTCGACGAGCCGGCGGGCTGCGACGGCGTCGCGAACCCGGCCGGAACGGCGTTGTCGGTGCCGGTGCGGAACACCGGGGAGCTCAGGCGCGGGAACGGGACGTCGGCCGCCGCAAACGTCTCGCGGCCCGGGAAGAGGTTGTTGCAGGAGCCGTCGACCGTACGCAGGCCGTACGCGGTCAGGCGGTCGGGGATCTGATCCGGACCGGGCCCGACGAGCGTGCCACAGGGGTTGCTCGCCGTCAGCGTCGCCGCGTGGTGCTCTGCGATCTTGATCTGCTTGAGGATGAAGGCCAGGTCGCCCGGGGTCACGGTGAAGCCGCTGCCTGTCGGCCCCACGGCGGCGCCGGCGGGAGAGATGAGCGCGCCGCCGATCCCGACGAGCGCCGCGAGGAGCGCCGTGGCCGCCATGACGATGCCGAGCGACGAGCGGGTGCGCCGAGTGCGTCGCAGGACGCAGAACCACACCGAACAACAAAGCAGAATGCCAACGCCAGCCCACGCCGCGTACACGACAGCCATGCCAACTCCCGTCCCGAGAAGTTATACTGAGCCGCCCCCTAAACGGTCGGCGCGAACCTCCCAGCAACCGTTCATCAGGCGCAAGGGCAGATACAGGCAGAATTTGGTGAGATTTCGCGCAGCTGCTGTCAACCGTTCCCGGGCGACTCCTCCCCGCCGCCCCGCTGAAGTCAGCGCGCCTTCTCGATGGACCGGTTTGTGGCTTTTTGCAGGCACAAACGGACCACAAGCACCGGCGCGTCCGAGCTCGGGGCTGTCGACCGGTCGTAGGACTCGATGATTCCTCCGTTCATAGGACGCGATTTGTGGTCCAGGCGCACGCGCCCATGGGCCCCGAAGGCGCACTCCACCCACCCATCCGGGGGTTGACAGCCGCCGCGCCGCGGACGACAAGCAGCCGCCCTGTCGGCGGACGTCGGCGCCGGCGGTCCGCAGTTTCGTGGATCGGTCTAAGATCGCCAGGCTGTGAGGGTCACCAGCCTCCCCACCGATTCCAGGGCGACATGAACAAGCGCCGGCTGGCGCGCGACCTCACGTACGCGGAGATTGCCGACGCGGCCGCGGAGGTCGCCCTCAAGCCGGACACGAGCACCGACTCGCTGCAGCTGTTCCTCAAGGACATCGGCCGGGTCCGGCTGCTCACCGCCGAGGAGGAGGTCAAGCTCGCCAGGCGCATCGAGCGCGGCGACCTCGCCGCCAAGCAGAAGCTCGTCGAGTCCAACCTGCGCCTCGTCGTCTCGATCGCCAAGCACTACCGCAACCAGGGCCTGCCGTTCCTCGACGTCATCCAGGAGGGCACGCTCGGGCTCGTGCGCGCAGCCGAGAAGTTCGACCACCGGCAGGGCTACCGCTTCTCGACGTACGCGACCTGGTGGATCCGCCAGGCGATCACCCGCGCGCTCGCCGACAAGGCGCGCACGATCCGCATCCCCGTGGGGATGGTCGACAAGCTCAACAGGATCCTGCGGGCCGAGCGCCACCTCAGCATGCAGCTCGGGCGCGAGCCGACCCCGGCCGAGCTGGCGGCGGTCACCGGGCTCGATCCCGCCGAGATGGGGTCGATCAAGCTGACGGCGCAGGCGCCGATCTCGCTCGAGAAGCCGGTCGGCGACGAGGACGACTCCGAGTTCGGCCAGCTCATCGCCGACGACCACGCCGAGTCGCCCCACGAGCAGGTCGTCGAGATCCTCAGAAGCGACGCGCTGCACCGGGCGCTCGGGAGCCTGTCGGACCGCCGGCGCCGCGTGCTGGAGCTGCGCTACGGCCTCGACGGCGAGCACCCGCGCACGTTCGACGAGATCGCGGCGGCCCTGAACGTCACGCGCGAGCGGATCCGCCAGATCGAGGCCGATGCACTGGGAAGACTCGCCACGCGCCCCGACTGCGCTCAGCTGCTGGCCGACCTCGAATGACCGCGGTGCCCCCGCCGGGGAACGCCGTCAGGCGGCGCTCGATCGCCGTCGCCGCCTGCACCCTCCTGCTCGCCCTCGCGGCGTCGACCGCCGCGGCGCACGTCGTCCCGGTGTTCACGGCGACGCCCGTCGGCAACCAGACCGTCGTGCTCGACGCGTCGGCCACGGTCTGCGAGTTCGGCCCCTGCGGCTACACCTGGCGCTGGGACGACGGCACGCGCCTCGGCGTGACGATCGGCAGCGGCGTGCGCGTGACGTACCGCTTCCCGGAGAGCGGCACGCAGACCGTCGTGCTGAAGGTCAGCGAGCACTGCGCGGCCGGGTCGGCGAGCTTCTGCCCGGCGACCGCCAGCAAGCAGGTGGCCGTCCCGGGCGCGCCCGGCTCCTCGCCGCCGCCACCGGCAGCGACGTCACCGCCCGCCCCGGCCGCGCCCAAGGCAGCGGTGAAGCCCGGCCGGACGATCCGCGTGACGGCCGCCGTCGCCCGGGTGCGGCGCGAGCCCGGGAAGATCCTCGCCGGCTCGCTCGTGCGCGGAGACCGCTTCCGCGTCGACCGCACGCATCGCGTCCGGCGCGGCCCCGCGAAGGGCCTGTGGTACCACGGCACCGGGACGACCACGGCGGCCGGCGGCGGCCCGCTGAAGGTCACCGGCTGGGTCAAGGCGAGCAGGTTCGGCTGAGAGCGCGCGGAGGGGCCCGTGCGCGGCACGGACCCCTCGGCGCCCCCCGCTTGCGCTATGCGGTGATGAACGGCTTGACGGCCTTGAGGACCGCCGGCATCTCCGAGGCCTTGTCGAACGCCAGCGGCGCCGGCGGCTTGCCGCGCGTGAGGCGGATGAGCGCGGCGTGGCGGGCCTCGACCTGCGCGATGGCGCCGGCCGCGGCCAGCACGTCGACGGAGTCGATCGAGATCGCCGCGCCGTTGTAGGCGCTGACGCCGGTGTCCTCGAGGACGTTCGCCGTCTTGAGGAACGCGTCGGCGCTCGCGAACGCGTTGCCGAAGTCGAACGTCGGCTTTGCGGCCGGCTTGCCGCCGAGGCTCTTCACCGTCGCGGCGAGCGCGTCGACGTGCGCGTCCTCGTTGTCGCGGATCTCCCGCGCCAGCCGCCTGTCGTGCGCGCTGAGGCCGCTGACCTGCTTGATCGCCAGCGTGTAGAACGTCGACTCGAGGTACTCGAGCGTCAGCGCGTAGTTGAGGATGTCGATGTCGCCGGTCGTGCCCGCAGCCAGGGCGCGCGTGATGTACGGGGTCGCCGAGAGTGCGCCGTAGGCGGTGCCCGCGGCGAGGGTGGAGCGCAGGAGGAACGACTCCCGCGTCATGCCGTGAACCTTGATGGTGGCCAGCTCTGCTGCCACCGGTCGCGATGAAGCCATGGAAGTTCTCGCTTTCGTCGTCGTCGTGGTGGATCAGCCGGCGATGAACGGGGCGACGGCCTTGAGCACCGCGGCCATGTCCATCGGCTTGCCGAAAGCGCCGTCGGGGAGCGATCCCTCGAGGCCGCCCCTGCCGCCGAAACCGCGCCCGACCAGCTCGTTGAGGGCCGCTGCGTGACGGGCCTCGACGGAGTGGATCGACAGCGCGGCGGCGAGGATGTCCCTGCTCTTGATGTTCCCGGCCTGCCCGAGGTACGCGGCGGCGCCGAGGTTCTCGACGGTCGCGGCGGTCATGAGGATCGTGTCGGCGCCCTTGGCGATCGTGTCCTGGAACTTCGTCATGGGCTTCGCCGCCGGCGTGCCGCCGAGCGACTTCGCCGTCGCGATGAGCGCCTCGACGTGCTGCTGCTCGGCGGCAGCCAGGCCCTTGGCGAGGTCGCCGATCTTCTTGTCCTTGATGACGCCGCTGTCGAGGACCTCCTGGTAGAAGGTCGCCTCGAGGTACTCGAGCGTCAGCGCGTAGTTGACGATCTTCAGATCGCTCGCGTTGTTGGCCTCGGGCGTCGTGGTTGCGCGCGCGGAGGTCGTCGCCGTCGTCTTCTTGTCGTCGCCGCAGGCGGCGATCAGGACGGTCGCCGCGCCGACGGCGCCGGCACCGCCGAGCATCTTGAAGAAGCGCTTGCGCGAGGACGGATCGTCCGCGATTTCACGCAGTGCAGAGTCGGTCACGAAAATTACCTTCCGAAATGAGAGTGAGTGACGGGTGCTGTCACTCGGTTGCGCAGGCGCGCCCGTTTCAGATCAACCGGTGGCGCGCAGCCGCTGCACTACAGGCGGAATATCGGCACAAGGCGCTGCTCGTGCTCGGCCTCGATGCGCGCGACTACCTCGATGTGCTCCTCCAGCAGGGTGCCGCGCAGCTTCGTCCCGAGCCCCTCGTCGACCTGGAAGATCCCGGCGGAGTTGGACATCTCGATCTCGACGCGGACCGCCTTGTCCTCCCCCGCGCCGATCGAGACCTTCTCGATCGCGTAGGCCGACAGCGAGTGGATGTTCGTGTGACCGGCCT
>DATJEE010000253.1:0-5092 GCA_035496995.1 Solirubrobacteraceae bacterium | reverse complement strand
CGAGGGCCGGCTGAACATCGTCAACTGGGAGGGCTACGCCGACCCGTCCTACGTCAAGCTGTTCGAGCAGCAGACCGGCTGCAAGGTCAACTCGGTCCCGGCGGGGACGTCGGACGAGATGTTCACGAAGTTCCGCTCCGGTGGCGGGGGCCAGTACGACCTCGTCTCGCCGTCGGGCGACGCGTCGCTGCGGCTCATCAAGTCCGGCGCCGTCGCGCCGCTGGACACCTCGAAGCTCTCGCACTTCAAGGACCTCGCGCCGCAGCTGCAGTCGCCGGCCTTCAACACCGTCGACGGCAAGAACTACGGCCTCTCGTTCATGTGGGGTGCCGACGTCCTGATCTACAACGCCGACGTGATCAAGACGCCGCCGACCTCGTGGGCGGACCTCTACAGCCCGAAGTACAAGGGCAAGATCACCGTGCCCGACAACCCGATCCAGATCGCCGACCCGGCGCTGCAGTTCTTCGGCGCCTCCAACCCGTTCCAGATCGACCAGGGGACGCTCGACAAGGTCAAGGCCAAGCTCCTCGCGCAGCGCCCGCTCGTGCGCAAGTACTGGGTGCTGGCGTCGGACTTCGAGCAGCTCTTCAAGTCCAAGGACGCGGTCATCGGCGCGGGCTGGCCGCTGATGACGAACGACCTCCAGAAGGCGGGGCTGAACGTCAAGGAGGTGCTGCCGAAGGAGGGCGTCACCGGCTGGTCTGACTCCTGGATGATCTCGGCGAAGGCCAAGCACCCGATCTGCGCCTACAAGTACATGAACTTCGCGACGAACCCGAAGATCCAGGCGAAGGTCGCAGACGTGACGGCCTACTCGCCCGCGAACACGAAGACGTGCGCGGTCGTCGGGGCCGCGCGCTGCAAGGCGCTGCACATCACCGACACGAAGTACTACGACACGATCAAGTACTGGGAGACGCCGACGGCGCCGACGAACTACCGCCAGTGGACCGACACGTGGGCGGAGGTGCGCGGCTGAGCGTGGACGGATCGCGATCGCTGAGTCGCTTCCTGTACGCGCACCCGCGCGGCCGGCTCGGGCTCCTGCTCGGGCCGGCCGTCGCGTGGCTGCTCGTCTTCTACGTCGTCGCGCTCGCGATCCTCCTGCTGACGTCGCTCTGGAGCCAGGACGTCTTCACGGCGGAGATCGTCCGCCACTGGAACACCGACAGCTACTCCAAGCTCTTCTCCGGCCAGAACGGGCTGTGGCTGCGCGTCTTCGGGCGCACGCTGCTGCTCGCGACGATCGTGACGGTCGTCGACATCGCGCTCGCGTTCCCGCTGGCGTGGTTCATGGCGCGGGTGCTGCCGCCGCGCTGGCGCACGCTCGCGTTCCTCGCCGTCGTCGTGCCGCTGTGGTCGTCGATCCTCGTGCGGATCTTCGCCTGGCGCACGATCCTCGGCGGCTCGGGCGTGCTGAACACGTTCCTCGTCGACACGGGCCTGATCGCGCACCCGTCAAGCGCGTTTCTCTACAACGAGACGGCGATCGTCATCACGTGGTGCAACGTCTGGCTGCCGTTCATGGTGCTGCCGATCTTCACGGCGCTGGAGAAGATCCCCGACTCGACGCTCGAGGCCGCGCGCGACCTCGGCGCGAGCACGTGGACGATGTTCCGCACCGTCGTCTTCCCGCTCGCGCTGCCGGGCGTCGTCGCGGGCGCGATCTTCGTCTTCGCGCTGACGATGGGCGACTTCGTCGCGCCGCAGCTCGTCGGCGGCGGCTCGCAGGTCCTCGGCGGGGCGATCAAGGACCGCTTCGGGGTCGCGGCCGACTACCCGTTCGGCGCCGCGCTCGCGTCGCTGACGCTCGTCACGCTCATGGGCTTCCTCTTCCTCTCGCGCCGCGCGGGCGCCCTGGAGAACCTCTGATGGGCGCCGGCGGCCGCACGTCGCGCTACGGCTTCGGCGCCGCGGCGGCGCTCGCCTTCGCGTTCCTCTACCTGCCGCTCGTGATCGTCGTCCTGTACGCGTTCAACAAGACGAACATCAACTCCTGGCCGTTCCCCGGCTTCTCGCTGCACTGGTTCGACGTGCTCGTCCACGACCCGGCGCCGCGCGACGCGGCCTGGCTCAGCGTCCGCATCGCGCTCTTCTCGACGACGTTTGCGCTCGTGCTCGGCACGGGCCTGGCGTTCGCCTTCGCGCGCCACCGCTTCCGCGGGATGCAGGCCGTGAACTTCGTCGTGATCCTCCCGATCATCCTGCCCGGCGTCATCACGGGCGTGGCGCTCGCGAGCTTCTTCCTCTTCGCCGGGACGCCGCTGTCGATCCGCACGGTGATCATCGGCCACACGACGTTCTGCATCGTGCTCGTCTTCAACAACGTGCTCGCGCGCCTGCGGCGCGTCTCGGTGTCGCTGAGCGAGGCGTCGGCCGATCTCGGCGCGAGCGGGCTGCAGACCTTCCGCTACGTCACGCTGCCGACGATCCGCACGGCGCTGGTCGCCGGCGCGCTGCTGTCGCTCGCGCTGAGCTTCGACGAGATCGCGGTGACGTTCTTCCTCGCCGGCTCGGACACGACGACGCTGCCGCTGTGGATCCTCGGCTCGCTGCGCAAGACGCAGGCGCTGCCGGAGGTCAACGCCGTCGCCGCCGTGATCCTCGTCGTGTCGCTGCCGCTCATCGCGCTCGCGGCCTACCTCCTGCGCGACGAGGGCGCGGGCACCCGCGTCGCGCAGGGCGAGTAGCGCCCCGCACCTACCCCGCCTACCCCGCCGCCGCCGCCGCGAGGTCCGGCAGCAACTGCGCGGCGTTCGGCGTGCCGAGACCGGTGTCGGGATCCCAGCCGGTCGTCGCGGGGAAGCCGGGGATGCTCGGATCGGTCTGGTTGTCGCCGACCGTGACGTCGAAGAAGTCGCGGGCGTACGCCGCCGGATCGCGCGCCAGCCCGTAGAGGGCGGGGTTGATCTGCCCGAGCCCCGAGCCCTTGATCTGCGCGGCGATCGCCACGAGGCCCGACCACTCGGGCGCCGCGAGCGACGTCCCGCCGATGTCGTACCAGCCGGTGCTGCACGGCGTCCCGGCGCACAGCAGCCCGCCCTGGCCGTCGGGCGGGAGCGAGACGTACACGAGCGCGCCGGTCCGCGGGCTGGCCTGCAGCCCGATGTCCGGCACCCCGCGCCCACCGCCGGCGGGCACCGGCGTGCTGCCCGCGGGCAGCGTGGCCTGGTAGTCCGGGCGCCCGAACACGTGGCTGAAGCCGCCGCCGGTCGCGATGCCGCGCGCCGGCTCGCCCCAGACGATCTCGGCCTGCCCCGCGGCGGCCTGACAGGCGGCCGGCGGGTCGGCGCTGTCGACGACGCGCGCCGACGTGGCGGCCGGATCGGTGCACAGCGCGGTGCCGCCGACGCCGGTGACGAGCGGGTCCGACCCGGGCCAGATGACCGTCTGGCCGGGGAGCGTGGAGCCGCCCTGGCCGACCGGCGTCTTGCGGCCGTTCGCCGAGCCCGTGTCGCCGGAGGACGCGAGCACCGTGACGCCGGAGGCGGCCGCCGACTTGAACGCGTGACGCAGGTTCTCCAGCGAGTTCGCGCTCCCGAACGCCTCCTCGGCCGAGCCGAAGCTCTGCGAGATGACGTCCGCGAGGTGATGGTCGACGACGTACTGCTCGGCGGCCATCATCTGCGGGAATCCCTGGACGCCGAGCGTCTCCGCCGTCGGCGTCGTGACGAGCAGGATGTTCGCGCCGGGGGCCATCGCGTGCGCGGTCTCGACGTCGAGCGCGACCTCGAGCGCCCAGGCGCTGCGGTCCTGGAGGCCCGGGCTCTTGCTCTGGCCGGGAGGCGCCTTCGTCGCCGGCGAGCCCTGCAGCGCGAGCTGGCTGAACTTCGGCATGCCGGGCGCGCACGTCACGCCCTCCTCGCCGCACATCGCCTGCAGCCCGAAGGCGTTGTCGAAGACGTGCAGGTCGTGGGCCATCGTGTCGCTGCCGAAGGCGTCGACGATCGCGATCGTCCGGCCGCGGCCATCCAGGCCGGCGGCGTGCAGGGGTGGCACGTTGTAGGCGGCGCGCACGGACTGCGGCGTGAAGCAGCGCCGCCCGGCCGAGAAGCACTGCGCCTCCGTCGGCGGCGTCTCGGACGCCGTGATCTGGGCGTAGTCGGCGACGAGCGGCTGGGGGACCGGGAGCGCCTGTTGCGGGCTGCGGCCGCCGGCTGTCGAGAGCGCCGCCAGCAGCGTGAGCGCGAGCGCCCCAGCGAGGACCACGAACAACGTCAACCGCGAATACCGGACCATGCGTCCTCCTACGACAACGAGATGACCGACCCGAGCCCCCCGAGGCTGCTCGCTCGCGCGGTGTTCCAAACGTTGTCGTTCGCGCTACGCGTCAACGACGCCCTCCCTGCGCGACGAGGGATTCCGGTAACTGCGTCGCGCAGGGGAGCGACGGCGAGCTACCGGCCGCCGATGGCGGCGGCGGTGTGGCTCTCGTCCGGGCCGCTCGCGGCCGAGGATGGACCCGGCGTCGCGATCGACGCCGCGATGTTGCTCTCGCTCGGAGCGGCGATGGCCTGGTGCGATCCGGCGGCGACGGCGACGTGCGACTCCTCCGGCCCGCCGTCGGAGCGCAGGCTCGGCTGGGCGCCGGCGCTCGCGGGCTGGGTCTCGTCCGACGACCCCGAGGAGAGGGCGAGGACGAGGATGACGGCCGCGAGCGCGACGGCCGCAAGCGCGGCGCCGATCACCGCGGGCCGCGGGGTGGGGAGCGAGATCCTGGGCTGCGTGACCTGCGACATGACGACCTCCTGGGGCGTGGTGGCTGGATGCGGCGAGCCTCCACCGGGGCGGGCGGGCGGTCGTCCCCCCAACGGGATGAACCTCATCCCCCCACGAGGTTCAGCGTCCGCTCGGCGATCGTGACCGTCAGGCGCTGGCCCCAATCCAGCGCGAGGTGGTCGGCCTCGATGCCGTCGCCGAACGCGACGCCCCCGCTGCCGAGCTCGTTCGTGATCCGCAGCGGGCGGTCGCGGCTCGTCAGTCCGGCGACGAGCGTCGTCGCGCTCGCCGGGCTCGGCCACGGCTCGCGGACGAACCAGGCGAGGCGGGCGTCGGTCGGCGCCGGCAGCGCGAGCGGCTCGGCGCGCTG
>DATJEE010000252.1:0-6766 GCA_035496995.1 Solirubrobacteraceae bacterium | reverse complement strand
GTGGCCGGAGGCCTCCCAGGTGCGCGGGTGCTGGAGGATCGCGCTGTCGAGGGCGACGATGTCGTCGCGCTCCTGGAGCATCGCGCGCCACCACTCGTTCTTGACGTTCGTCTTCAGCAGGACGCCGTAATGGCCGTAGTCGTACGTCGAGCCGAGGCCCCCGTAGATCTCCGACGAGGCGAAGATGAACCCCCGTCGTTTACAGAGGGCGACGATCTTGTCCATGGTGGCGGTATCGGGCATTGGGCGCCCATGCTAGATAATGGGTGTACGCGTGCCCTTCTACGAGTACAGACGACCGGACGGCACGATCCTCGAGGTCATGCAGAAGATGACCGACCCGCCGCTCGCCGAGGACCCCGAGACGGGCGTCCCGCTGCAGCGCGTCTTTCACCCGATCGCCGTGCATTTCAAGGGCAAGGGCTTCTACAACACCGACTACGGGACGAAGAAGCGCGCGCGCGAGAAGGCCGACCACGAGGGCGAGAAGAAGAAGTCCGAGAAGAGCGAGGCGGCGAAGACCGACGCCTCCTCCGGCGGCGAGTCGAAGAAGAGCGACACGGTCTCCAAGGCCGAGCCCGCGGCGAAGAAGCCGGCGGCGTCGCCGAAGTCCGACTGACCGCCACGACAGCGGTCCGCTCCGCGTCGCTGCGGTCATGCTGCTCCCACGTGGCGCCGAAACACGCCGCATGCGGGCCGCAAGGACGATTCCGACTGCCGTGAGCTGCGCGCTGCTCGCGCTCGGCTGCGTGATGGCCGCCTTCGCGCTCGAGCTCGCGGTCGGGTTCATGCCCGCCGCCGCGGCGGAGACCTTCGACAAGTTCGCCTCGAACATCGTGTTCATCGGCGCGGCGCTCGTCTGCGGCTGGCGTGCCATCGCGGTCCGCGAGGCGCGGACCGCATGGGCGCTGTTCGCAGCGGGCCTGCTCGCCTGGGGGCTCGGCGACCTGTACTTCACGCTCGCGCTCTGGGACCTCGACGAGATCCCGGTGCCCTCGATCGCCGACGTGGGCTACCTCGGCCTGTACCCCTGCTTCTTCGGTGGCCTCGCGCTGCTGGCCCGTGCCCGCGGGGCGGCGACCACCCGCGGACTCTGGGTCGACGGGGCGATCGGCGCCCTCGCCGTCGCGGCGCTCGCGGCGACCCTGCTCTTCGACGCGATCGTCGAAGGAACCGGCGGCTCGGCGGCGACCGTCGCGACGAATCTCGCCTATCCGCTGGCGGACCTGCTGCTCGTCGCACTCGCGGCCGGCGTCCTTGCGATGAACGGCTGGAAGCTCGGCTCGGCGTGGTGCTGGATCGCCGCTGCGCTGGCGGTGTTCGCTGTCAGCGACGCCCTGTACCTCTACGAGACAGCGGTCGGCAGCTACGCGAACGGTCACGTCGAGGACGCCGGCTGGCCACTGGCGGCGCTGATGGTGGCCGCGGCCGCGTGGCGCCCGGCCGACGTGGTCCGCCCGGCGCAGGCCGAGCGCCTGCGCACGATCGCGCTGCCGATCGCCCTCGCGCTCGGTTGCCTGGCGATGCTGCTCTACGACCACTTCGTCCGCGTCAACCCGCTGGCGCTCGGCCTCTCCTGCGCGACGATGCTCGCCATCCTCACGCGCTTGGCGGTGACGTTCGCCGACAACGTCCGCATGCTCGCCGCCAGCCGCGACGAGGCACGCACCGACGCGCTCACCGGCCTCGGCAACCGCCGCGCGCTGATCGACGACCTCGACACGGCGCTCGCCGACCCCGCGGGGGAGCCGGTCGTGCTCGCGCTCTACGACCTCGACGGCTTCAAGCTCTACAACGACAGCTTCGGCCACGGCGCCGGTGACGCCCTCCTTGCGCGTCTTGGTCAGCGCCTGCGGGCGGCGGTAGGCGACGCCGGCCGGGCCTACCGCATGGGTGGCGACGAGTTCTGCATCGTCGCCGGCGGCGACGTCGGCTCGCTGGTGTCCGAATGCGGCTTTGCGCTCACCGAGCGCGGCGACGGCTTCGTCGTCGGCTGCTCGTTTGGCTCAATCCTGCTCCCGCGCGAGGCGGTGACTTCGCAGGCGGCGCTCAGCATCGTCGACGCACGCATGTATCTCGACAAGGCGGGCGGGCGCGCGTCCGCAGGCTCCCAGAGCAAGGACGTCCTGCGCCAGGCCCTCAGCGAGCGCAACGCCGACCTCGACGAGCACATCACCGGCGTGGCGACGCTCGCCGGCGCGGTCGCGCGCCGGATCGGCCTCGACCGCGGCCAGGTCGAGGAGGTGCGGCTCGCGGCCGAGCTGCACGATGTCGGCAAGGTCGCGATCCCCGACGCGATCCTCATGAAGAAGGGCCCGCTGGACCCCGCCGAGTGGGAGTTCATGCGCCGCCACACGATCATCGGAGAGCGGATCGTCAGCGCGGCGCCGGCGCTGGCCGGTGTGGCGAAGATCGTGCGCTCGACCCACGAGCGCGTCGACGGCAATGGCTACCCCGACGGGCTGTCAGGCGAGGAGATCCCGCTCGGCGCACGCATCGTGCTCGCCTGCGACGCCTACAGCGCGATGACGTCGCGGCGACCTTACGCGGAGCCGCTCACGGTCGCAGCAGCGGTCGCCGAGTTGCGCCGCTGCGCCGGCAGCCAGTTCGACGCCGCGATCGTCGCAGCGCTCTGCTCGGAGGTGGAGCCCCGGAAGGAGGGCGTCAGCCCCGGAGGAAGCGTCGCACCGCGGCCTGCTTGACGGCGTCGGAGACCTCGCCGTTGAAGGTCCCGAGCACCTCGTTGTGCGGGCTGCCGGCGACGGCGAGTGCGCCGAAGAGGCCGAGCAGCGTCGGCCCGCTCATGTCCGAGCGCAGCGCGCTCGGCACGCGCCAGGAGATGAACGGCAGCCGCAGGAACGCGCCGGGTGACAGCAGCCGCGCGCGCATCGCCGCGATGACCTTCTGCTGGCGGTGGGCGCGCGTGAGGTCGCTCTCGCGCCTGTTGCAGAGGTTCTTGCGCGTCCGGGCGAGCGCCAGCGCCTGCTTGCCGTCGATGTGCGTCTCGCCGGCGCGCAGGCGCAGCGTGTAGCCGCCGTTGCGGAAGCCGCCGTTGATCTTCGAGACCACGCAGCCGCCTTTGTACGTGATGCCGCCCATCGCGTCGATGAGCGACGGGAAGTTCTCGAAGCTCACGACCATGACGTGGTTGACGTCGACGCCGGTGTAGGCCTCGACGGTCTTCACCGCGAGCGACGTCCCGCCGATCGCGAAGGCCGCGTTGATCTTCTGGCGCCCGGCCCCGGGGATGTCGACGACGGTGTCGCGGGCGATCGACAGGCGGCTGTTGGCGCCGCCGCCGACCCGCATGAGCATGATCGAGTCCGAGCGCCCGACGCCGGTCTGGGCGCCCGGCTCGCGGGTGCCCGCCGTGCGCTGGTCGGAGCCGAGGACGAGGATGTTGTTCGCCGCCCACAGCGGGTAGCCGGCACCGCCGAGCACGTCGTTGGAGGCGCCGCCGATCTTGCCCTGCTGGATCTGGGCGCTGAGGAGAAACGCGACGACCGACAGCGCGATCCAGCAGGCGATCGCGAGCAGCAGCCAGCGCACGACGCGCCCCCACGACCACGGCTTGCGGGCGCGGCCGGGCCCGCGGTCGCGGCCGCGGCCGCCGCTGCGCAGCTGCGCGAGCTCGTCGCGGTCGCGGCCTGGGAGCAGCGCCTTGCGCGAGCGGTAGACGCGGTACTCGGGCCGCTTGGGAGGAGGTTCGGGCTCTGACATCGGCCAGGTTCAGCAGCGCGCTGCAGCTCGGCGAGGGTTTGCGAAGTTCGATGGCATGTCCTCGCTATGGTCAACCATCGTGTCGACCGGCTGCGTCATCGGGGTCGACCTCGGTGGCACGAAGCTCTTGGCCGGCGCGGTCGATCCGGCCCTGAACGTGCACCATCGCGCGACCCGTCCGGCGCACGGGCTCGACCAGGCGGCGCTGCTGGACATGATCGTCGCGGCGGTCGGCGAGGTGCGCGACGCGATCGAGGGAGCCTCCGGCCGCGTCGACGCCGTCGGCTTCGGGATCCCCTGCATGATCGACCTCGAGCGCGGGATGGCGGTCATGTCGATCCACCTGCCGATCGCCGATCTGCCGTTTCGCGACGTCATGGCCGAGCGGCTCGGGCTGCCGGTCTTCGTCGACAACGACGCGAACACCGCGATGCTCGCCGAGTGGCGCTTCGGCGCGGCCGCCGGCGTGCGCGAGGCGGCGATGCTGACGATCGGGACGGGGATCGGCGGTGGCCTCGTCGTCGGCGGCGCGCTGCAGCGCGGCAGCCAGGGCGCGGGGGCCGAGCTCGGGCACATGGTCGTCCAGGCCGACGGGCCGCCGTGCCCGGGCAACTGCCCCAACCGCGGCTGCCTCGAGGCGATGGCGTCGGGCAACGCGCTGGGCCGCGAGGCGCTGCGGCTCGCCGCCGAGCGGCCGCAGTCCGGCCTCGGCGAGGCGCTCGCCGCCGGCCGGGCGATCAGCGGCCCGCTGGTCACCGAGCTCGCCCACGACGGCGACGCCGCCGCGATCGACGCCGTCGCGGTCATCGGCGGCTGGCTCGGGATCGGCGTGTGCAACCTCGTGAACATGCTCAATCCCGACGTCGTCGTCATCGGCGGCGGCGTCATCGCGGCGGGCGAGCTGCTGCTCGAGCCGATCCGCGCCGTCGTCGCCGAGCGCGCGCTGTCGCCGGCGCGCGAGCACGTGCGGATCGTCCCCGCGCGCTTCGGGGCGGAGTCCGGGATGCTCGGCGCGGCGGTGCTCGCGCTCGACGGAATCGGTTCCCCTTCATGATCCACCCATGAGCCCAGGCCGTCTCATCGTCTGCCCGACCCCGATCGGCAACCTCGAGGACATCACGCTGCGCGTCCTGAGCGCGCTGCGCGACGCGAACGTCGTCGCCTGCGAGGACACGCGCCGCACGCGCGTCCTGCTCGAGCGCTACGGCGTCGCCGCGACGCTCGTGAGCTACCACGAGCACAACGAGCGCGCGAAGGCGCCGCAGCTCATCGAGCGCATGCAGCAGGGCGACAACGTCGCGCTCGTGTCCGACGCGGGGATG
This sequence comes from Solirubrobacteraceae bacterium, assembly GCA_035496995.1. Classification (GTDB taxonomy): domain Bacteria; phylum Actinomycetota; class Thermoleophilia; order Solirubrobacterales; family Solirubrobacteraceae; genus CADCVQ01. The sequence goes on along the minus strand of DATJEE010000252.1, from coordinate 1,724 downwards.
CCGGTCGTCAGCGACCCGGGCTTCGTCCTCGTGCGGGCCTGCGTCGCGGCAGGGCTCGCGGTCGAGGTGCTGCCGGGGCCGAGCGCGGCGCTGTCGGCGCTCGTGGCCAGCGCGCTGCCAGCCGACACGTGGCGCTTCGTCGGCTACCTGCCGCGCAAGCGCGGCGACCTCAACGGGCTCCTGCGCGTGCCCGAGACGATCGTCGCGTTCGAATCGCCCAATCGCGTCGCGGCGTCGCTGGCGGCGCTGGCGCAGGTCGACGCCGAGCGTCCGGTGGCGGTCTGCCGCGAGCTGACGAAGATCCACGAGGAGATCGTCCGCGGCAGCGCCGGCGAGCTCGCGGCGCGCTACGCCGAGGCGCCGCCGCGCGGCGAGGTCGTGCTCGTCTTCGGGGGCGCGGCGGCGAGCGAGCCCGAGCTCGCGCCCGCGCTCGAGGCGTTGCGCAAGCTCGTGGCGGCGGGCGCCAAGCCGCGCCCGGCGAGCTCGGTCGTCGCGTCGCTCACGGGCGTGAAGGCCAACGCGCTGTACCGGGCGCTGATGGAGGGCGACGCCGCCTGATGCTGCTGTACCGCGCGCCGTTCTCGACGAACGCCGAGCGGGTCGCCCTGGCGCTGGCGTTCAAGGGCCTGGAGGTCGAGTCGGTCGTCATCTCCTACGAGGACCGCTCGGAGGTCGAGCGCGTCAGCGGCCAGCGGCTCGTGCCGGTGCTCGTCGACGACGACGGGATCGTCGTGTCGGACTCGATGCAGATCGTGAGCCATCTCGAGCGCCTGCGCCCGTCGCCGCCGCTGTACCCGGCCGATCCGGCGCCGCGGGCGCAGCTCGACGTCTTCGTCGACTGGTTCAACGGCGTCTGGAAGGTCGCGCCGAACGCGCTGGAAGCGGAGCTCGGTGCGGCGGTGCCCGACGAGCGGCGGATCGCGGCGCTCGCCGCGTCGATGGCGGCCGCGCTGGACCGCTTCGAGGCGCTGCTCGCGGGGCGCGACCACCTCCTCGGCGACGACTTCTCGGCCGCCGACTGCTGCGCGTTCCCGTTTCTGAAGTACGCGCTGGGGCGCGACGCCGACGACGACGAGCTGTTTCATCGCGTGCTCGAGGAGTACCAGCCGCTCGGGGACGGGCACCCGCGCCTGGCGGCGTGGATCGCGCGCGTCGGCGCGCGGCCGCGGGCCTGAGCGCAGGCGGCGGCAATGGGCGGCCCGGCGTAGCCTCTGCGAGATGGACGCCTATCTCGCCATCGCGAGCAAACGCGAGGTCCGCAGCTACGCGCCGCAGGCGCTGGGCGCCGAGGCCGAGCGCCGGATCCTCGAGGCCGGACGAGTCGCGGGCAGCTCGAAGAACCGCCAGGCGCGGCGCTTCGTCGTGCTGCGTGATCCCGCGCTCGTCGAGGAGGCCGCGGAGAGCGTCTACAACGGCGCGACCGTCCGCGGGGCGCCGTTCGTCGTGGCGATCGTCATCGGCGGCAAGGGCCCGACGGCGTTCGATGCCGGGCGCGCCGCGCAGAACATGATGCTCGCGGCGGCCGGCGAGGGTATCGGGTCGTGCCCGAACGGCGTCGCCGATGCCGAGCGCCTGCAGGCGGCGGTCGGGCACGGCGACGACGAGCGCGTCGCGACCGTCCTGACGTTCGGCGTGCCCGCGCGGCCGCGCGATCCGGAGGGGCGCTCGGTCGAGGATTGGATCGCGGCCGCCGACCGACGGCCGTTCTCGGAGGTCGTCGAAGA
>DATJEE010000251.1:0-60118 GCA_035496995.1 Solirubrobacteraceae bacterium | reverse complement strand
CTCGAGGTGGTTCGCCAGCCCGGTCGCGGACCGCGTCGGGAAGTAGCCGGCCGCGTGGAGGATGCCGGGCAGCGTCGGCAGGCCGCCGACGGTCAGCCAGCAGGTCGCGACGACCGCCCACGGCACCAGCGCTCGCGGGCGGGCGAGGGCGATGAACGGCAGCGCCCAGACGAGGTACCAGGGCATGACCCAGGCGAGCGTGAGGACCGAGCAGAAGAGCACGACCCCGAGCGCGCTCAGGGCACGCTCGCGGCGCAGGCCGACGGCGATCGTCGCGCCGGCCGCGATCGCCGCGAGGGCGCCGTCGGCGACCATCCGCACCGCGTGGTCGGCGCCACCGCGGCCGGCCGCGAGTCCGAGCAGGTTCGGCACGCTGAGCGGGTCGACGAGCGCCGACTGGCTGGCGATCGCCGGCAGCGCGCCGCCGTAGAGCAGCAGATCGAGCGCGACGAGCGCGGCCGCCGCGGCGGCGGCGCCGGCGACGGCGCGCATCCGCGCGCTCGCCCCGAGGACGACGACGCCGACGACGATCGCAAACGACGGCTTGATGCCCGCGGCCGCGACGGCGAGCGCGCCGGCCAGGGGCGCGACCCAGGCCGGCGCGCCGGCCTCGCGCCCGCGCACGAGGCACCAGGCGGCGCCAAGCAGGCACGCCATCGCCGGCATGTCCTGGTGCAGGCCGCCGATCTCGGCGACCAATAGCAGCGGGCTGAGGCCGACGGCGGCGATCACCCGCTGGCGCGATCCGCCGAGCCGCCCGGCGATCGCGGCCGCCAGCGCGATCGTCGCGAGGCTCGAGAGGATCACGACGGCCTTCCACGCCCACAGCCAGCCGTGCACGCCGAAGACGCCGAGCGCCTCGCTGCCGAGCGTGAACAGCGGCCCGTAGGGGCTGCGCAGGTGATGCCAGTTCGTCAGCGCGAACAGCGGGTCGCGGGCGACACGGGCGGGGACGTCGCGGTAGGGATTGAGGCCGTACACCGCCGCCATGCGCCCGTAGAGCTGGTAGTTGAAGACGTCGGTCAGCGGCAGCGGCGGGGCGACGAACAGGAGCCCGTGCGCGGCGACGACCGCGCCCCAGAGGACGCGGACCGACAGGCGCGGCGCCGTGATCCAGGCGGCCAGCCAGCCCGCCCCGACGATCGCGAGCACGACGAGCATCTCGCGGTGCAGGACGTGGGGCGCGCCGGAGACGCCGCGCAGCAGCCCGCGCAGCGGGCCGAGCGCCCAGGCGCCGGCAGCGCCGGCGCGGGCAGCCGGTGGGGACAGCACCGACTCCCGGCCGGCGGCCGCCAGGACGAGCCACCCGAGTGGCACGAGGACCGCGCCGAGCGCGAGCGCGGGGGGGAGCGAGCGAGCGACCCGCCCGGTGGCCAGACGCCTGGCCGCGGGCACCGGGTCGATCGTCAGCGCGTGTGCCACGGACCTCATCGTGCGGGCGGACCGGCAAGCCCCGCAAAAGGCGGCGTTCGGCCTCTGTTGGGATCTCCTTCGGATCGGGTTGAATCGCTCCGCCAGGCCTTCGGAGGCAGGTGCGGCGGTGCCATATTGGCCCGATGTGGCGCTCGGCGAGACTCGTCCTGGTCGGCGTTCTGGCGGTGGCCCTCGTGGCCTGTGGGGCAGCGCGCAATCGCGGGCCGTCAGCGGCCGTCGCGGTCGCGCGGTCGCCCGCCCCGTCGCCCCCGCCCGGCGCGTCGCTGGCGGGAAGCTGCGCCGACGTGGCGCGCAACGAGCTCGCCGACGTCGCGCGCCGGATCTACGCGCAGGCCGTCGACGGCCGCGGCGTCGTCACCGCCGTCAGGCGGCTGCGCCGGACGACCGCGCTGGCGACGGCCATCGCGAGCGGCGATCGCCGCGCGGTGCAGGCGGCGTTCGCGCCGATCCGCCACCAGATCGTCCGGGCCGAGCTCTTCGGCCGCTCGGGCCTCGTCTACAGCTACGGCCACCACGCCGCCTTCGCCCCGGTCCGCGGCGAGCTCGACGACGCGCGCGGCCGGGCCGTCGGGCATTTCGTCCTCGCCGTCACCGATCGCCGCGCTTACGCCGCGCTCGTGCGGCGCCTGACCGGCGCCGCGGTCGCCTTCCGCGCCGGTCCGCCGGGACCGCTGCGAGCAGCAGGCGCCCGGACGGTCGCGCTGCCGACCGCGAGCTATCCGTCGGGCCCGCTGCAGATCGACGTCCGCATCCCGGTGCCGCCGCCGTCGCTGTGCGGCGCCACGGCGCAGATCACGCGCGCCAACGCGATCGCCTACGTCGGGCGCCGCCTCGCGCGGGCCGAGCAGCACAGCCCCGACGTGACCCGCACGCTGCTGTATGTCGCGCGCGATCCGGCCTTCCGCCGCGCGACGGCCGCCGACGACCGGCCGGCGATCCGCACGGCGATCATCGACGACTTCTTCCGCGACCACGCGCTGCACGTCGTGCGCGTCCGCGTGACCCGCGGCCACCACCTCGTCTACGACCTCGGCGGCCCCTACGCGCTGCAGCCCGCGACCGGCATCGTCCTCAGCCCGGACGGCAGGAGCGCCGCGACGTTCGCCCTCGCCGTCCAGGACGACACCGGCTACATCAAGCTCATGCACCGCTTCACGGGTGCCGACGTCCAGCTCGTCTCGCCGCTGGGCCGGGTGCCGGGCTCCACGCTGCGGCCCGGCCCCGCCCGCATCCCCGCGCACGGGACGCTGACCTATCGCGGCCGGCGCTACCTCGCGAACTCGTTCGACGCCACGGCGTTCCCGTCGGGCACGCTGCGCATCTCGCTGCTCGTGCCTACGGCTCGATGAGCCCGCGGCGGATCGCGTAGCGCACGAGCTCGACGCGATCGCGCATGCCGAGCTTGCGCAGGAGGTTGCCGCGGTGCGACTCGACGGTCTTCTCGGAGAGGTGCAGCAGCTCGCCGATCTCCTTGTTCGTGTGCGCCTCGGCGATGAGCTTGAGCACCTCGCGCTCGCGCAGCGTCAGCGGCTCGGCGGGGCCCGAGCTGTCGTCCTCCATCCACTCGCGGACGAGCGAGCGCTCGGCGGCGTTCGTGAGGAACGGCTCGCCGCGCGAGACGGCGCGGACGGCGTCGACGAGCGCATGGTCGGCCTCGCGCTTGAGGACGTAGCCGGCGGCGCCCGCCTGCAGCGCCTCGAAGAGGTAGCGCTCGTCGTCGTGCATCGAGAGGACGAGGACGGCGATCTCGGGGGCCTGCGCGCGGATCTCGACCGTCGCCTGCAGCCCCGTCATGCGCGGCATCGAGACGTCGAGGATGCAGATGTCCGGGCGCTCGCGCAGGGCCATCTCGACGGCCTCGATGCCGTCCTGCGCCTCGGCGACGACCTCCATGTCGGGCTGGCGGTCGAGCAGGAGGCGCAGGCCGCCGCGCATGATGCCGTGGTCGTCGGCGACGAGCAGCCTCATCGCAGCACCGCCGGCCTGGCGGCGACGACGAGCTCGATCGTCGTCCCGCCGCCCTGGACGGTGCGGACGTCGAGCCGCCCGCCGGCCAGCAGCGCGCGCTCGCGCATGCCGGCGAGGCCGGAGCCGCCGTCGCGCACGCGGTTGGGATCGAAGCCCGTCCCGTCGTCGGTGACGGTCACGCGCACCTCGGGGCCGTTGCAGCCGGTGACGGCGACCTTCAGGCGCCCCGGGTGCGCGTGGCGCGCGGCGTTGGAGAGCGCCTCCTGCACGACGCGGTAGACGACGAGCTGCTCGAACTCGCCGAGGAACACGCGCGTGCCGTCGGCGGAGAACTGCGTCGGGATCCCGAAGCGCTCGCCGAAGAGCCGTGCCTGGGTGCGCAGCGCGGGCAGCAGGCCGTGGTCGTCCAGCGCCGCGGGGCGCAGGTCGCGGGCGAGGCCGAGCAGCTCCTGCATCGCCTGCGTCGCGAGGCGCTGCGTCTCGGCGAGCTCCTCGGCGAACTCCGGCGGGGCGCCCTCGGCGGTGGCGGCGAGGCGGATCGAGACCGCCGCGAGCGCCTGGTTGACCTCGTCGTGCAGGTCGCGCGCCACCCGCGCGCGCTCGGACTCCTGCGCCCGCAGGACCGCGGCGGCGGTGCCCATCCGCTCGGCCTCCAGGCGCGAGATCATGAGGTTGAAGGACTCGCGCAGCCGGGCGATGTCGGCGGGCTCGCCGGCCGACGGCGCCGCGCGCATGCCGGGCGTCGTGAGATCGACGCACTCCATCGTCCGCGTGAGCGACTCCAGCGGTGCGAACCGGCGCCGCATGACGAAGTTGTTGGCGAGGATCGTCGTGAGGATCGCGACGACGAGGACGCCGAACTGGCGCATGCCCGACGAGGTCGCGAGGTCCAGGCGCGCGGCGATGCTGGCCGCGAAGACCGTCGCGATGATGACGAGGGTGTTGACCGTCAACACCTGGGAGAGCAGGGGGGTGCGACGCATGTGGGGTCTGGACCCCATATCGGCATGAACGCCCATGCCCGATACTCCTCGTGTCGGATCCCTCCAACCGACGCCAGTTTCGATCCGGATGAAACGCAAGGGACGCCCTCGGCAGCAGGGGGCGTCCCTTTCGCGTTTCTGGGCACAATCACGCGGTAGGCACGCGGTTCCGCCCCCGCTATACTTTCTGAAGTAACGAAGTCCGACCATCTTTGAGGAGATTCGAGTGAGCCCCTCCGGCGCGGAGTTCATCCGCCAGATCAAGAGCCAGATCGCGCAGGTCGATCCGAGCGACGTCCATGCCGCGATGTCGGGCGCCGGGAACGGCAACGGCCGGCTCGCGATCATCGACGTGCGCGAGAACGAGGAGGTCGCCCGCGGGATCATCCCCGGCGCGACGCACATCACGCGCGGCTACCTCGAGTCGCGCATCGACGGCGCCGTCCCCGACCGCTCCGACCACGTCGTCCTGTACTGCGCGTCGGGCAACCGCTCGGCGCTCGCCGCCAAGACGCTGCAGGATCTCGGCTACGAGAACGTCGAGTCGATGACCGGCGGCTACGCGCTGTGGAAGGACCGCGGCTACGCCGTCGAGGTCCCGCGCGTCATGAGCCCCGAGCAGCGCGAGCGCTACAGCCGCCACATGCTCGTGCCGGAGATCGGCGCCGAGGGGCAGCGCAAGCTGCTCGACGCGAAGGTCCTGCTGCTCGGCGCCGGCGGCCTCGGCTCGCCGACCGCGCTGTACCTCGCCGCCGCGGGCGTCGGGACGATCGGGATCGTCGACGACGACGTCGTCGACCTCTCCAACCTCCAGCGCCAGGTCATCCACACGACCGACCGCATCGGCACGCCGAAGGTCGACTCCGCGCAGGAGACGATGAACGCGCTGAACCCCGACGTGAACGTCGTGAAGTACCAGACGCGCATCGACGCTTCGAACATCATGGAGATCATCGAGGGCTACGACGTCATCGTCGACGGCGTCGACAACTTCCCGACGCGCTACCTGCTCAACGACGCGAGCGTGCGCCTGAAGATCCCCGTCGTCAGCGCCTCGATCCTCGGCTTCGACGGCCAGCTCTCGGTCTTCGCCCCCTACGACGGCCCGTGCTACCGCTGCCTGTACCCCGTCCCGCCGCCGGCCGAGCTCGCGCCGAGCTGCGGCGCCAACGGCGTCCTCGGCGTGCTGCCGGGCACGATGGGGCTGCTGCAGGCGACCGAGGTCATCAAGCTCATCGTCGGCACCGGCGAGCCGCTCATCGGCCGCCTGCTGCTCTACGAGGCCCTCGGCGCGACGTTCACCGAGCTCAAGGTCCGCCGCGACCCCGAGTGCGCCATCTGCTCGCGCCCGCCCGAGGAGATCTCCGCGGAGGAGATGGGCGTCTTCCCCGACTACGAGGCGTTCTGCGCCGCCGCGGGATGACAAACGGCGGCCGGATGAAGCCGTTCGATCTCAAGGGCGCGGGCCGGATGCCCGCGGCGTGCTAGATACTCCGCATATGGCCATCGTCCGCATCCCACCCGTCCTGCGCCCGTCCACCGGCGGCGTCAAGGAGGTCGACGCCACCGGCGACAACGTCGGTGACGTCCTGCGCTCGCTCGCCGAGTCGCACCCCGACACGCAGGCGCAGCTCTTCGCCGCCGGCGGCGAGCTCAACCGCTACGTCAACGTCTACCTCAACGACGAGGACGTCCGCGTGCTCGACGGTCTCGACACGCCCGTCGGCGGGACCGATGTGCTCGTGATCCTGCCGGCCATGGCCGGGGGCTGACGGGCACGAGCCGTTGCGTCGCGCGCTCGTCGCGACCGGGTGCTGTGCGGCCGCTCTCGCAGCGCCGGCCGCCGCCCTCGCGCAGGAGCCGGTCGCGTCCCCGGCGCCGGCGCCGTCGGTCCAGATCGTGTCCGCGGGCCTGCAGCAGGCCGGCACCGCCCTGCAGCTCGAGCTGCGCCTCTCGCAGATCGTGCCGGCGGGCGAGCTGGATGCCGGCCAGGGGCGCGTCGTCTGCCTCGTCCTCAGCCCCGACGTGCCCTCGCGCCGGCGCGTCTGCGTCGGGTCCCGCGACGGGCGCCTGACGGCCGCGCTGGAGGCGACCGACGCCGACGGCGACGCGGTCGGCACGCCGCGGGTCCTGCGGGGCGCGCGCGTCCTGCTCAACGGCGACTTCCTGCGCCTGCGCGCGCCGGCGCGCGCGCTGCACGTGCGGCTCGGCCGGACGGTCGCCTGGCGCACCGCGATCACCTGGCACGACGGCGGCCCGTGCGAGGCGTCGACCGACCGCCTCGCCTGCGTGCAGCAGTTCCCGCCCGGGCCGCCGCAGCAGCTGCCGACGCGCGCGCCGCCGCGGCCCGCGTCCGGGCGCGCGCCGCACCTGCGCCTGCTCGCGACCGGCGACTCGATGATCCAGATCGTCGACGGCTTCCTCAAGGCCGGCCTCGCCGACCGGCGCGCGACCGTCGTGCGCAGCGACGCGCACATCAGCACGGGCATCTCGAAGCTCGGGATGCTCGACTGGCTGCACAAGGCGCGCGAGCAGGCGTCGAGCTTCAAGCCCGACGTCACGGTCATCACGCTCGGCGCCAACGACGGCTTCCCGATGAAGACGCCGTCGGGCGCGAGCGTCGGCTGCTGCGGTGCCGGCTGGATCGCGGAGTACGCGCGCCGCGTGGCGTCGATGATGCGCTCCTACCGCCGCGGCGGGCGCTCGCTCGTGTACTGGATGACGCTGCCCGCGCCGCGCGGCGGCAACTTCGCGCGCGTCTTCAACGCGATCAACCCCGCGATCCGGCGGGCGGCGGCGCGGGTCGGCGGCGGCGTCCGCGTCATCGAGCTCGGGCGCGTCTTCACGCCGGGCGGGCACTTCCGCCAGCTGGTGACCTACCACGGCCGGACGGTCAGCGCGCGCCAGCCCGACGGCGTGCACCTGTCGACGGCGGGCGCGCGGATCGCGGCCTCGCTCGTCATCGCCCGGCTGCGGGCCGACGGCGCGCTGCCGCGGCTGCGGTAGTCATGCGCGCCCGGGCCGCCGTCGCCGTCGCCGTCGCCGTCGCCGTCGCGTGCGCCGCGCTCGCCGGCTGCGGCGGGGGCGGGGGCGGGGGCGCGCAGGCGCGCACGGCGACCGCCGGCGCCGATACCGCGGGCGCCGGGACGATCGACATCGACGAGCCGTCCGACGGCCAGTCGCTGCGCGGCCGCGCCGCGCAGGGCGGCGGGCTGGCGTTGCGCGCCCGCGTCCGCGGGCGCGCCCGCCCGGGCAGCACGGTGTTCCTCAGCGCGAGCTGTCGCCCGCAGCCCTGCAGCGCCCGCGCCGACGCCGGCCCGTCGGGCCGCTGGAGCACCCGGATCGAGCTGCGCACGCCGCGCGCCGGGACGTTCGTCACGATCGACGCCAGCTACCAGGAGCAGGTCATCGGGCCCGGCTCGGCGGTCGCGACGGTCGAGCTCGTCAGCCCGCAGCGCACGCAGCAGGCGCTGCACCGCGACGCCGTGAAGGCGAAGCAGGCGCGGCGCGCGCGGCGCCGGCTGCCGCCCGCGTCGGCCGGCACGGGCGCCGTGCCCCTGCGGCCGGCGCTGCCGCACGAGGTGCTCGTCATCGGCGACTCGCTTGCCGTCGGCATGGAGGCGCCGCTGCGGGCCGCGCTGCCGGGCTGGCGCGTGACGGTCGACGGCCTCATCAGCCGGCCGCTGGCGGAGGGCATGCGGATCCTCGCCGCCCAGCCCAGCGCGCCCGCGATCCTCGCCTTCAGCCTGTTCACGAACGACGACCCGCGCGGCGCGGCCAGGCTCGAGGCGGCGGTCCGCGCGACGGCGACGCGGCCCGGCGGCTGCGCGGTCTGGGCGACGATCGTCGCGCCGCCGGTCCGTGGCGTCTCCTACAACGCGACGAACCAGCTGCTGCGCGGCCTGGCGGCCGATCCGCAGCTCGCGCCGAGCCTGCAGCTCGTCGACTGGAGCGCCGTCGTGGCGGCGTCGCCGTCGCTCGTCGCGGGCGACGGCGTCCACGCGACGCCCGCGGGCTACGAGGCGCGCGCCGAGCTCTACGCAGCCGCGATTCGCGCCTGCGCCGGCGGGTGAGCGCCGGCGCTACGTTAAAGGCGCGTCCTGCGCCTGCCGATCTGTCGAGCATCCGCCCAACCGCTTCCGAGAGGTCTCAGAGCATCGTGCCTTCCCTCACCCGCCTGATCTCAGCAGCATCCCTCGCAGCGACGGCCACGCTGCTGGTCGCCGCCCCCGGCGGGTCGGCCGCCGGACTGAAGTCGTGCCCGGAGCTGTCGGTGAAGAAGAGCGCGAGCCTCGGCGCGACCTACGTCACGCAGATCAAGGTGCAGGGCGTGTCGTGCACGGGCGCCCAGGACGTCGCCAAGGCGTTCAACAAGTGCCGCAAGGAGAAGGGCGTGACGGGCCACTGCACGCACAAGGTCAAGACCTACACCTGCACGGAGACGCGCCCGGCGGACCTGCAGCTCCCGACCCAGGCCAACGGCAAGGTGAAGTGCCGGTCGGGCTCCAAGCGCGTGAACTTCAACTACCAGCAGAACAAGTAGCGCCGCTCCGCCTCAGCGCAGCGACTGGAAGTCGTTGCGCAGCCGCGCCATGACGTCGATGGCGGCGAGGTGCGCGCCGGCGTCGTTGAGATGGATGCCGTCGGGGCGCCGCACGATCGTGTTGCGGCCGCTGATCGGCATCGCGGCGCGGTAGCGGCCGCCCGGCGTGAAGAGCGCCGTCATGTCGAGGACGCGCACCTGCGAGCGGAACGGCTGCGCGGCGACGAGGATCGCCGCGTTGACCGAGCGCGCGATCTTCTGGCGGGCGGCGTCGCGCGGGAGCGGCAGCGTGAGCCAGTAGACGCGCGCCGCGCCTCCTCGGCGGTAGGTGTCCATCATCTTGCGGGCACGGGTCGCGTAGATCGCCGCCCAGTTCGGGCCGCAGCACTGCACGAGCTTGCCGCCGGGCCCCGGCATCGGGAAGCCCTCGTTGGCGCCCATGAACATCACGACGCCGTCCGGCTTGCGCTGCTTGACCTGCAGCGCCGACAGCTGGCCCCAGTCGACGAGGTCGGTCTTTGAGATGCCGGTGCCGAGATGGGCGTCGCGGACGGTCTTGACGCCCTTGGACGCCAGATCGCGCGCGAGCTCGGCGTCCAGCGGCTGGGCGAGCGAGTCGCCCGTGACGAGCAGCGTCCCGAGCTTCGGCAGCAGCTTGGGCTTCTCGCCCAGCGCGGCGGGGTCGAACGCGTCCGGGGTGACCGGCGCCGTCGCGCCGGAGACCGCCGCGGCGCCGGCGCCCGCGGGCGGCGCGTCGAAGGCACCGGCCCCGCCGGTGAGCTTCTTGTCGGGCGACAGCCACGACGTCGCGCTGTTGACGGCGTCGGCGAGCGGCAGCCGGTCGGCGAGCCAGCCGGCCGGCGCGCCGATCGCGCGCACGACCGTGCGCTCGAGGCCCGGGTCCATCTTCTCGCCCGTGCTGCGGATCGACCCGCCCTTGAGGACGATCAGCAGCGCCGCGGTGATGCCGATGCAGAGGATCGCGTCGCGCGCGGTCAGGCGCCGGCCCGTGGGCCGGTCGAGGATGAAGGGATCGCGCTGGGTCGAGGACATCAGAACTGGAAGTAGATGAACGGTGGCACGCCCTGGCTGGACACCGTCGCAGTGACGAACACGATGACGACCGCCATCGTCGCGGCGAGGGCCGCCGGATGCAGGCGCTCGAAGCGTACGCGCAGCGCGTCCATCGGCTTCGACGGGGCGAGCTGCAGGCCGATGACGAGCAGGACGACGGCGACGACCGGCACCTTCCAGAGCGTCGGCGTCCCGGGGTGGACGAGGCGCGAGATGAAGTCGCCCGCGAGCGTCAGGTCGGGCGCGCGGAACGGGATCCAGGCGAGCACGACGAGGTGGAAGGTCAACAACCACTTCAGCCACGCGGGCGGCGAGATCCGCCCGCGGAAGAGGTTCTCGATGACGAGCGCGGCGCCGTGGATGAAGCCCCACAGCACGAAGCCCCACGCGGCGCCGTGCCAGAGCCCGCCGAGGACCATCGTGATCATGAGGTTGCGCGCCTGGCGCAGCTTGCCGTGGCGGTTGCCGCCGAGCGGGATGTAGAGGAAGTCGCGCAGGAAGCGCGAGAGCGTGATGTGCCAGCGCCGCCAGAACTCGCGGAAGCTCAGGGCGCGGTAGGGACGGTCGAAGTTCTGCGGGAAGACGAAGCCCATGAGCAGCGCGAGGCCGATCGCGATGTCCGTGTAGCCCGAGAAGTCGCAGAAGATCTGCACGGCGTAGGCGTACGTCGCGAGGACGACGTCCGGCGCCGAGTAGGCCTGCGGCACGGCGAACACGGGGTCGACGACCGAGCGCGCGAGGTAGTCGGCGATCGCGACCTTCTTGACGAGGCCGATGACGATCAGCGTGACGCCGGCGCCGACGGCGACCTGGCGCGGGTCGCGCGCGCTCTCGAGCTGGGGCAGGAACTCGCGCGCACGCACGATCGGGCCGGCGACGAGGTGCGGGAAGAAGCTGAGGTACAGGCCGACGTCGATCGTCTTGGCGGGCGGCAGCAGCCGGCGGTGGACGTCGACGGTGTAGGAGATCGCCTGGAAGACGATGAAGCTGATGCCGACCGGGAGGGCGATCGACGCGAGCGGCAGCGGCAACCCGAGCCCGACGTCGTCGAGCAGCGCGTTGGTCTCCTCGGCGAAGAACCCGTAGTACTTGAAGACGCCGAGCGTCCCGAGGTCCAGCGCGACCGCGATGCCGACGATGATCTTGCGCAGCCGCTCGTCCTCGGTGCGGTGCACGAGGTGCGCGGCCGCCTGGTTGCCGAGCGTCACGCCCGCGAGCAGGATGCAGAACTTCGGGTCCGCCGCGCTGTAGAACAGGTAGCTCGCCGCGAGCATGAACGGCTTCCAGATGTGCTGGCGCGGCATGAGCGCCCACGACAGCGTGAGGACGATCGTGAAGAAGACTGCGAACTGGACCGTCGGGAAGACCACTGCGTGCGCGCCTCCGGGGGTGGACGCGGCCGGACGCTACCGGGCGCGGCCGCCGGACCCCGCGGGATGGCGCCGACTATGTAGGAACACATAATCTCATCTGGCATAATCCTTGGCGAGATGAGCGCCGACCCGACGTACCGCAACCCGTTCCGCTTCGGTCCGCTCGCGCTCGACGAGGCGTTCACCGATCGGGCGGACGAGCTGCGCGAGCTGTCGGCGGACATCCGCAACGGCCAGGACGTCGTCATCGTCGCGCCGCGCCGCTACGGCAAGTCCTCGCTGCTGTGGCGCGTCGCGCAGGACCTCGTCCGCGAGGGCGTCCTCGTCGCCCAGGTCGACCTCCTGCGGGCCCCGACCAAGGAGCGTCTCGCCGAGAAGCTCGCCAAGGCGATCCACGACGAGATCGCGACGCCCCTGCTGCGCGCCCGCGAGCGGCTGAAGGTCTTCGGCGCGCTGCGGCTCGTGCCGGTCGCGACGGTGACGCCCGAGGGGTCGTTCTCCTTCAGCTTCGCCGGGCGCAGCTCCGAGCCCGACCTCGACGCGACGCTCGAGGCGCTGCTGGCGCTGCCCGCGCGCCTGGGGGCCGAGCGCAGGCGCCGCGTCGCGCTCGTCCTCGACGAGTTCCAGGAGGTCATCGCGATCGACCCCGGCCTCATCAAGCTCATGCGGTCGGTCTTCCAGGAGCAGCCCGAGGTCGCGCACGTCTACCTCGGCAGCAGGCGCCACATGATGTCGCGGATCTTCAACGACGAGAACGAGCCCTTCTGGCGCTCGGCCAAGCAGCTGGAGCTCGGCCCGATCGACCCCGGCCTCTTCACGGACTACGCGACCGCGCGCTTCACGCAGACCGGCAAGGCCCTGGGCTACGCGGCGGGGTCCGGCGCGCTGGCGATCACCGGCGGGCACCCGTACGCGACGCAGGAGCTCCTGTACTTCCTCTGGGAGGCGACGACGCCCGGCGTGCCCGCCGGCGAGGCCGAGCTCGAGCGCGCCCTGGAGGCGACGCTGCGCTCCGAGCACACGCATTTCAGCCTGCTCTGGGAGCGCGCGGCGGCCGCCCAGCGGATGGTGCTGCAGGCGCTCGCGGCGGAGGGGCCGGGGCGGCCGCTGACGAGCGGCTACCAGGAGCGCCACGGGCTGCCGTCCACCGCGACGGTCCAGACGGCGCTCGCCGCGCTCGTGCGAGCGGAGCACGTCCGGCGCGAGGGCCGCGGCGCCTACGCGATCGCCGAGCCCTTCCTCGCGCAGTGGATCGCGCGCTACGAGAGCTGACCGCCGGCAAGCTGGCGCAGCAGAGATGAAGACGCGCCCCCCGCTCCTGGGTAGACTCGGCCATCATGGCTCTCCCGCCGCTCCAGAATCGCCCCTGCGGCGGTCGCTACGGGGACATCGTCCAGGCGATCGGCAACACGCCGCTCGTCGAGCTCAAGCGCCTCAGCCCGAAGCCGGGCGTGCGCATCTGGGCGAAGATGGAGTCGATGAACCCGACGGGCTCGGTCAAGGACCGCGTCGCCCGCGCGCTCATCGAGCACGCCGAGGAGGAGGGGCTCATCCGGCCCGGCCAGACGATCCTCGAGCCGACGTCCGGCAACACCGGCATCAGCCTCGCGATGATCTGCTCGCGCAAGGGCTATCCGCTGACGGTCGTCATGCCCGACAACGTGACGCCCGAGCGCACCCAGCTGCTGCTGATGTACGGCGCGGAGATCGTCTACAGCCCCGGCAACCAGGGCTCCAACGGCGCGGTCGCGCTGGCCAACGAGATGGCCCAGGACACCGACCGCTACTACATGCCCTACCAGTACGGCAACGAGGCCAACCCGCTCGCGCACTACAACGGGACGGCGAAGGAGATCCTCGAGGAGCTCGACGAGATCACGGCCTTCGTCGCCGGCCTCGGCACCGGCGGCACGCTCATGGGCAACGGGCGCCGCTTCCGCGAGGAGTTCGGGGACGCCGTGAAGATCGTCGCCGCCGAGCCGATGCAGGGCGAGCCCGTCCAGGGCCTGCGCTCGCTCGAGGACGGCTTCATCCCGCCGATCATCGATCTGAGCATCCTCGACCGCAAGATCTTCGTCACGAACACCGACGCCGTCATCTGGACGCGCAAGCTGCTCGACGAGGAGGGCATCTTCGCCGGCGTCTCGTCGGGCGCGATCGCCCGCGTGGCCGTGCGGATCGCCAACGAGATCGACGAGGGCAACGTCGTGTTCATCGTCTGCGACGACGGCTGGAAGTACCTGTCCTCCGGCATTTACACCAAGCCCCTCGAGGAGATCGAGAACCTAGACTCCACCGTCTGGTGGTAGATCTGGACATCGACGGTCTTTCGCGCCGGCGCCTCTTCGGCGTGGCCGGCGCGGCGGTCTCCTCGGCCGCCCTGCTCGCCGGCTGCGGCGACGACACGAAGAACCCGCAGGTCAAGACGGCGCCCGACGAGTCCGACACCGCCGACGTCGAGCTCCTCAACTCCGTCCTGGATCTCGAGTTCAGCTCGATCGCGGCCTACAAGACCGGCGCCGGACGGCTGCGCGGGAGCCGGCTGCGCATCGCGCAGGGCTTCCTCGAGCAGGAGCAGGAGCACGCCGACACGCTCACTCGCGCGATCCGTGACCTCGACGGCGTGCCGAACACGGCCAAGCGCCGCTACGAGTTCCCGCCGCTGCACTCCTCGGCCGAGGTCCTGCGCTACGCCGTGAGCTTCGAGAACAACATCATCGCGGCGTACATCGACCTGCTGCCGAAGATCTCGCAGGGGGAGATCCGCTCGACGATCTCGGCGATCCTCACGTGCGAGGCCGAGCACGTGGCGGTCCTCGCCGGGGCGCTGCACGAGCCGCAGATCCCGGATGCGTTCGTGTTCGGGCAGGCGAGCTAGGCGATGGCGCGCGAGCCGCTCGTCGCGATCGCCGACGGCGACGCCGACACGGCGCAGGTCGCGGCCTTCGAGCGCGACCGGCGCGCGCTGCTGCGCCGGGGCCTCGGGCTCGGCGGCGCGGTCGTCGCGGCGTCCTCGATCCCCGTGCTGCTCGCCGTCCGCGACGCGTTCGCCGCCAACGACGACGACACGACGCTGCTGACGAAGGCCATCAAGCTCGAGCACGTGTCGGTCCTCGCGTACGACACGATCCTCGGGCGCGGGCTGCTGTCGGCGCGCGTCGAGGCGCTGACGCGGACCCTGCGCGGGCACGAGCAGCAGCACGCCGACACGCTGACGACGGCGCTCACGGACCTCGGCGGCACGCCGCCGCCGGCGCCGGCGGGCGTCGCGGACGTCGACGCGGTCGTCAAGGGCCTCGGCGACATCAGGACCGAGGCCGACGTGCTGGCGTTCGCGATCGCGCTCGAGACGGCCGCCGTGGCGGCGTACTACGACGTCCAGGCGAAGTTCATCCAGTCCAAGCTCGTGCAGCGGGGAGCGGCGATCATGGCGGCCGAGGGACAGCATCTCGTCGTCCTGCGCCAGGCCGCGCGGCTGGCGCCGGTGCCCGCGGCGCTCGAGACCGGCGGTCAATAGGTCCAGCTCACGCATCTGGCCGGCGCGTATGGGCGTATAAGCATCCAACTGGCTCTACGATGGAGTCGACCCCGAGCCGCTAGGAGTTCCAATGCCTTTCAACATCGGACCGATGGAGCTCATCGTCGTCCTGGTCATCGCCCTGGTGGTCCTCGGGCCCAAGAAGCTTCCCGAGGTCGGCAAGTCGCTCGGCAAGGGCATGCGCGAGTTCAAGGACTCGCTGTCGAACATCTCGGGCGACGACGACGACGCCGACGCGAAGTCCAAGAGCCTCAACGCCTAACCGCGCCGGGTGAGGATCACCCGCGATCTGCTCGACGCGATCGTCGAGCACGCCGTCCGCGACGCGCCGAACGAATGCTGCGGCGTCATCGCCGCCCGCGACGGGGCGGCGACCGCGGTGCACGCCGCCGAGAACCTCGCCGCGAGCCCGTTTCGCTTCGAGATCGACGGGCTGAGCCTGATGGGGCTCATCGACCGCTTCGAGGAGGCGGGCGACGACCTCGGGGCGATCTACCACTCGCACACGCGCTCGGAGCCCTTCCCGTCGCAGACCGACGTGAACTTCGCGGCGCTGTGGCCGGGGGTCGAGTGGCTCATCGTCGGGATCTCGAAGAACGCCGAGCCGGTGGTCCGCAGCTATCTCATCGATGACGGCGTGATCGCCGAGGCCCCGATCGAGGTGACGTGAGGGTCGTGACCGCGCAACCGCTCGTGTGCCCCAGCTGCGCCGAGCCCCATCCGCTCGACGCCCGCTTCTGCCGGTTGTGCAACATGCCGCTCGTCTACGCGGGGTCGCTCGGCGTCGGCGACCCGATCACCGACAAGCAGGAGCGCGCGCGCAAGATCAAGCCGCAGTACGCCGAGGGCGCGCTCGTGCGCGTCGCCGGCGCGCAGAACCAGGCCGAGGCGGAGTTCATCCAGGGGATGCTGCTCGAGGAGGGCGTCCCGTCGGCGCTCCAGCGCACGCGCGGCTTCGACGTGCCCGACATGCTCGCCGCCGGCCCGCGCGACGTCATGGTTCCCGCGTCCGGCTTCGCGGCCGCCCGCGAGGTGCTCCTGCAGGCGGAGATCGTCAGCGAGGAGCGCCCGTCCTCGCCGCCGGCCGCGCGCGTGCTCGCGGGGCTGCTGCTGGCCTGCGCGATCGTCGCGCTCATCGCCTGGATCGGCACCGACCTGCTGGGTTAGGGTCGGGCGCATGAGCACGGGCTGAAGAAGGGCCTGCGCGGCCGCTTCGGGATGTACATGCCGCCGCTGCTGGAGGCGCTGGGGCCGGCGGAGCTCGAGCACGAGCCGCGCAACAACCGGATGCGGGCGCTGTAGGCGCGCAGTTCGGTGCGCTCGCGAGGGTTCGGGCGCTTCCCGCAGCGATAAGGGAATGGGTCCGTTACGCCGTAGCGGGAGGGGGTTTGGCGATTTGCGTCCCGTATTGGGACGCGATCCCCCACACCCCCCGGGAGCGGCGTGCGAACCGCCCATGCCGCCAACCTCACGGAAACCCTTATCGATGTCTCAGTGAGACGCCAAGACCCCGCAAACGCACCGAGCCGAGCGCCGGCCGAGACCTACCGTCCCGCCATCCGCGCCAGATGCGCGCGCCACGTGCCCTCGGTGTGCACGAGCGCGCGGCCGTTGAACGTCGCGACGAGCGCCGCCCGCGACCCGCCGGGCGGCAGCGAGCAGGCGAGCGCGACGGCGGCCTGGACGCCCTCCTCGCGGGCGACGAGGTCGACGACCGTGCCGCCGAGCAGCGCGGCGTCGCGCAGGCGCGGCGGGAAGTCCGGGCGCGCGCCCTCGCGCAGGCGGCGGGCGATCGCGGGGCGGGCGTGCGTCGTCTGGCCGGAGAACCACTGCGCGGTCCCGCCGACCAGCCAGGCCCAGCGCGCCGCGCGCGCGGTGCTGCGCGCCGACCAGGGCGGCGGCAGGTCCGGGTTGCAGGCGCCGACGACGAGCTGGACGTACAGCGCGGCCGGCGTGAGCGCGAGCATCTCGCGCGAGCCCTCGACGTTCGCCGCGCGCTCGGCGAGCAGCCGCGGTGCGAGGACGTGCAGCGTGCCGCGCCCCGCCCAGCCGGCGACGTAGCGGCGCGCCTCCGGCGACGTGAGCCGGCGCACGACCGGGAGGAACGGCTGCGCGAGGTCGAGCTCCTTCGTGCTCGAGTGCACGACGACCGTCACCTCCGGCGGCAGCTGCGGGAAGACCGCCGCGACCTCCTCGCGCGTCGCCTCCAGCAGCTGCAGCACGCCGCGCACCGCCGTGGCCTCCGTCTCGTCGTGGCGGGCGGTGAAGTTGCGCGAGCTCGACTCGACCCAGGCCGGCATCTCCCTGCGGGGTTCGCGCCCGCCGCGCCCCGCCCTGCCTCGGGCCCTACGGCCGTGGCCGGTGGCCCTGGACCTCGATCGCCTGCTGGTAGGTCGGGCGGTTCTGCCAGCCGATGAGCGGCTGCGTCAGCGCGCCGGTGGCGCGGAAGGAGATCGCGTCGAAGCACGTCTGGTCCGCGGGCCGCCCGGCGTCGGCACAGGTCTTGTCGGCGTAGAGCGTCGCCGGGCTGTCGCCGAGCGCGTCCGCCAGCGCGCTGCGCAGGACCGCGCGGCAGCGCGCGAGGACCCCGCCGCCGCAGTAGCGCTTGGAGTACGGCTGGACGACGTGGCGGCGCAGCACGCGGCGCAGGTCCTTCGCGGCGTAGCCGTACCAGCCGTCCTGGAAGGACGAGCCGTGGTGCGTGCCCGCGCCGTTGGGCGTGTCGTCGAAGTGATGGGCGGCCGCGAGCTGGCCGAACAGCTTGGCGCCGAGCGACGGCTCGAACTCCGCGTGCATCCAGCGCGGCCAGAACGCGTCGAGGATCCGGATCGCGTCGGCGTGCTCGTAGCGGCCGTCGCCGTCGCGGTCGCGGCGGTGCGAGCCGTCGGCGACCCACGCGCGCAGCTGTGCGACGGCGTCGGCGAGCTTCGGGTCCGCGGGCGAGCCGATGACGTCCAGGGCGAGCGGCAGCACGGCCTCGGCGCGCAGGTCCGTCGTCGCCGCCTCGCCCATCGCCTCGACGAGCCCGGGGAGGTCGATCTTCTTCGGCCCGGCGATCCGCGGCTCGATCTCCTTGTCGAGCATCTGCGAGCGGAAGACCGAGGAGAAGAGGTTCGTGTCCGCGCCCGCGTAGCCCGGGGCCTGGCGGTTGTTCCACGACGTGATGTACGGCTGGCCGTTGATCGCCTGGGGGTGCTTGGCGAACGACGTGTAGGCCGCCGTCTGGCGGTCGGCGTCGAAGCCGCGCCAGGGCAGTCGCGCGGGCATCGGCAGCTGGCCGTTGACCCCGCTCGCGCGCTGCGGGTTGTTGCCCGAGTTGAAGTACGCGATGTCGCGGTCGTCGGCGTAGACCCAGTTGAACGTGTAGCCGATCTTCGAGGCCGCGCGCTGGAAGTCGCTTGCGTCACGCATCTTCGCCGGGGTGTTGAAGTCCGAGAAGCCGCGCGCGGAGTCGACCTCGTGCATGTACGTCGAGCGCAGCTGCGTGTAGAGGACGGGCTTGCCGCGGATCGTCGCGCGGCCGCTGACGAGGCCCATCTTCGTGCGCTGCGTGCGCAGCGTCTGGCTGCCGCGCGGCGTCGCGTCGGCGAGCGTCGGCTGCCAGCCGTTCGCCCGCGTGAGCGTCTCGATCGGCAGGCAGTCCCCGCGGAAGAGGTAGTGGTCGGAGTCGATCGTCGGCCGGCCGCCGCCGGGCTCGCAGAGATCGAGCGCGAACGTGTCGATGATGTCCTGGCCTGCGGAGGTCGTGCTCCAGGCGTAGTCGGGGCCGCGGCCGAGCTGGACGTAGAGGTTCACGCCCGCGAAG
This sequence comes from Solirubrobacteraceae bacterium, assembly GCA_035496995.1. Classification (GTDB taxonomy): domain Bacteria; phylum Actinomycetota; class Thermoleophilia; order Solirubrobacterales; family Solirubrobacteraceae; genus CADCVQ01. The sequence goes on along the minus strand of DATJEE010000251.1, from coordinate 41,400 downwards.
GCGGCGCCGCGGGCGTCGATGCCCGGAGCGTGGACGTCCTCCTCCATGAGGATCTGCGGCGCGAAGTACGAGACCTGCGGCCCGAACACCGCCAGCGGCCGGCCGCTCGCCGACTCGCTCGCCGAGACGAGCAGCGCGTTGGACATCGCGTGCGGCGTCAGCAGGCCGCCGAGGATCCCCGCGCCGGCGGCCGCGGCGCGTGGTGTCACGCGCGCGCCCGCCGCGACGACCTGCGCGCGCCGCAGCGAGCCGGCGTCGGCGAGCGCGAGCCCGCCGCGCGCAGGGTGCTTGGGCTGCGTCTGGTAGGGGAACCGGCGCCCGCGTACCGTCGTCGGAGCGTCGCGGTCGTCGTAGGCGGCCCACTCGCGCCAGAGCGTCGGCCCGCGCCGGGCGCCGAAGCGCGCGATGAACGACCGGCGCAGCTCCATCTGCGTCAGCTCGTCGCCGCCGCCCTTGCCGAAGATGCCGCCGACGAGCGAGGCCGTGGCGATGATGTCCGTGAGCTTCCACGGGTCCGGGCCCAGTGGCTTGCCGATCGCGTCGTACTCGCCCGGCAGCCGCGTGACGTCGAGCTTCACCTCGTCGATGTACTTGTTGACGCCCGCGACGTAGTTCGTGGCGTCCTCCTGCAGCTGGCGGCCCTCCTCACCGTAGAGGTCGTCGAGCTGGTCGACCTGCTGCTGGAGGTCGGCCTCGGTGTACGGCGCGATCCGCCACTGGTCCTGGTCCTGGGCGCGGTTGCCGGGCGCGCCGCCGGCGAACGAGCTGAGCTGGGCGCGGCCGGCGTGGCGCAGGACGTCCATGAGAAACAGCCGGTCCTCGGCGCCGGCGTAGCCGAGGCCGAACATCGCCGCCGCGCGCGTCGTGCCGTAGACGTGCGGCACGCCGTAGGCCGCGTCGCGCGTGATCGTCAGGCCGTCGCGCGGGCTGTAGGCGCGCGCCTGGCCGCCGGGTGGGCTGCCGAAGCTCGAGTCCTTGAACAGCGAGCCGAGGTTCTCCGCGGTGACGCCGGGCGTCGCGCTGAGCAGGCGCTCGTACATCCCGAGCTGGTCGTCGTTGTGCTCGGGGCGGGCGCCGGTGGCGAGGAAGGCGGCGAGCTCGACGAGGTTCGCGCGCCCGTTCGTGCCGGGCGGCAGGATGTCGTGGAAGCCGCCGTAGTCGCCCGCCCTGTAGGCCTGGACCTGGGCGCCGGCGGGTGCTGGTAGGACGCACAGCGCGGCCGCGGCCGCGGCCGTGCAGGCGATGAGCAGGCGAACGGACATCGTGACCCCGCGCAGAACACTACCGTTCATCTGGCCTCACGGCGGCGGCTGTGAGCACTCGTACTGCAGCTCGGTCGAGATCCCGCGCGCGAGCAGGATCGCGTTGGCCTCCTCGAGCGACCCCGCGCCGGCGACGAGCGCCGCGCAGCGGGCCGCGGTCCGCAGCGCCACGAGCGGGTCCAGGAAGAAGACGAGGCCGCCGGCGGGCGTCAGCCGGACGGTCCGCCGGCCGGCGCGGATCTCCGTCGTGCCGGTCTCGCCGCCGGCGCAGCGCAGCGCCATCGCGCTCGCCTCGGTCGGGACCTGCGCGACGGCGGCCCGCAGGCGCGCGAGCTCGTCGCGGCCGGGACCCCAGGTGCCGAGCAGGCCGCCGGCCACGGCGACCTCCCCGACGCGCTCGAGGACCTCGCCGGGGTCGAGCTCGCCGTCGCAGCCGGCCCCGAAGACCGCGAGCAGCACGGTGAGGCCGGTCGCGGCGAGCGCCGGCGCCGCCGCGAGGCAGACGGCGTCGGCGAGCGGGCTGGCGAGGCCGGCCTCGTCGCCGTGGCCGAGGACGTCGCCGCCGACGTCGAGCAGCACGACGACGTCGCAGCCCAGCGCGTGCGCGGCGGCGCCGAGCCCCGCGGCGACGCCGGCCGGGCCGCCGTTGGGGTCGACGAGCAGCACGGGCTCGCCGGTGTGGCGGGCGACGTGCGACTCGGCGAAGTGAAAGCCGCCGGGGCCGGTCGTGCCGGGCCCCGCGAGGGCGGCGAACTCGTGCAGGATGCGCTCGGCGTCGCGCAGCTCGCCGATGCGGCGCGGGCCGGGCAGCGGGTCGATCGGCCGCCGCTCCCAGGTCAGCCCGCCGGCGATCGCCGGCCGGCCGAGCAGGCCCGCGAGCTCGGCGACGGCGAGCGCGCCGACGACGTCACCCCCGCCGCCGATCCCGACGACGAGGACGCGCTCGGCGGCGCCGAGCGCGGCGATCACGGCGATCGGTCGGCTAGGCGAGTGCGGGAACGCCGCCGTCGGCGATCGCGCGGATCGCCTCCGCGGCACGGTCGAACTCGTCGTCGGAGAGCACCGGGGTGCCCTCGAACGGGAGGTCGCGCTGGAGCTCCAGCCACGAGCGACAGCCGCCGTACTCGTCCTTGACGCGGACCGTCACCGGCCGAGGGATGCGGTACGTGCGCAGCAGGAGGACGTGCAGCGGATGACGCCGCTTCCACTCCAGCCGCTTCTCGGCGTAGTCCGTGCTCCACACGTAGAACGGCGACAGGGCGTCGACGCAGCGCGGATCGGTGATCGTGAAGTGGTCGGCGAGCTCGGCCCAGGCGCGGATGCGCACGCGGTCGGGCTGCGGGATGTTGCCGTCGCCTGTCAGCGCCTCGGCGGGCGGCTCACCCTCGGCCCACACGCCCTCCTCGAGCGCTCGATCGAGCTCCGGGACGTGCGATGCCCGCACGAGATCCCGACGCTGATGGTCGAACGTCGGGTACAGGAAGAAACGATCGTGCTCGACGCGAAAGCGCTTGTCGGACTCGCGGACGCCGCCCTTTCGCAGGGTGATGAGCTGCTCGCCTTCGGCAAGCGCGCGGACGGTGACCGCCCACTCCTTGAACGCAATTGGCATAGAGAACCAGACGACGACGGGACGGGAAAGTACGACTAGGAACGAAACGAACCCGTCGTCTCGGAGAAAAGCCAGCTCCGATCGACGGGACGAGAGACATTGTGCCACACGTAGCCACAAACCCCCAAACTTCCCTGCATATCTCGGGGTTTTATTTGTAACGCGGCGGTAAACTCAGGCGTCCAATCGGGCGTCTGCGAAGGCCTCGAGGGCCTCGACGAGCGCCGCGAAGTCGTCATCGCCGTGTCCGCGCGCCATCGCGGCGACGAGGACGTCGCGAGCGCGCGCCGCGGCCGGGAAGGGGACCGCGGCGGCCTGCCCGGCCTCGAGGCAGAGGCGGACGTCCTTGAGCATGTGCTCGAGCTTGAAGAGCGTCGTGTAGTCGTGCTCGCGCATCGGCCCGGACTTCAGCGCGAGCATCGCCGAGCCGCCGGAGCCCGCGCCGATGACCTGCACGAGCGCGTCGAGGTCGACGCCGGCCCGCTGGCCGACGAGCAACGCCTCCCCGACGGTCACCGCGTTGGCGGCCGCGACGGAGTTGTTGATGAGCTTGATCATCTCGCCCTGGCCGAGGCTGCCGACATGCACGACGAGCTCGCCCATGATCCGCAGCAGCGGCTCGGCACGGGCGAAGTCGGCCGGCTCGCCGCCCGCCATGATCGTCAGCGTCCCGTCCTGGGCCTTCGGCGACGAGCCGGTCACCGGGGCGTCGAGCAGCCGCAGGCCGCGCGCGGCGAGCTCGGCCCCGATCGCGCGCGTCTGCGCCGGCGCGATCGTCGACATATCGACGCACAGCGTGCCCGGCGCAGCGCCCTGGGCGACGCCCTGCTCGCCGAGCAGCACCTCGCGGACCTGGTCGCCGTCGACGACCATGCTGATGACGACGTCGCTCGCGGCGCCGACGGCGGCGGGGGAGTCCGCGACGGTGCCGCCGTGCTCGGCGACCCAGGCCTCGGCGGTCGCGCGGGTGCGGTTGTAGACCGTCAGCTCGTGGCCGGCGCGGGCGAGGTTGGCCGCCTGGCGCGAGCCCATGATCCCGAGCCCGACGAAGCCGATGCGATCGGCGGTGAGAGGAGGATCGGATGCCATCGACCGACGATGCTATTCGTCGCAATGGACCGGAAGTCGGGGCACATTAGGCTCACACCGTGCCGACCGTCCCGTCGAACCCGGCCCCGGCAGCCGCCCGCCTGCGCCACCGGCGCAACGCGCGGACCCTCACGCCCGGCCAGCTCGCCGACTACCGCGCAGCGATCACGGCCGCGCAGGCCCTCGGCGACGACCGCGGCTACCAGTCCTGGGCCGGCATCCACGGGCTCCCGCTGCCGATCTCCTGCACGCACAACTCCCCGCTGTTCCTCCCCTGGCACCGGGCCTACCTGTACCTCTTCGAGAAGAGCCTGCAGGACCGCGTCCCCGGCGTGACGCTGCCGTGGTGGAACTGGACGATGCGCCACGACGAGGGCATCCCGCCCGCCTACACGGCGGCCACGGACGCGCAGGGCGCGCCCAACGCGTTGCGCAGCTCGCCGATCCAGCGCTCGGGGCGCGAGCCCGGCGGCCCGGCGACGACCGACCGCGTGCCGGGCCAGCCCGGAGCGCCGCCGCTGCCGACGCTCGCCCAGGTCAATGCGGTCCTGGCGCTGACGGACTTCCTCGACTTCCAGACCCAGCTCGAGGACATCCACAACGGCGTCCACGTCTGGGTCGGCGGCACGATGGGCGCGATCACGACGTCCGCCTACGACCCCGTCTTCTGGGCGCACCACGCGATGATCGATCGCATCTGGCGGCTGTGGCAGCTCAAGCATCCCGGCAGCGGGCCGCCGGCGGCGCTGCTCAACCGCGCGCTCGCGCCGTTCCCGATGACCGTGCGCGACACGCTGGACATGAATGCGCTCGGCTACGACTACGCCGTGACGACCGCCGCGGCGCGAGGGCCGGCGTGATGGTCGATCGCTTCGTCTCGGACCCGATCGACCTGCCCGAGGGGTCGGCGGACGGCGTGACGCGGGCCGACCTCGTGTTCTACGGCGTCGATCACTCCGGCGTCTCCTACGTCGCGCGGGTCTTCATCAACGCGCCCGACGCGACCGCCGAGACGCCCGACGACGACCCGCACTACGCGGGCTCGTTCTGCATCTTCGGCCACGGCGGCTGCTTCGGCGACGTCGGCCACTGCGACGTCCCGACCGGGCCGCCGGACCCGTTCGACCTGCGCCCGCCGCACCAGCTCGTGCCGGCATCCAAGACCGTCGTCGTCACGGACGCGTTCGAGCGGCTCGTGCGGCCCGAGGACAGCACGATCACCGTGACCGTCGTCGCCGTCGTGCCGGGCTCCGACGAGCGCGACGTGCTCTCGTTCGACACCGTCCGCCTGCTGACCTACGAGTAGCGCGATCGGCCGCCTCCGGGCGGCGTGCCATCGCCTCCGCCGCCGGGCGTCTCGAGCGCGAGGCGGTCGCCGGGCTGCAGCTCGCCGGTCGCCTTCGCGGGCAGCTCCTCGCCGTTGAGGAGGTTGCGGCCCTTCGCCCCGGGCTCGCCGCCGTCCGCGCCTGGCGGGGCGTGGCGCCGGCGCTCGGTGATGAGCGAGTAGGCCATCGGCGCGAGCGCCTCGAGCTCGCGGACGACGCCGTCGCCGCCGCGCCGCGCGCCGTCGCCGCCCGAGCCACGGCGGATCGCATACCGGGTCACACGCAGGGGAAACTCGAGCTCGAGCGCCTCGACGGGCGTGTTGAGCGTGTTGGACATCGCGACGTGCACGCCGCTCGGGCCGTCGGCATCCGGGCAGGCGCCCTGGCCGCCGCCGAGCGTCTCGTAGTACGTGAACCCAGGGGTGCCGGAGGCGGCCCCATCGGCGCCCGGGCGCCCGGTGCCCGCGGCGCCCCCGAAGGCGGGTTCCCCTGTCGGTTCGGTTCCGAGCGTGAGGTTGTTCATCGTCCCCTGCCCGAGCGCGCGGCCGAAGGCGGCGAGGACGAGGTCGGCGACGCGGCTGGAGGTCTCGACGTTGCCGCCCGCGACCGCGGCCGGGGGGCGCGCGTTCAGCAGCGATCCCTCCGGCGCGCGGACGTCGATCGGCCGGTAGGCGCCGGCGCTCGGCGGGACGTCGGGGTCCGTCAGGACGCGCACGGCGAAGTACGCCGCCGAGCGCGTGACGGCGAGCGGGCAGTTGAGGTTGCCGGGGTCCTGGCCGGCGCTGCCGGCGAAGTCGAGGATCAGCCGGTCGCCGTCGACCGTCGCGTTCAGGTGCAGTTCGATGTCGCCGCCGATCGCCTCGAGGACGTCGCGGGCCGCGCGCGGGCCGTCGGGCAGCGCGGCGAGGCAGGCGCGCGTGCGGCGCTCGGCGTAGTCGAGCACGGCGGCGGTCGCCTCGCGCAGCGCGTCGACGCCAAGGCGCTCGGCGAGCTCCGTGAGCCGCCGCGCGCCGACGCGGTTGGCGGCGACCTGGGCGCGCAGGTCGGCGCGGCGCTGCTCGGGCTGGCGCATCTGCGCCACGAGCTCGTCGATCGCCGCGTCGTCGAGGACGCGCGGCGCGATGACGACGCCCTCCTCGGCGAGCGTCGTCGAGTCGGCGGGCATCGAGCCCGGGACGCGGCCGCCGACGTCGGCGTGGTGGGCGCGGCTGGCGGCGAACCCGAGCAGCTCGCCGCCCGCGTGCAGGACCGGCGTGATGACGGTGATGTCGGGGAGGTGCGTGCCGCCGCGGTAGGGGTCGTTGAGGATCCACGGGCGGCCGGCGGCGTGGTCCTCGCCGAGCACGGCGGCGACGGCGGCCGGCATCGCCCCGAGGTGGACGGGGATGTGCTCGGCCTGCATGACCATCTCGCCGGCGGGGTCGAAGAGCGCCGTCGAGCAGTCGCGGCGCTCCTTGATGTTCGCCGAGTGCGCGCTGCGGATGAGCGTCGCGCCCATCTCCTCGCAGGCGGCGCGCAGGCCACCGCTGACGACCTGCAGGTCGATCGGGTCCAGACCGGTCATCTCCGCGGGGCGTCCGGCCCGCGTCGTGGTGACGGAGCGCGACCGCAGGGAGGCGGGCGTCCGGCCGCTCGACAATGCCTTCCTTTCCAGCACGATCGTGCCCGCCTCGTCGACGGTCCCGGTCCAGCCGGGCGGGATCGCGAGCGTCGCCTCGGGCAGCTCGCAGATCGCGGGGCCGTCGACCGATTCGCCCGGCGCCGGCTCGCCGCGCAGGATCTCGGCGTCGCACGGCGCGCCGTCGAAGACGACCTCGCGGCGGCTGCGCTCGCAGGCGGCGGCGCCGTCGCGCGCCGCGAGGTCGAGGTCCGGCCCGGGGACGCTCGCGCTGGCCCGGATCGTCACGACCTCGATCGGGGCATCGGCGTCGCGGTAGCCGTAGCGCTCCTCGTGCAGCGCCTCGAAGGCCTCGCGCAGCGTGCGCAGATCGGCGCCGGGCAGGTCGCGGACGGTGAGCTCGTGCGCCTGGCCGCGGTAGCGGACGTCGTGGGCGACCTCGACGCGCGCGTCGCCGGCGCCGAGCGTCGCGCGGGCACCGGCCGCGAGCTCCTCGCGGGCGGCGGCGAGCGCGGCGTCGGTCAGCGCCGCGCCGGCGAGCAGGACCGTGCGCTGCTCGGTCGCGCGGCGGTCGGCGGCCGCGAGGCCGAGCGCGCTCAGCACGCCGGAGGCGCGCGGGCAGAGGATCGTCGTCATCCCGAGCTCGGCGGCGATCGCCGCGGCGTGCAGCGGGCCGGCGCCGCCGAAGGCCAGCAGCGCGAAGCGCCGCGGGTCGATGCCCTGCTCGACGGTCATGACGCGCAGCGCGCGCACCATCTCGGCGTTCGCGACGCGGACGATGCCCTCGGCGCACGCGAGCGGATCGAGGCCCAGATCGGCGGCGAGCGCGCCGACCGCCCGCTTCGCCGCGCCGCGGTGCAGCCGCACGCCGCCGGCGAGCGCCCCGCCCGCGTCGAGGCGCCCGAGCACGAGGTTGGCGTCCGTCACCGTCGGTTCCTCGCCGCCGCGGCCGTAGCACGCGGGCCCGGGCTCGGCGCCCGCGCTGCGCGGGCCGACGCGCAGCGCGCCGCCGGGGTCGCGCCAGGCGACCGAGCCGCCGCCGGCGCCGACGGTGTGGATGTCGACCATCGGCAGCGCGAGCGGGCGCCCACCGACCTCGCGGCCCGCCGTCTCGCGCACGACGCCGTGCTCGACGACGCAGACGTCGCAGGAGGTGCCGCCCATGTCGAAGCAGACGAGGTCCGGGCGGTCGCTGCGGCGCGCGACGAGCGCAGCGGCGGCGGCGCCCCCGGCGGGGCCCGAGAGGACGGCGAAGGCCGCGTGGCGCGCCGCGAGCGATGCGGCCGCGAGGCCGCCGCTGGACTGCATGATCCGCGGCTCGGGCAGGCCGGCGTCCGCGGCACGGGCGAGCAGCCGCCGCAGGTAGCCGGCCAGCAGCGGCGACAGCGCGGCGTCGACCTCCGTCGTCGCGGCGCGCTCGTACTCGCGGAACGTCCCGACGACCTCGTGCGAGTGCGAGACGTGGACGTCGGGCAGCGCCGCGGCGAGCGCGGCGCCGATCGCGCGCTCGTGGCCGGGGTGCGCGTAGGCGTGCAGGAGCACGACCGCGACGGCCTCCGGCTCGTGCTCGGCGACGGCGGCCGCGAGCGCCCCGGGGTCGGCGAGCTCGCGCAGGACGCCTTCAGGTCCTGTTCGCTCCGGCGCCGGGACGCGGCGCTCCGGCGGCACGAGCGGGGCGGGCCGCGCGGCGCAGAGGCGGTAGAGGTCGGCGCGCGCCTGGCGGCCGAGCTCGACGACGTCTGTGAAGCCCGCGGTCGCGACGAGGACCGTGCGCGCGCCGCGGCCCTCGAGCAGCGCGTTCGTCGCGACGGTCATGCCGTGGGCGAAGCTCCCGACGTCGCCGGCGGTCGCGCCCGCGCGCTCGAGCGCCGCCGTGACGGCCGCCAGGACGCCGGCGGACTGGTCGCCGGGGGTCGTCGGCGCCTTCGCCGTGACGAGCCGCCCGCCGGTCGCGAGCACCGCGTCGGTGAAGGTCCCGCCGACGTCGACGCCGAGCAGCACGCCGGGCCTAGTCGTCTTCGCGCAGCCGCGCGAAGAAGACGTCGGGCAGGTGGTCGCACTCGGGCCGGGCCAGGAACGGGGCGTCGACCCGGTGGAAGCCCGCCCGCGCGGCGACGCCCCGCGAGGCGGCGTTCTCCTCCATCGCCCGCAGCTCGATGCGCTCCAGGCCGAGCGTCCCGAAGGCCCACGCGACGATGAGCGTCACCGCGCGCGTCGCGTAGCCGCGGCCGCGCGCCGGCGCGGCGATCAGGTAGCCGACCTCCGCAGCCCCCAGCTCGGGGCTGATCGCGTGCAACCCGACCGAACCGAGCAGGATGCTGGGGTCGGCGGCGTCGACCACCGCGAGCGCGACCAGGGTTCCCGCGGCGAGGCCGTCCGTCACGCGCTGCAGGTAGGCGCGCGCGTCGGCCTCCCCGTACGGGCTCGGCACGGTCGTGAAGCGCGCGATATCCGGGTCCTGGCAGATCGCGACGTGCGCCCGGTTGTCGGCCTCCGTGAACGGCCGCAGCGCGATGACGCCGTCGGTCAGGGGCGGGTCCGGGAACGCGAGCGGGGCCACCCGGCCAAGGCTAACGGCGGGCGCGCGCGCCGCCCGCCAGGGTTCGAACCGCGCTACGCGGCGAGCGACTCCTCGAGCTCCTCGGTCTCGGCGAGGTGCTGGTGCGACGGGCAGTAGCCGTTGTGGGCGAGCGGCATGCGCTGGCAGGGGGTCCCGCGGCGGGTCGTCGCGCGGCACTCGAGCGGGTTGCCATTGACGTCGAAGCCGTGCTGTGGCTGCTTGGCGAGCCAGTCCTGCGCGGCGGCGATGTAGACCGACACGATCTGCCACACGCGCTGCTGCTCGGAGATCGGGAAGTACAGGCGGATGTCGGTGAAGAGCGTGCGCGCCGGGCGCGCGAAGTAGTGGCGATCGGTCACGAGCCGCTCGATCGTCGCCTCGCACGCGTGCAACACCTCGGCCTGCCCGTTCCGCGCTAGCGATCCGTCGATGTGCGGTGACAGCTCGCGATAGATGGCGCGGCTGAACTGGTACATGGCCGGGGAGCTCCTTTCCTCGTGCTGCGGGGCCCCGGAGTGTGGCCCCGTCGCATAAAGCGAGAACGAACTCAGTGTTGAGTTCGTATTAAGCGCGACCGTTCAGTCGTGATCACTAGCGCCAATGCGCCAAACGTGGCCGTTCATCAGGCCCGATGACGGCATGGCGGTGGTCGAGCGCCGGATCGAGCTCGGGGAAATCGGCGCGCTGGTGGGCGCCGCGGCTCTCCTCGCGACGCAGCGCGCCGGCCGCGATGAGCCGGGCGAGCGGGTGGGGGTCGTCGAGGAGGCGCTCGAGACCCTCGCGCGTGCGGACGATCCCGGCATCGCGCCAGAGCGCCTCCTGCGTCGCGCGGGACGGACGCGAGAGCGACGCCGCGGGCGGCTGCGACCCGGCATCGGCCGGCGGCTCGGGCTCCTCGAGCCCGGCCGCGGCGGCGCGGGCACCGAAGACGAAGCACTCGCTGAGCGAGTTGGAGGCCAGGCGGTTGGCGCCGTGCAGCCCCGTGCAGGCGGTCTCGCCGATCGCATACAGCCCCGGGACCGAGCTGCGCCCGTGCAGGTCGCTGACGATCCCGCCCATCATGTAGTGCGAGGCCGGCGCGACGGGGATCAGCTCCTGCGTCGGGTCCACGCCGGCGTCGCGCAGCGCGGAGACGACGTTCGGGAAGCGCGCCGGATCGACCATCCGCATGTCGAGGCCGACCGACGTCGCGCCGGTCTGCTCCATGAGCGCCGCGGTCGCCCGCGCGACCTCGTCGCGCGGCGCCAGCTCCTCGACGAAGCGCTCGCCGTCGGGGCCGTGGAGCGTCGCGCCCTCGCCGCGGATCGCCTCGGTGACGAGGAAGCCCTCGCGCCCGGGGACGCCGATGACGGCCGTCGGGTGAAACTGGAGGAACTCGAGGTCGGCGAGATCGGCGCCCGCGGCGTGTGCGAGCGACATGCCGATGCCGAGCGAGCCCGGCGGGTTCGTCGTGCGCGCCCAGAGCGCGGCCGCGCCGCCGGTCGCGAGGATCGTCGCGCGGGCCCGGACGGCGCCGCCGTCGTCGAGGACGACGCCCACGCAGCGGCCGTCGTGCATCCAGGCGCTGGCGGCGCGTGCGCCCTCGAGGACGAGGATGCGGCGCTCGTCGACCGCCAGGGCCGAGAGCTGGCGCACGATCCGCCGCCCCGTGGCGCTCCCGCCGGCGTGCACGACGCGGCGCAGCGAGTGGCCGCCCTCGAGCCCGAGCGCGAGGACGCCGCGGCGGTCGGCGTCGAAGCGGACGCCGAGGCGCTCGAGGTCGTGGACGCGGTCGGGCGCCTCGTTGACGAGCACCTGGGCGGCCGAGCGGCGGACGAGGCCGCGCCCGGCGGCCTCGGTGTCGGCGAGGTGGCGCTCGGTCGAGTCCTCGACCGCGAGCGCGGCGGCGATCCCGCCCTGCGCCCAGTAGCTCGCCGTCTGCGCCAGCGGGGTCGCGGAGACGAGCACGACGGACGCGCCGGCGGCGGCGGCGGTGAGGGCGGCGTAGAGCCCGGCCCCGCCGGCCCCGACGACAGCGATCTCGCAGCTGAGCATCGGTTCCCCGGGCACGCTCGGGGTACCGTATCCAGATGGCCGCTCCGGTCCTCCTACGCCACCCCTCGTCGCTCGAGCACGACACCGGCCCGCACCCCGAGAACGCAGGCCGGATCGTCGCGATCGAGCGGGCGCTGGAGGCGCGCGACTGGCTCGGCTGGGACGCGCGCCTGTCGCCGGCAGCCTCGCGCGCGAGCATCGAGGCGATCCACCCGGCCGCGCACGTCGACCGCATCGAGACGCTGTGCCGGCGCGGCGGCGGGATGATCGACATGGACACGATCGTGAGTCCCGGGTCCTTCGAGGCGGCGCTGCATGCCGCCGGTGGCGCCATCGCGATGGTCGACGCGCTGCTCGGCGCCGAGGGCGCGCCCGCCGCGGCGTCGCTGCACCGCCCGCCCGGCCACCACGCCGAGACCGACCGGGCGATGGGCTTCTGCCTCTTCGACAACGTCGCGATCGGCGCCCAGCACGCGCTCGACGCGCACGGTGCCCGGCGCGTGATGATCGTCGACTGGGACGTCCACCACGGCAACGGGACGAATGCGATCTTCCACGAGCGTGACGACGTCCTGTTCTGCTCGATCCACCAGTGGCCGCTGTACCCGGGGACCGGGGCGGCGTCGGACGTCGGCCGCGGCGCGGGCGCGGGGCTCAGCGTCAACCTGCCGGTGCCGGGCGGCTCCGGCGACGCGGTCTTCGTCTCGCACCTCGAGCACGTCGTCGCGCCGATCGCGCGCGCCTACGCGCCCGACCTCCTGCTCGTCTCGGCGGGCTACGACGCCCACGCCGACGACCCGCTCGCCGGCTGCGTCGTCACCGACGCCGGCTACGTCGCGATGGCGGCGTCGGTCCGGGCGGTCGCCGACGGGCTCGGGATCCCGCTCGGGATCGTGCTGGAGGGCGGCTACGACCTCGGGGCGCTGGCGCGCTGCGTCGTCGCGACGCTCGAGGTCGCGGGCGCCGCGGAGCCGCCGCCGGCGCCCGACGTCGCGCTGCACCCGCTCACGCGGCGCGCGCGCGAGCACCTGGCCGCGGGCCACTGGCCGGCGCTCGCGGCGCCGGCCTGAGCGGACGTTGCGGGAGGCGGCTCGGTTGGCGCACGCGGGCTCGGCGCTTCCCGCATCGATACGGGTGTCGAGAGGTCGCCGGCAAGGCCGGAGCGGGTGCGTCCCCCTTCCGGTAGGGGTTTGGTGTCTCGCGTCCCGTATTGGGACGCAATCCGACAAACCCCCTCCGGAAAGGAGCGCCCGCGGGCGCAAACACCCCGTCTCACCGATGTCGTGAGCGCGTCGAGCCCAGCCGGCTGACCGGTGCGACGGCCGACGCTACGGCGTCGTCGTGGTCTGCCCGAACGCCGGGACGGTCTTCTGGCCGCCCGTGGTCGTCGCCGGCGCGGGCAGTGTCGTGGTCTGGACCGTGACGGGAGGCGCCTGACCGGGGACGGTGCTCGGCACCGCCGGGCCGACGGGCGCCGTCGTCGTAGCGGTCGGCACGACCGCCGGCGCGGGCGGCACGACCGGGACGACAGGGGTCGTCGCGACGGTGGCGGTCGGCGTCGTGCCCGCCGGCGCGCCGTTGTCGTTCGTGAGCTTGACGAAGGCGAACGCGAGCAGGGCGCCGGCGAGCAGCACGACCGCGCCGATCGCGACGGTCGGCAGGCGCCAGTTGGGCGTCTGCGCCAGGCGCGTGCGCGCGGGGGCGCCGCACTCCAGGCACCAGTCCTGCTCGGGGCCGATCGGCGTCGCGCAGCGCGGGCAGTGGATCGCGTTGGGATCCGGGATCTGCGGCGGGCCCGGTGCGGGCGGCTGGGCGCTCACGAGCGGCTAGGAGCCGTCGGGCACGTCGGGCGGCCGGAAGCTCTGCGTCGGCTGCTGCGACGGGGCCGGCCGCGGCTGCTGCGTCGTCGTGGCCGCCGGGGGCGGCGCCTGCGGCGGCGCGGCGATCGCGCCGCCGACCTCGCCCATCGGTCGCGCGCCACCGAGCTGCAGCCCGCAGTGCGGGCAGAAGTTCGCCTCGCTGTCGTGCAGCGCGCCGCAGCGGGCGCAGGAGGAGATGCCGGGCTCGCGCAGCTCGTGGATCGCCCGGCGGTCGTCGAGCGCGCGCTCGAGCGCGCGCAGCTCCTGGTCGACCGCGGCCAGCGCGCCGAGCTTCGCGTCGAGCAGGTCCTGGCGGCTGCGGCTGAAGCGGCGCATGTCGAAGATCAGGCCGCCGATGTCGCGGTAGGCGAGCTCGCGGGCGCGGCGCAGGAAGCGCAGGCGCCGGCGCAGCCTGCCGCGGTCGCGGAAGCTCGCCTTCGCGGGCGTCGGCGGGACGGCGACGGCGGTCTGCGGCTCGGCCGTCGGCGGCAGCGGCTCGATTGCGGCGGCCTTCTTGCCCCACGCAACCTTGCCGCTCTTGCGGCGGCGAAAGAGGCCGGAGCGCTCCGGGCGCGGGGCGTCGGAGGGGCTGCGGCGGAAGATGCGCTGCATCAGTCCGGACATGAGGACGGGGCGCCTGGCGTCGGGTTGGTAGGCGCCCCGGCGGGAGAGTATAGCGGCGGCGGCGGACCGCCAGAATCAAGCCAGCGCCATGCGGCGGCCACGCGCGCGGCCATCGCGTCGGCCGAATAGGCCAGCGCCCGCGGGCGCCCGGCGATGCGCGGATCGGCGCTCTGCAGGTGGGGCGCGAGCGCGGCGCGCCAGGCCGGGAGGTCCCATTCGCCGCAGTGCGCGCCGGCGATCCCGGCGAGCGCCTCGGTGTGCGCGCCCGTCGGCCGCGCGAGAACCGGGACGTCGCAGGCGAGCGCCTCGAGGCAGGCCAGCCCGAACGTCTCCCACTCCGACGGGCAGACGACGGCGTTGGCGGCGTTGATCCAGTACGGGACGTCCTCGGGGGCGGCGCTGCCGAGCGTCAGCAGCTCGGCGTCGTCGCCGGCGAGCGCGCGCGCGCGGTCGACGCGCTTGACCTTGCGGGCGGGGTCGTAGGGGAAGAGGAGGTAGCGCCCGGCGGGGTCCAGGCCGAGGCGCTCGCGGGCCGCGCGGCGGTCCAGCGGCCGGAAGCGCTCGACGTCGATCCCGCAGGGCAGCAGCGCGACGGTGCGGCCGCGCCCGGCGCCGGGAACGCTCGCCGCGAACTCGGCCGTCGGCGTCGCGACGAGATCCATCCGGCCGAGCACCGCGCTCGTGATCCTCCGCGAGCGCGGGTGATGGAGGTCGTTGCCGTGGAGCGTCACGAGCCGGTGGCGCGCACCGACGGCGAGCGCGGGCCAGGCGGTGAGGCCGAAGTGCGCGTGGACGACGTCGAAGCGCTCGCCGCCGAAGCGGCGGCGCAGCTCGCGCCCGGCGCGCAGGTAGCTGCGCGCGCCGCCGGGGGCGAAGGCGTGCACCTGGACGTGCAGGCCCTCGATGCGCTGCAGGGCGCGCACCTGGTCGCGCACGAAGCTGCCGAGCGCGGGCCGCGCGGGGGAGGGGTACATGTTCGTGACGACGAGCGCGCGGAGCACAGGTTGCGCAGGTTCACAGAGTCGGCACGACTTCGCGCCCAACTTGTTGCAAACGCGTGTTGTTCGGTCACGCGCCGGTCCGCAGCATCGGGGTCACCCGCCAAACCTCACCCCGGAGGCCGAACATGCCGTATCGCACGATGGGCCGGATCCACGCACGCCTCGCACGCCTCGCACGGCTGCTGCACGACGAGGCCGGACAGGGGACCGTCGAGTACGTCGGTCTCATGCTCATGCTGGCCGCGCTGCTCGGCGGCGTCGTCACCGCCGCCGGGGTGATCGACGGCGAGGGCCTCGCGAAGTCGATCGCCGGCAAGCTCAAGGACACGATCGAGGCCGTGGGCTCGGAGTAGGCGCGAGCCACATCGAACGAGCTGATATCGGTTGATATCATCGCAGTGTGCCCGACATCCTGATCCGTGACGTGCCCCCCGAGGATCTCGCCCGTATCGACGCGCACGCGGCGCGCCTGGGCCTGTCGCGATCGGAGTACCTGCGCCGTCGGCTGCATCAGGACGCCGCTCGCCCCACCGGGGCGGTGACAGCCGATGACCTGCGGGCGTTCAGCGCACGGTTCGCGGACCTCGGCGATCCCGAGGTCATGCGCCGGGCGTGGTCGTGACGAACGCCGCAGGGGACATGCAGTGGTTGATCGACAAGTCCGCGCTCGTCCGCCTCGGCGCCTGTGCCGAGTCCGCGATCTGGGCCGATCGCATCCAGCGGGGGCTCGTGCACATCGCCACCGTCACGCTGCTCGAGGTCGGCTGCTCGGCCCGCGACGCACGCGATCTGCATACGGGCCTGCAGGGGCCGCCGGTCGGCTCGATGCCGGTGCAATACGCCACACCGACCGCTGAGGATCGCGCCGTGCAGGTGCTCCGCCTGCTGGCCGACCACGGACACCATCGCGCACCGTCGGTCCCGGACCTCATCATCGCTGCGACGGCGGAGACCGCCGGCCTCGTCGTGCTCCATCACGACAAGCACTTCGAGCTCATCGCCGAGATCACCGGGCAGCCTGTCCAGTGCCTCGCAGCGTGAGCTCCGGACCGCTCCACGCAGCCCCTCTGCGAACATCACCCACGTGCCCCCCGCTCCCCAGCGCAGCGCCCCGATCGGCGTCTTCGACTCCGGCGTCGGCGGCCTGACCGTCCTGCACGAGCTGCTCGTCGCACTGCCGCAGGAGGACTTCCTCTACCTCGGCGACTCGGCGCGCTTTCCGTATGGCGACCGCACGCCGGCCGAGCTGCAGGGCTTCAGCCGCCAGATCGCCGACGTCCTGCTCGAGCGCGGGGCGAAGCTCATCGTCGTCGCCTGCAACTCGGCGACGTCCAGCGCCCTGCCGGAGATCGTGGCCCACGTGGCCGAGGGCGGGCATGCCGTCGACGTCATCGGCGTCGTCGGGCCGGAGTCCAACCTCGCCGTCGCCAAGACGCACAACGGGCGCATCGGCGTGCTCGCCACGCCGGCGACCGTCGCCAGCGGC
This sequence comes from Solirubrobacteraceae bacterium, assembly GCA_035496995.1. Classification (GTDB taxonomy): domain Bacteria; phylum Actinomycetota; class Thermoleophilia; order Solirubrobacterales; family Solirubrobacteraceae; genus CADCVQ01. The sequence goes on along the minus strand of DATJEE010000251.1, from coordinate 24,930 downwards.
GCCTACGAGCGCGCGATCCTCACCGCCGATCCGCTCGTGCGGCTCACGAGCGTCCCCTGCGGCGAGCTCGCGCAGATCTCGCAGAACGGCGCCCCGATCACCGAGGCCGACGTCGAGCTCGCCCGCGGCTACTGCGCCCCACTGCGCGCCGCGGGCGTCGACACGGCGATCCTCGGCTGCACGCACTACCCCTTCGTCCGCGCGTTGCTGCAGCGCCTGCTCGGCCCACAGGTGACGATCATCACGTCGGGCACCGCGATCGCCCGCCGCGTCGAGCACGCGCTCGCGCTCCGCGACCTCGCGGCGATCCGCACCGGCGAGGGCCGCTACAGCTTCCTGTGCACCGGCGACGCCCGGGCGTTCGCCGAGATCGGCTCGCGCTTCTTGCAGCTGCCGATGGGCGCGGTAGACCACGTCGACCTCGTCGCACTGGAGACCATCACATGACCACCGCCCTGTCTCGCTCCTACGACCGCGCCGCGCACGAGATCCGCCCGACGACGATCGAGCCGCACTTCGTCAAGCCCGCGACCGGCTCGGCGCTCATCACGCAGGGCGAGACGCGCGTCATCTGCACCGCCTCGATCCAGGAGAGCGTCCCGAAGTGGATGGCCGGCAAGGGCCGCGGCTGGGCGACGGCCGAGTACGGGATGCTGCCCGCGTCGACCGGCGACCGCAAGCCGCGCGACGTCACGAAGGGGCGCCCCGACGGGCGCACGGTCGAGATCCAGCGCCTGATCGGCCGCTCGCTGCGCGGCGTCATCGACTTCGCGGCGCTCGGCGAGCGCACGGTCTACCTCGACTGCGACGTCCTCACGGCCGACGGCGGCACGCGCTGCGCGTCGATCACCGGCGCCTTCGTCGCGCTCGACCTCGCCTGCCGGCGCCTCGTCGCCGAGGGCAGGCTCGGCGCCTCGCCGCTGACCGGCACCGTCGCCGCGATCTCGGCCGGCGTCGTCGGCGGCGTGCCGCTGCTCGACCTCGACTACTCCGAGGACTCGACGGCCGAGGTCGACGCGAACGTCGTCATGACCGGCGAGGGCGGCCTCATCGAGGTCCAGGCGACGGCCGAGCGGACCCCGCTCTCGCGCGCGCACCTCGACGAGCTGCTCGCGCTCGCGGCGGGTGGGATCGAGCAGCTGCGCGCCGTCCAGGCGCGCGCGGTGGCGTGACCCGGCGTGAGGCTCGTCCTCGCGACCCGTAACCCGCACAAGGCCCGCGAGTTCGCGGCGCTGCTGGCGCCGCACGAGATCGTCGCGCTCCCCGGCGACGTCACGCTCCCGCCCGAGACCGGCGACACGTTCGCCGCCAACGCGCTCGACAAGGCGCGGGCCGCCGCGGCGGCGACCGGGCTGCCGGCGGTCGCCGACGACTCGGGCATCGAGGCCGCGGCGCTCGGCGGCGCCCCCGGCGTGCGCTCCGCGCGCTACGCCGGCGAGGACGCGACCGACGAGGAGAACCTCGCCAAGCTCCTGCGCGAGGCGCCCGCGGGCAGCGCGCTCGCGTACGTCTGCGCGCTCGCCTACATCGATGCCGACGGCGCCGAGCACGCCGTCGAGGCGCGCTGCACCGGCACGCTGGCCGCCGCGCCGCGCGGCGACGGCGGCTTCGGCTACGACCCCGCCTTCCTCCCCGACGACATCACCGACGGCCGCACGATGGCGCAGCTCGACCCCGCCGAGAAGGACGCCATCAGCCACCGCGGCCGCGCGGCCTCCACGCTGCTCGCGCGGCACCTGCAGCCGTGAAGGCCGCCGGCCCGCTGATCGGGGCGCAGGTCAGCGGCCGCGGCGCCGGCAAGTCGCGGACGGCGGCGCTGTCGATCGCGTCCAACTGCGCGCTCATCGCGCTGAAGCTCGCCGCCGGCGCGATCACCGGCTCGGTCGCGATCATCACCGAGGCGATGCACTCGTCGGTCGACCTCATCGCGTCGATCGTCGCGTTCGTCTCGGTGCGCCAGGCCGAGAAGCCGGCCGACGACACGCACCCCTACGGGCACGACAAGTTCGAGAACCTCGCGGCGGCGATCGAGGCGCTGCTCATCCTCGTCGGGTCCGGCGTCATCGTCTTCGAGTCCGTGCGGCGCCTGTCGACGGCGCACACGGACGTCGGCTCGCTCGGGGTCGGCATCGCGATCATCGCGATCTCCGTCGTCGTGAACGTCGCCGTGTCGAGCCGGCTCGCCAGGCGCGCGCGGGAGACGGACTCCCCGGCGCTCGAGGGCGACGCCGCCCACCTGCGCACGGACGCCGCGACCTCCTGCGCCGTCCTCGTCGGGCTCATCCTCGTCCAGGTCACCGGCGCGACGTGGCTGGACCCCGTCATCGCGCTCGTCGTCGCCGTCGCGATCGTCACGGCGGGCGTCCGGCTGCTCATGCGCGCCTCGCGCGTCCTCGTCGACGAGGCGCTGCCGCCGGAGGAGCTCGACGCCGTCCGCGACGCGATCGCCGAATTCGGCCCGCGCGGCGTCTGCGGCTATCACAAGCTGCGCGCGCGCCGCGCGGGCTCGCGGCGCTACGTCGACCTCCACGTGCAGTTCCGGGCGGGCACGACGCTCGAGGCCGCCCACGCCACGGCCCACGCGCTGCAGGACGCGATCCGCGCGCGCCTGCGCGGCGCGGACGTGCTGATCCACCTCGAGCCCGAGGGCAGCGTCCACCCCGGCACGGAGATCCGCGCGCGCTGACGGTCGTGCCCGCCCGCGGTCGCGCGGGCGCGGTGCCCACTGGACGCGTGTCCGAGCTGCTGAGACGCTACGCGTCATGCGCAAGCTCCAGAGCCAGGGCGTTCACCACATCACGATCGTCGGCGCCGATCGGCAGACCTCGATCGACTTCTGGGAGGGCGTGCTCGGGATGCCCTTCGTCTTCGAGCAGCCCAACCTCGACCGGCCGTCCGAGAGCCACCTGTACTTCGATCCCGGCGACGGGCGCCTCATCACGATCTTCACGAAGGAGGATCGTGTCGCCGATCCCGAGCGCACCGCGACCGATCCCGGCTGCGTGCACCACCTCGCGTTCGCGATCTCGCAGGCGACCTTCGCGCAGACCGTCGAGCGCCTCGACGAGCGCGGGATCGCCCACAGCGGCCTGAAGGACCGCGGCTTCATGGACTCGATCTACTTCACGGACCCGCTCGGGCTGCTCATCGAGCTCGCCTCCTACCGCTTCGAGCCGCCCGCCGGCCACACGCACGCCGACGTGCTGCTCGAGGCGCACCGCATCCGCGTCGCGCGCGACGACTACAACATCGACCGCGAGCATCTGGCGGACGCGATCGAGGCGCTCGTCACGCGCTCGCGCGAATCGCTCTCCGACGACCGCTCGCCGAAGGCCGCCTACCGCTGATCTGACGCGCTCATGTCGCCGCGCCGGGCGACCGATACGGCGGTTATGGACACTGCGGACAACCACGCGCAGAGGTGCGGTTACCCGCACCCCGATCGACGGGCTGTCCCCATGTCCGCGCCCCCGCCAGAGTGCGATGGTGATGACATGGCACCGGAGCTCACGATCGACCAGACGCGGGAGATCATGCGGCTGCGCCGGCGCCACCGCGACGCGCAGCTCGTCGTGCATCACAAGGCCTGGGGCCTGATCGTCGAGACGCGCCGCTCGGGACACGCGATCGAGCTCACGCGCTTCGACTGGACCGGCGCCGTCACGCCGGACCGCCAGATCGCCGTCGCGGCGTAGCCGCCCGCCGGGCTCAGCGCAGGTTGATCGCCGGGCTCAGCGCAGGTTGATCGCGGCCGACAGGCCCACGGCGATCGCGAGCGCGCCATAGCCGTTGTAGCCCGAGACGAACAGCAGCAGCGCGGTGATGAGCGCGGCCGCGACCGTCACGAGCCAGGCGATGCGTTGGAGCGGCACGCCGGTCATCCTCCCCGATCGCGTCCGGTCCGGTCGCGCTGGTAGCGTCGTGGCGATCTTGTACCCACTGCACGAGGAGCAACCGCAGTGACGAAGTCCCAGCTCGTCGACGCGATCGCGGCTCGCACGGGCCTCACGCGCAAGCAGTCCGCCGAAGCCATCGAAGCCGCCCTCAGCGCCGTCGAGGACGTCCTCGGCCGCGGGGGCGAGGTCTCCCTCGCGGGCTTCGGGAAGTTCAGCGTGACCGAGCGCGGCGCGCGCCAGGGCGTGCACCCGCGCACCGGCGACCCGATCCAGATCCCCGCAACGCGCGTCCCGCGGTTCACCGCCGGCTCGAACCTCAAGAACGCCGTCCGCGCGTGACGCAGCCCAAGCCGTAGCCCCGTGACGTTCGCCGACCGGCTCGCCGGCCTCGTCGAAGCGCGGGAGTCGCAGATCGTCCTCGGTCTGGATCCGGACCCCGCGCGGCTGTGGCCCGAGGCGGTCGCGCAGGCACCCGCCGACGGCCCGCCAGCCCGCCGCGCGGCGGCCGCCGTCCGCGCCCACTGCGCGGCGCTGATCGACGCCGCCGGTCCCGCCTGCGTCGCCGTCAAGCCGCAGCTCGCGTGCTTCGAGCGCCTCGGCGCCGACGGCTGGGCGGCGCTCGCCGCGACGGTGCAACACGCCCGCGCCGCGGGCCTGCTCGTGCTCGCCGACGGCAAGCGCGGGGACATCTCCGTGTCCGCCGCGGCCTACGCCCAGGCGCTCGTCGGCAGCACGCCGACGCCGTTCGGCGCGGCCGAGGGCCTCGGGGCCGACGCGTTCACGGCCAACCCGCTCATGGGGATCGACTCGCTCGCGCCGCTCGTCGACGGTGCGCGCGCGGCCGGCGCGGGCGTCTTCGTGCTCGTGCGCACGTCGAACCCCGGCGCGGCCGACGTCGAGGACCTCGAGCTCGCGTCCGGCGGCAGCGTCTGGGAGCGCCTGGCGCGGATCGTCGCCGAGCTCGGGGACACCGGCCCGCCCACCCCGCCGGGCGCACTCGCGGACATCGGCGCCGTCGTCGGCGCCACCGAGCCGCGCCACGTCGCCCGCATGCGCGAGCTCATGCCGCGCACGCCGTTCCTGCTGCCGGGCATCGGCGCGCAGGGCGGGCGCGTCGAGGATCTCGCCCCGGCGTGGGCGGCGGGCCGCGCCGGCGGGCTCGTCAGCGCCTCGCGCTCGATCGCCAACGCCCACGAGTCCGGCGGCGGCTCGCCGGCCGCGGCGGCGCGTGCCGAGGCCGAGCGTCTGCGCGACGGCGCCTGGGCGCTGTCATGAGGCTCGGCGACAGCCCGCGCCTCGTATCCTCACGAGCGGTGAGTGTCCGCCGCCTGCTCCTGGCCACCGTGCTCGCGGTGCTCGCCGCCGCCCCCGTGGCGGGCGCCCAGTCGTCCGGGCCGCCGCGCCTGTCGGGCGCCAAGGCGGCGATCGTCATGGAGGCGACGACGGGCGACGTCCTCTACGAGCGCAACGCCGACCAGCACCGCTCGATCGCGTCGACGACGAAGCTCATGACGGTGCTCGTCGCGCTGCAGCGCGACGACCTCGACGACATCTTCAGCGCCGTCGACTACCACGCCGGGACCGCGGAGTCGCAGATCGGGCTCGTCGCGGGCGAGCGGATGAGCGTCCGCGACCTGCTGCGCGCGGCGTTGCTGCCCAGCGCCAACGACGCCGCCGCGACGCTCGCCGTCGGCACGATGGGCTCGACGTCCGCCTTCGTCCGCGAGATGAACAACCGCGCGCGCCAGCTCGGGCTGACGAACACGCACTACGGCAACCCCGTCGGCCTCGACGACCCCGACAACTACTCGTCCGCGCGCGACCTCGCGAAGCTCGCGGTCCGCCTGCGCCGCTTCGAGTTCTTCCGCCGCACGGTCGATCTCCCGCGCGCGACGCTGCGCAGCGGTGCCCACGTCCGCACGGTCGTCAACCGCAACACGCTCGTCCGGCGTGTCGGCGCCGTCAACGGCGTCAAGACGGGCCACACCGGCAGCGCGGGCAACGTCCTCGTCGGCTCGGCGAGCCGCGGCGGCGTGACGGTCGTCAGCGTCGTGCTCGGCGAGCCGAGCGAGCACGCGCGCGACACCGACTCGCTCGCGCTCCTGCGCTACGGCCTGGACAGCTACCACGCGGCGACGCCGCTGCCCGAAGGCCGCGTCCTCGGCCGCGTTGCGCTGCGCTACCGCGGGGGCGAGTTCGTCGACGTCGTGGCCGGCCAGACGGTCCGGCGCGTCCTGCGCCGCGGGGAGCGTACGACCGTCTCCGTCAACGGCCTGCCGCAGGAGGTCGACGGCCCGCTGCCGCGCGGCTCGCGCCTGGGCTCGGCGGTCGTCCGGGCGGGCACGAAGGTGCTCGGCACGGTGCCCGTCGTCACGGCGCGGCCGGTCGAGGAGGCCGGCCTCGGCACGCGCCTGGACGACATGCTCGGGCGCGCGGAGACGATCATCGCCCTCGTCCTTCTGCTGGCCTGTAGCCTCCCTCTCCTGCTCTTGCGCCGCCGGGCGATCCGCCGCAGGCGCGCGCTGGACGCAGAGCACCGGCGGGCTCGCCGCCGGGAAGAGTCAGCGGTTCCATGATCATCACCGTCACGCTCAACGCGGCTATCGACAAGTCCTTGTCGGTTCCGAACTTCCGCCTCGGGCGGCGGCACCGGACGGTCGAGCAGACGACGCTCCCGGGCGGCAAGGGCGTCAACGTCGCACGGACGCTGAAGACGCTCGGCCAGCCGGTGATCGCGACCGGCTTCGCCGGCGGCGCGACCGGCACGCGGATCGTCGAGGCGCTGACCGACGAGGCGATCCTCAACGACTTCGTCCGCATCCGCGAGGAGTCGCGCACGAACACCGCAGTGCTCGACCCGACCAACGGCGAGCAGACGGAGATCAACGAGCGCGGCCCCGCGGTCAGCGCGCGCGAGCTCGAGCTCTTCCACGACAAGCTGGTGTACCTCGCGCGCGGCGCCGCGATCGTCGTCTTCGCCGGCTCGCTGCCGCGCGGCGTCGCCAGCGACGTCTACGCCGACCTCATCAAGGACCTGCGCAAGCTCGGGCTCGTCGTCGTCATCGACACCGACGGCGACCCGCTGCGCCACGCCGTCCGCGCGTCGCCGAACGTCGTCTCGCCGAACGTGCTCGAGGCCGAGGAGCTCGTCGGCCACGAGTTCAACGACGACGAGGACCGCGTCATCGCCGTGCGCGAGATGGTCGCGCTCGGTGCCGTCGAGGCGATCATGACCGTCCCCGACGGCTGCTTCGCCTCGGTCGTGACCGAGGGCGAGGCCGTCCTCTACCGCGTCCGCATCGAGCCGCGCGAGGCGGTCGCGACCGTCGGCGCCGGCGACGCCTTCCTCGCCGGCTACGTCGCCGCGCGCTACGGCGACAAGCCGGCGGCGGAGTGCCTGCGCTACGGCGTCGCCTGCGGCGCGGAGTCCGTCCAGCGCCTCGGCGCCGGCCTCGTCGACCCGCAGAAGGTCGAGCGGCTGCTGCCGGAGGTCGAGGTCGAGCGCCTCGTGGCGCCGGCCGAGGTCAGCTGAGCGCGCTCAGTTCGTGAGCTTCGCGCTCGCCGAGCCGCCGAAGTTGCTGCGCACGCTGATCGCGATCGGGTTCGTGATGAAGCCGCGCTGGTCGGTGTAGCGCCCGCCGCCGCGGTTCGTGAGGTCGAACATGAAGTTGCCGGCCTGCGAGTAGACGCTGAGGATCGCGTTGGGGTTCGTGCTCGTCGCCTCGATCGTCAGCAGGCCCCTCCTCCACGACGCCTTCGTGATCTTCACGACATCCTTGGCCGGCGCCGTGCCCGGCGCGACGGTGATCGTCGTCGTCTTCGTGACGTTGATCCACTTCGCCGTGATCGTGACGGTCGTCGCCGTGGTCACCGAGGACGACGTCGAGAGGTTGAAGATCGCGCTCGACGTGTTGGCCGGTACGACGGTCTCCTGCGGGACCTGCGCCACCGCGGGGTTGCTGCTCGTCAGCTGGACGTTCGCGCCGTCGGGCATCGGGCCGCTGAACTTCACCGTCCCGGTCGCGTTCTGGCCGGCGACGATCGAGCTCGGGATGAACGAGACCGACGTCATGGTGTTGCCGGCCGGCTGGGCGGGGTTGACGGAGACGTTGTACATCCGCAGCGAGTTGTCGGGCGACCACGCCCAGATCTGCACGATCTCGGCGGGCGCGGAGGCGGTCGTCGTCAACGTGAACGTGCCGGTCGTCTGGCCGGCCGGGATCGTGAACGAGAACGGGACCTGGGCGACCGACGGATTCGTCGAGGAGAGCCGCACGACGGTCGGACCGGGGTCGGGGAAGGCGAGGTCGACGGTGCCGATCGCGGACGCCCCGCCCGTGAGCAGGCTCGGGTTGATGCTCAGTGCGCTGACGCTGCCCGAGGCCATCGCGGCCGCCGGTAGCGCGAGCACCGCGCCCAGGATCGACAGGCTCAGCAGCACGATCAGGCGGCGCATGGGACCTTCTTTCGAACAGACCGGGGGAGGTCTTCAGATTATGTTCATGCGCGCCTGAAGCACCATTGGACTTTCGTCTACCGGCGCTGGGGGACGGGTGCGCGGTCCTCGCCCGGCTCGCCGCCGAGTGCGACGGTCGCCCGGGCGACGGTCATGTGGAAGAGGATCACGAGCTGGACGAGCGCGAGCGACTCCGAGCGGTGGACCGCCGTGCCGACCCGGAACTCGCCGAGCTGCTCGGAGCGCAGGTGGCTGGCGAAGTGCATCCGCTCCCAGACGGTCTCCTCGATCGCGGCGGCGCGCTCGCGCTCGAGCGTCCCGGGGATGAAGAGGACGGACTCGCCGTCGCCCTCGGTGAGCGTGATCTCGCCGTTGCTCATCTCGACGAACGGCGTGAGATCGGGATGGCGCAGCCCGTCGCGCAGCGACAGCTCGGCGTCGAGGACGAACGGGTCGTCCGGGTTGCGCATGCGGCAGACGACGATGTCGGCGCTGCGTCGCTGCGGGCGGATGAACGCCGCCGAGTCGGGCTCGCGGCGGTCGAGGTCGGCGAGCACCTCGTCGGTCGTGTAGCCGCGCTGGGAGCAGTCGCGGTCGACCTTCCACTGGCGCCGCAGCGACTCGGGCGGGTCGAGGTAGACGCGCACGTCGTAGGCCGAGCGCATCTCCTCGGTGTAGTAGCCGAGCAGCCCCTCGATGACGGTGAAGTTCTGCGGCTGCAGGTAGACGAGCGGGCCGAACGTCCCGTCGTGGTGCTGGTAGACGGGCTTGAGGATCGACTCGCCGAGGCGCAGGCACTGCAGGTGCTGGGCCATGATGTCGAGGTAGTTGCAGTCGGGGTTCAGCGGCGTGATCGCGCGCTCGGCCCGCTGGCGGCGGTCGTACTTGTGGTAGTCGTCGGTGCAGATGTGCGTGACGACCTCCTCGCCGAGGACGCGCACGAGCCCCCGGCTGAGCGTCGTCTTGCCCGACGCGGAGTCGCCGACGATGCCGAGCAGGACGGGACGCGTCATGGCCGCGCACAGTAACGACGCGCCCGGGGTCGCGCCACCCGGGCGCGGCCGGTTCAGGCGGCGCGGCGCTGGGCCGTGGCGAGCGCGACGAAGACGCGCTCGCCGCGGATCTCGACGGCGTGCGCGACGACGCCCTCGCCGCCGCTCAGCGCGGCGCCGGAGGCGAGGTCGTAGCGGCGGTCGTGCAACGGGCAGATGACGGCGTGGTCGCAGACGATCCCGTCCTCGAGCGGTCCGCCGCGGTGCGGGCAGACGGCGTCGAGCGCGAACCAGCCGGCCGCCGAGCGGAAGATCGCGATCCGCCGTCCGTCGACGGTCAGCGCGCGACCCTCGCCCCGCGGGACGTCGTCGACGCGGCAGGCGTAGTTCATGCCCGGCCCTCCGCGGGCGGGCCGACGAGCGTCGGCTCGCGGGAGTCGCCGGCGACGCCGTCGAGGTCCTCGAACTGCCGCGGGTGGTACGGATCGTCGCGCTCCAGCCAGGGGTCCTTGACGGCGGCCTTCGCGATCCGCAGGCGCTCGCGCAGCGCGGCGCCGCTCTGCTCGCCGAGCACGACCTCGCGCACGTGCTCGAGGCCGACGCGCGGGATGAAGTCGTACGTGCGCTCCTTGTAGTCCGCGTTCTCGCGGTAGTACTGCAGGAACGTCGTCGCGACCCGCAGCGCCTCGGCGCGCGTCGCGACCGTCGCGATGATGTCCGCCTCGCGGACGTTGCCGCCGGCCGCGCCGCCGGCGCGTACCTGCCAGCCGCCCTCGACCGCGACGCAGCCGATGTCCTTCACCGTCGCCTCCGCGCAGTTGCGCGGGCAGCCCGAGACGCCCGACTTGACCTTGTGCGGCGTGTGCAGCCCCTCCCAGAGCTTCTCCATCTCGATGCCGAGGCCGATCGCGTCGCCGAGGCCGAAGCGGCAGAAGTCGGTGCCGACGCAGGTCTTCACCGTGCGGACGGCCTTCGCGTAGGCGTGGCCGGAGGGCATGTCGAGGTCGCGCCAGATCGCCGGCAGGTCCTGCTTGCGCACGCCGAGCAGGTCCAGCCGCTGGCCGCCGGTGACCTTCACGAGCGGGACCTCGTACTTGTCGGCGACGTCGGCGATCCGGCGCAGCTCGTCGGGCGTGCAGACGCCGCCGTACATCCGCGGGACGACGGAGAACGTCCCGTCGCGCTGGATGTTGGCGTGGACGCGGTCGTTGATGAAGCGCGCGTCGCGCTCCTCGCGATGCGTGTTGGCGCAGACCTCGGAGACGAGGTAGGCGAGCGCGGGCTTGCAGGTGCCGCACTCGCGCCCGGTGCCGCAGGCGTTGGCGACCTCGCTGACGGACTGCAGGCCGTCGGCGCGGATCCGCGCGGCGAGCTGCTCGCGCGTCTGCTTGCGGCACGGGCAGAGGTAGGCGGGCTCGTCGCTCAGGCCGCCGGTCGCGGCGGCGACGATCTCGACGACCGCCGGGCGGCAGGAGCCGCAGCCGGTCCCGGCGCGCGTGACGGCCATGACCTCGCGCGGCGTCGCGCAGCCGCCCTCGGTGACGGCCGCGACGAGCGCGCCCTTGCAGACGCCGTTGCAGTCGCAGATCTGGGCGCTGTCGGGGAGGTCGGCGGGGCCCGCGAGCGAGGCGTCGGCGAGCGCCTGCAGCGGGTCGTCGACGAGGTCGCCGGCCCGCACGGCCGCGACGAGCGCCTCCGAGCCGCGCGTGTCGCCCAGCAGCACGGTGCCGACGATCCGCCCGCCGCTCACGGTGAGCTTGCGATAGACGCCGGTCGCCGCGTCGGTGACGACGGCCTCGTACTCGCCGACGGCCTGGCCCGCGCAGACGAGGTCGATCCCGGCGACCTTGAGCTTCGCGCTCATGACCGACCCGAGGTAGGCGGCGTCCTGGGAGAGCAGCGTCTGGGCGGCGACGCGGGCCTGGTCGTGGATCGGCGCGACGAGCCCGTAGACGATGCCGCGGTGCTGCGCGCACTCGCCGACCGCGACGACGCTCGGGATGCTCGTGCGCATCGCGTCGTCGACGATGATCCCGCGGTCGCAGACGATGCCCATCGTGCGCGCGAGCGTCGTCTCGGGCCGGATGCCGATCGAGACGACGACGAGGTCGGCCTGCAGCTCGGAGCCGTCGGTGAAGCGCAGGCCGTGCGCGCGGTCGGGGCCGATGATCTGCTGGGTGTTGCGGTCGAACTCGACGTCGATGTCGAGGCCGGTCAGGGCGGGGGCGAGCAGCGCCGAGGCGCCGGCGTCGAGCTGGCGCTCCATGAGCCGGTCGAGGAGATGCACGACGGTCACGGCACAGCCCTGCGCGGCGATGCCGCGGGCGGCCTCGAGGCCGAGCAGGCCGCCGCCGATGACGGCGGCGCGCCTGGCATCGCCGGCGAGCGCGGCGCCGCGGATCGCGTCGCAGTCCGCGGGGCCGCGGAAGGGGTGCACGCCGGCCAGGTCGATGCCGGGGATCGGCGGCATGAGCGGCTGCGAACCGGTCGCGAGCACGAGCCGGCCGAAGTGCAGCTCGTCGGTGTCGTCGAGGCCCAGGACGCCGCGCTCGTGGTCGACCCACGTGACCATCCGGCCGACGAGCAGCGTCACGTCGTGGTCGTCGTACCACTCCGGCGGGCGCAGCTGCAGCGTCTGCGGGTCCTCGCCCGAGACGAGGATCTCCGACAGCCGGACGCGGTCGTAGGGCGCGCACGGCTCCGCGCAGACGAGGGTGATGGCGACGTCGCGATCGCGCTCGCGCACCGCCTCGCAGACCGCCTGGCCGGCGATCCCCCCACCGACGATCACGATCGCGCCGCTCATGCCGCGCATCGTTGCGGACGCGGGTTTCGCGACCGTGCCGCGGATGTTTCCAGGCGATGAACGCGCTCGGTGCCCATCAGCTCTCGCCGGCCGCGGCGCGCGCCAGCAGCGCCCGCACGTCGGTCGCGCAGCTGCCGCAGCCGGTCGTCGCGCGCGTGCGCCGGCCGACCTGGGCGACGGTGCTCAGCCCGTCGCGGCGGATCGCGGCCTGGACCTCGCCGACGGTGACGTCGTTGCAGGAGCACAGGGTCGTCGCGGGGTCCAGGACGATCGGCGCGGCGGAGGCGACGCCGCCGCCGAGCAGGTCCGGCGGGACCGGCTCGCCGCTGCGCAGCAGCTCGGACATGCGCCGCGCGCCGCTGGCGTCGCCGACGAGCGAGGAGCCGACGAGCCGCTCGCCGTCGAGGACGAGCCGCGAGTAGACGCCGCGCCGCGTGTCGCTGTGGACGATCTCGTCGTGCCCGTCGCCGATCGCCGCCGCCGACGCGCCCCCGGCGTAGACGTCGACGCCGCTGACCTTCAGCGTCGTCACCTGGACCGCCCCGCGAAACGCGCCCGGATCGCCGGCGACGCCCGCGCCGGCGACGCGCGCCTGCTCGGCGAGCGGGGCCCAGAGGCCGTAGACCGTGCCGCGGTGCTCGGCGCATTCGCCGACGGCCCAGACGGCCGGCGCGCTCGTGCGCAGCGCGTCGTCGACGACGATGCCGCGGTTGCAGGCGATCCCCGCCGCGCGCGCGAGCGTCGTCTCCGCGCGCACGCCCGCGGCGACGACGACGCGGGTCGCGGCAAGCTCGCCGCCGTCGTCGAGCACGACGCGCTCGCGCTCGATGCGCGCGGCGCTGCGTCCGAGGACGAACGTCATGCCCTGCGCCTCGAGCGCGCGGCGCAGCGTCGCGGCCGCGCCGGCGTCGAGCTGCTGGCCCATGAGCCGGTCGGCGAGCTCGACCACCGTCACCCGCGCGCCGCAGGCCCGCAGCCCGGCGGCGGCCTCGAGCCCGAGCAGTCCGCCGCCGACGATGACCGTCGTCGTGCCGGGCGGCGAGGCGGCGAGCGCGTCCGCGTCGCGCCAGGTGCGGAAGGCGTCGACGTGGGGGAGGTCGGCGCCGGGAATCGGCGGCATGAACGGGCGCGACCCGGTGGCGATCACGAGCTCGTCGTAGGGATGGTGCTCGCCCGCCTCGTCGACGACGCGCCGGCCGTCGAGGTCGAGCGCCGCCGCGCCGCAGCCGCCGCGCAGGTCGACCTCGTGCGCCCGGTACCACGACAGCGGTCGCAGCTCGAGCTCGCCGGGCCCGCAGGTGCGCGCGAGCAGCTTGGAGAGCAGGACGCGGTTGTAGGCCGGGCCCGGCTCCTCGCCGAGCATCGTGATCCGCCAGTCCTTCGCCGGGCGCCGGCGCAGCGCCTCCTCGACGACGGCCAGGCCGGCCATGCCGGTCCCGACGACGACGAGGCGCCGCGGGCGCGCCGGCGCGCGGCGGCGCACCGGCTCGTCGCGGCGGCGGACGGGCTCCAGTCGCACGGCGAGGGCCTTGAGCTCCGGCTGGGCCGAGGTCGGGTCGACGGCGGCGATCGTCAGCGCGTTGAGCGCGCCGGCGCCGGGCGCGGCGTGCAGGTGACCCCAGTGGAAGGGCGCGAAGGCGACGCCGCGCGGGAGGGTGTCGTCCCAGGTCACGGCGAGGCGCAACTCGCCCCGGCGCGAGACGATCCGCGCCAGGGCTCCGTCGGCGATGCCGGCGGCATGCGCGTCGAGTGGGTGGCAGGAGAGCAGCGGCGCGCCGGCCGACGCGCGCAGCGCGGGCGAGTGCCCGGTGCGCGTCATCGTGTGCCACTGGTCGGCGACGCGGCCGGTCGTCAGCAGCAGCGGGAAGTCGGGGTCGGGCGTCTCGGCGGGCGCGGCGTGCGGCGTCGGGGCGAAGCGGGCGCGGCGGTCGGGCGTCGGGAAGCGGTGGTCGGCGTACAGCCGCGGCGTGCCGGGGTGCGGGTCGCCGATCGCGACCGCCGGGCAGGGCCACTGCAGGCCGCCCGTCTGGCGCAGGCGCGCGTGCGAGACGCCCGTGAGGTCGCATGGCCGCCCCGCGGTGCAGGCGGCGAACTCGTCGAACACCGCCGCCGCGTCGGGCCACCCGAACGCGTCGCCGAAGCCGAGCTTCGCCGCGAGCGCGGCGACGATCTGCCAGTCCGGGCGCGCCTCGCCCGGCGGCGCGATCGCGCGCCGCACGAGCCCGATCCGCCGCTCGGAGCTCGTCATCGCGCCCTCCTTCTCGGGCCAGGCGGCCGCGGGCAGGACGGCATGGGCGAGCGACGACGTCTCGGTCGGGTGGTGCGGGTCCTGGACGACGACGAGCTCGGCGCGCTCGAGCGCGGCGCGCGCGCGCTGGGCGTCGGGCAGCGAGACGAGCGGGTTCGTCGCCATGATCCAGACGGCCTTCACGGTCCCCGCCTCGAGCGCCTCGAAGAGCGCGACGGCCGGCAGCCCGGGATTGGCCGAGATGCGGCCGGCCGGCAGCCCCCAATGCGCCTCCATCGCCGCGCGGTCGGTCGCCTCGACGACCTTGCGGTAGCCCGGCAGCAGGTGCGCCAGGCCGCCGGTCTCGCGCCCGCCCATGGCGTTCGGCTGGCCGGTGAGCGACAGCGGCCCGGTGCCCGGGCGGCCGATCTGCCCCGTCGCAAGGCAGAGGTTGATCAGCGCGCGGTTCTTCAGCGTGCCGACCGTCGACTGGTTGGCGCCCATCGACCACAGCGCCATCGCCGCACCCGCGCCCGCGAAGCGCCGCGCGGCCTGCTCGATGAGCTCCGCGCTGACGCCGCAGACGATCGCGGCGCTCTCCGGCGTCCACGCGCGCGCGACGGCGATGCACTCCTCCCAGCCGGTCGTGTGACGGGCGACGAAGCGCTCGTCGAGCAGGCCGTCGCGCTCGATGACGTGCAGCAGCGCGTTGAGCAGCGCGAGGTCGGTGCCCGGGCGCACCGGCAGGTGCAGGTCGGCGCCGCGCGCGGTCTGCGTCTCGCGCGGGTCGGCGCAGATGACGAACGCGCCCTCGGCCTGGCGGTCGCGGATGCGCGACCAGACGATCGGGTGGCAGGCCGCGGTGTTCGTCCCGAGCAGGAGCAGGCAGTCGGCGTGCGCGAGATCCTCGTAGGCCGGCGGCGGGCCGTCGAAGCCGAACGCGCCGCTGTAGCCCGCGACCGCCGAGGACATGCACAGGCGCGAGTTGGAGTCGACGTTGTTGGTCCCGAGAAAGCCCTTCGCGAGCTTGTTGATCGCGTAGTAGTCCTCGGTCAGCAGCTGGCCGGAGATGTAGAACGCGATCGCGTCTGGGCCGTGCTCGTCGACGATCGCCCGGATGCGGCCGGCGAGCGTGCCGAGGACGTCGTCCCAGCCGGTGGGCTCCAAGCGCGCGTCGCGCTCGGCGCGCCAGAGCGGGACGGTCGCGCGGTCGGGCGCGTGGACGGCGAACGGCAGGCCGAGCGGCTTGCGGCAGGTGCGCCCGCGGTTGGCGGGATGGATCTTGTCGCCGCGGACGCCGACGAGCCGCCCGTCCTCGACGTCGGCGAGCAGGCCGCAGCCGACGCCGCAGTACGGGCACTGGGTCGGGGTGGTCTGCACCGAGACCATCGTGCGCGAGCGCGGTTTCCCGGCCGCGTCCCGACGATGAACGCTGTGTGAACGGCGCCGCCTCAGGAGTTGTCGCGCGCCATCTGGCACACTGCGCCGCGCAGGGTCTTACGATGCGCACAGCGGTGGGGGAGCCACTGCTGTCGGGGGTAGCGCTCACAGCTAACAGAGGGGAACGTCATGAAAGTCAATCCGTTGGAGCTCCTTGGTGCGGTCCTGTGCACGGTCGGCGTCGTGGCGATCATCGTCATGGCGATCGCGGTCGGCTTCTAGGACCGTCAGAAGCGCCGGAGGCTCAGCCGGACCCGGCCCGCGCGCGACCAGCCGACGAGCGCGTACGGGCCGGCGGTGGAGATCGCGCGGTTCGTCGGATTGGTGTGGTAGGGCTCGGGCGGCGGGCCCGGCGGCTGCGCGGTCTTGTGGAAGATCCCGTCCGGCCCGGCGATCGCCGTGCCGAAGCCGCGCGCGCCGCTCCACAGGACGAGCACCCGCGAGCGGCTGAGCGTCGCCGCGATCGGCTCGCTCGCGTTCTTCGTCGTGAGCGTCTGGAGCGGCCCGGGCCTGGCGCCGTCGCGGAGGACGACGGCCTTGACCGGCGCGAGCCTGCTGAACGCGCTCGGCCCGTCCTTCAGCGAGAAGACGAGCGCGGCGGCGCCCGGGCCCAGCGGCGCGATCGAGGGGCCGAAGGCGCGGCCGGGGTGCTCGATGACCGGGACCTGGAACGCCGGCGCGTCTCCCTGCGGCGTGACGCGCGCGGCGACCGGCTGGCCGAAGCAGCCCGCGTCGCCGCAGTCGCGGGTGCTCGTCGCGGCGACGAGGGCGCCGTCGACGCTGCTGCGCGGGGCGGTCACGCGCGCGGCCGTGGTCGCGGCGTCGCCGAACGGGTGGCGCGGGCCGAAGTGCCCGGCGTGCACGCTCTGCGCCGTCACCGGCCCGGTCGGCGTGGAGAAGATCGCGGTCGCGTCGCCGCGGTCGTCGACGGCGAGCGCCCGGACCGGGTTGGCGTCCGCGCCGAACGAGCCCGCGCCGAGGATCTGCGGCGACAGCGCGAGCGTGCCGTCGGCCTTCAGGGTGAGGCCGCGCACGCGGTCGTGGTGCGTCTTGTCGGAGAACTCGTGCTCGAGGATGAACCAGCCGCCGCGCGGGTCGTGGACGACCGCGAGGTCGTTGATGGCCTGGGCGGTCGAGGAGACGAGCAGCCGCGTCCGCAGTCGCCGGCCCGCGCGCGTGCGCACGGCGACGTGGAGACCGCCGGGGCCCTCCCAGGCGGCCAGCGCCGCGCCGCCGCGTCCCGCCGCGACGACGCTCGTGATCGAGGCCCAGCGCCCGAGCTTGCGCGGGGCCGAGAAGCGCCCGCGCCGATCGCCGGTGACGGCATAGAGATCGCGGTCCTTCGCGAAGGTCGCGATGCTCGTGCCGTCCTCGGCCACGGCGACGCGCGCGACGGGCTCGTCGAACGACTGCGTCCCGGCGGTGTAGCCCTGCGGATGTGACCAGCCGGCGGCCTGGGCGGTGGCCGGGGAGCTCGCGAGCGACGCGAGCACGACGAGGAGGGGCAGCTTGCGCATGCCCCTCCAACGACGTTCCCGGCCAGAGGTTGCGCGAGGCGCCTACAGGCGCCGCTCGCGATACGCGACCGGCTCCTCCACGACGACGCCGCCGTCACGGGGCGCGGTGCGGGCCTGGAGCATCTCGACGACGAGCCAGACCGCGCCGAGGATGAACAGGATCATTCCGACGGTGTGGATCGAGATCCCGGCCACGGTCGCGGTGACCGCGAGCCAGAGGACGAGGCCGATGGCCATGAGAACGATCGGGGGTCCGGCGTCGGCGTACATGTGATTTGAGCCTCCTGCGTGGATGGACGTACCGAGGTTTTGCCCGGGGCCGCCCGCCGGCCACGCGGATCCTCAGTGAAATCTCATGGAGCGCCGCGGGATCGCCGGCGCCTGATCAGGCTGATCAGGCGAGCTCGGGCGGGAGCGCCTTGGGGCCGTCGGGGTACAGCAGCGCGATCGTCTCCGGGGACATCTCGAGCGTGTTCGCGGCCTCGTTGGGCGTGCCGAACACGAGCCACAGGGCGTCGGCGTCGAGGTCGTTGAAGATCTGCCGCACGACGGCGGGCTCGACGAGCACGCTCGACAGCGGCGCCAGCGTGTGGACCTCGTCGCCGATCCGCATGCGGCCGGTGCCCTCGAGCACGACGTAGAGCTCGGTCGTGTCGACGTGGCGGTGCTTCGTCGACGCCTGCCCCGGCGCGAGCCGCCACAGCCGCGCGCCGAGCGTGCCGGCACCGAGCTGCTTGGCGAGGTCGGTGTTCTGCACGCCCATCTGGTTGGACGGGCGCCAGAAGGCGTCGTCTGCGTGCAGGACCTGCGGGCTCATGGCTGCAGATCGTAGGGCGGCGGACCGCTGCTACGGCAGCAGGAACGCCACGAGCCGGCGCCGGCCCGCGTCACGCCGGCTCAGCACGACGCGGCGCACGCCGCCGAAGTCGACGACCCGCGCCCGGAAGCCGCGCACGCGCGCGGGCCGGTGCGCGCGCAGCCAGCGCCGGGCGAGCGCCCGCGCGGCGGGGCACGCCAGCCCGCGGCCGAGCGCCCGGACATCGCGCCCGCCACGCCCGTTCGCGACGAGGTCGCCGCAGCTGCGTGCCGTGCGGGGGGCGGGGATCGCCTGCCAATCGGGCGACTCGTCGGGGCCCGCGTAGGACGTCAGCGTGGCCAGCTCGCGCCCGGCGGGCGTCATGAGGTGGATGTCGCCGTGGCGGTTGTCGGGGCCGCTCGTGTAGGCGAGCAGCCTGCCGTCCGGCGACCACGCCGGGCCCTCGTCGTGCAGCCCGTTGTGCGTGAGTTCGACCGGGTGCGATCCGTCGGCGCCCATCGTCCAGATCTCCATGTCGTGCTCGGGGTTGCCTGCGCCGACGTCGGCGTTGGACTCGAACGCGATCGTCCGCCCGTCGGGCGACCATGCCGGCGCGGAGTCGTAGGCGCCCGGGATGTCGAAGAGCGTGAGCAGCCCGCTGCCGTCGGCGTTCATCGTGAAGATCCCGCGGTCGGTGTCGCCGGCCGGGGAGACGATCGCGGTGAACAGCACGCGCGTCATGTCCGGCGACCACGTCGGGTACAGCGGGACGTGCGGCGGGGCGAAGCGCAGCGCCGGGCTCTCGCCGAGCACGCCCATCTGCCAGATCGAGCCCACGCCGACCGGCCCGCTGCGGCGGTAGAGGATCGCGCGGCCGTCCGGGCGCCAGGCGGGCTGGCTTGACGCCTCGACGCCCGCGGTCGTCGTCAGCCGGCGGGAGCCCGTCCCGTCGGCGTTCATCCGCGCGACCTCGAAGTTGATCGCCGAGCCCGGCTTGTCGATCGTGTAGGCGATCGCCGTCCCGTCCGGCGACCAGTCGGGCTGGCGGTCGCCGGCGGGGTTCGTCGTCAGGCGCCGCTGGTCGCTGCCGTCGGCGTTCATGCTGAAGATGTCGAACTTCCCGACCGGCGTCCCCGGCGTCACGCGGTCGCTGGAGAACGCGATCCGGCCGTTGAACGGCACGGCCGGCGCGGCTGCGGGCGCGGCGAGCGCCAGCGCGCCGGTGAGCGCGGCGGCCGCGCGGGCGATCCGGCGCCGGCGGCGCGAGGAGCAGGTCATCGGCCGCAGTCTGCCGGAGATCGGCGGCGGCGTACCCGTAGGACCCACTAGATTGGCCGTCGTGCCCGGGGTCGCGTCATGAAGGCCGGAGGGGTGGCGAGCCTGTCACCCGCCGAGGCCTGGGCGCGCGTCCAGCGCGGCGAGGCGCGGCTGCTGGACCTGCGCACGGAGGCCGAGCGCCGCCGCTTCGGCTGGCCCCCGGGCGCGCCGCGGGTGTCGCTCGCCAGGCACGTCGCGCTGCCGGGCGGGCCGGACACGATCTACCTCTGCCAGCACGCGAACCGCTCGAAGCTCACGGGGCGCCGGGGCGCGCCCGAGGTCGCGGGCGGCTGGGTCGCCTGGGAGGCCGCGGGCCTGCCCGTCGAGCGCCCAGGCTGAGCCGCAGCACCTCCCCGCGCTGTCGGTCGATCGACTAGATTTGCGCCATGGCCAGCGTCGCCGATCCGGGCGCACCGGCCGCTCCGGCGGCCCTGGCGAGCGAGCGCGCCGCCACGCCCGCGGCACCGCGCGCCTGCGGCCTGGACCGCTCCGCCTGGCCGATCGAGCGCCTCGTCGTCCTGATGTCCGGCAGCGTCTCGCTGCTCGCCCTGGCGCTCGGGCACCGTCGTCCCCGCTGGCGCCTGCTGAACGTCTTCATCGCGACGAACCTCGTCATGCAGGGCGTCGTCGGCTGGTGTCCCGGGAGCCTCTTCATGCGCTGGCTCGGCTTCCGGCGCGCGGCCGACCGCCCGGGCGCCTGAAGCGCCCGGGCCGTCGCCGGCGTCAGGACTGGCGACCTACGCCGCGCAGCGCTGCTCGAACGTCCCCTCGAGATGCCAGATGCCCGTGAAGCCGTTGAACGGGCCGCCGACGATCGCGCTGGACCAGTCCAGCGTGTAGGCCTTCGTCGCCGCGTCGTACGTGCCGTGGACCGGCGTCGTCAGACCGGGGCTCGTCCCGTCGGGCTTGGGCGAGCCCTGGTTGAAGAACCCGCGGTTCCACTCCGCCGACACCGCCTGGGTCTGCCCGCTGAGCTTCCCGCCGTTGTTGACGATGTGCGGCGGCGGGACGTTGATCCCCGTCTGCGGGTCCCTCGCCGACGTCGACGCGCTGAACAGGATCGCGGTGAAGCGCTGCGGGGCCATGAAGCGGTTGGCCAGCGCGTCGCCGGTCAGCGAGAACGGCTTCGCCGGAGGCTCCTGGTAGGCCTCGGTGAGCAGTCCACCATCCGTGCCCGGCGAGACGAGGGTGTAGGTGCCGCCCGGCGACGACGGGTTGGAGAAGTACGGCCCCTTGTCGAGCGAGCCGCCCGCCAGGACCATTCGCAGGTAGGAGCCCTTGGCGCCGGTCGTCGCGTCGTAGGTCCCCGGGTTGATCTTGAACAGGCCGTTCATCGTCTCGCCCGTGACGACGGGCGCGGGCACGACGGGCTTCTTCTTCTTGGCCTTCTTCTTCTTGGCCTTCTTCTTCGCCGTGGCCTTCTTCTTCGCCGTGGCCTTGTGCTTCTTCGCGGCCTTCTTCTTCTTGGTCGTCTTGGCGTGGGCCGCCGGCGTGGTCGTCGTGCACTTCGGCGTCGTCGCGGCACCGGCGGTGATGACCCCGCCGGTGAGCACGCCGACGAGGATCCCCACGAGGAGGTACTTCAGCGATGAACGTGTCATGGAGTGCTCCAGTCGCAACCGCGGGCGCTAGCCGCGCGGCTTGAACGTGCCTTCCAGATGCCACGTGCCCTGGAAGCTGTTGAACGGGCCGCCCTTGATCCGGGCCGTCCACTTCAGGACGTAGTGGCGCGTCCTGCTGTTGTAGGTCCCGGTGACGCGCGACGAGCCCTGGTTGAACGTCTGCTTGTTCCAGGCGGCGGCGAACGCGAGGACCTGGCCGCTGAGCTTCTTGCCGGAGACGCTGATGCTCGGCGGCTGCGAGTTGGCCTTCGACGACGTGTAGACGCTGAACTTGATCGCCGTGAAGCCCACCGGCCGCATGATCCGCTTGGCAAGCGAGTTGCCCTTGCCGTCGAAGGCGGGGCTCGGCGGCGCCTGGAAGCGACCGGTCGCCAGGCCACCGTCGGTGCCCGGCTTCATGAGCGTGTACGACTTGTCCGACGCCGTCGAGTCGGGGTTCGGGTAGGCCGAGCCGTCGGGCTGGCTCATGCGCAGGTAGGAGCCGCTCGGCTTGCCGCCGGAGAACCGGCCCGGGTCGAGCTTGAACGTCCCGACGAGGCTCTTGGAGGCGGCGGCTCGCACGGCCGTCCCCTCCGATGCGGCCCCCAGTGCGATCGCGCAACAGGACGCCGACAGGGCGGTTGCTGCGGTCAGAGCGGCGAGTCGTCTCATACTGCGATTCCTCCTTGGTGAGCCTACGTGCGAAGTGATGTGGCGGATCGGTGGCGGCCCGCGCCGAGCGCGAGCGCGGCGAGCAGCAGGCCGGGCGCCACGAAGAACCACGGGAACAGCGTGAACGACGGCAGCGCGGACACGGCCTGGTAGTTGTCGACGCTGTCGCTCATCGTGCCGATCATCGGCGTCATGTCGTTGAGGATCGGGATCCAGCGGTCGTTGAGCGTCGTCATGCCCGGGAACCGCGCGGCGATCTGACTGGTGCTCAGCCCGTCCTTGCGCAACGCCGGCACGAGCTCGAGGCGCAGCGTGCCCTGCCCGACCGCGATCGTCGCGAAATAGCCCTGGATCGTCTGCACCTTCTGGCGCGTCTCGAGCGTCTGGAAGGCCGTCATCATCTTGGCGCCCTTCGGGCCGGCGCCGAACAGCCCGATCGCGAACGGCGCGACGAGCAGCGCGACCGCGACCCCCGCGATCGCCCAGCGCGCCGCGCGGCGCCGGCGGACGGACGCCAGGCCGGCGGCCGCCAGCAGGACGATGAGCACGCCCGGGATGACGAAGAACCACGGGAACAGGCGGAAGTCCGGCAGCCCCTCCATCGCGAGGTAGTTGACGCGGTTGGACTGGATCGTGTCCATGAGGTGCTTCATGTCGGCGTAGATCGCGCCCCATTTGTCCTGGAAGTCGGCGAACCCCGGATAGCGCGCGTCGAAGCGGCGATGGGCGGCGGTCCCGGTTCCGGCCAGGGCGTGTGCGACGTTCGTGTTGGTGTCGCTGACGCCCGCGTCGATCTGGCGCAGCTCGCGCTGGAACCCGGCCAGCCGCGTCGTCGTCATGTAGGGCTTGAAGTCCTTGATCATCTCCGCGCCGAGAGGCGCGCGATGGAACATCTGGAAGATCGCCGGCGCGGCGATCATCCCGAGCCCGAGCACGGCGATGACGATCAGCGGCCAGCCCTTGCCGCCGCGCCGCGCGGCCGCGCTCATGCCGGTTTTCTGACTGTCGCCATACCAGGCCTCCTCCCAGAGATCGGCCCAGTCTCGCAAGGGGCCGCGCATGAGTCAATACCAATTGCGCGAATGCTCAAATGGCGCAATGTGTCGTCTTCGCAGTTCACCCGCGAACCGGGGTCTCGGCCTCGATCACGCGCTCGACGAGCCGCCGGTCGCGCTCGTGGACGCCGGCGAGCTCGGCGCGGATGCTCGCGCGCCGGGCCTCGTCGATCACCGCCCGCAGCGCCATCGCGCCGGTGATGTCCATCCGCCCGAGCGCGCTGAGGTCGAGCACGAGCCGCTGGATGCCGCGGCGGGTGGCGAGCTCGCCGAGGATCCGGTCCTCGAGCGCCTGCGCGGCGCCGAACCACAGCACGCCGCTCGGCTTGACGTACAGCGTGTCGTCCTCGGTCCACAGCTCCGTGTCGATGCGCAGCTCGCGCCAGAGGTGCACGCCGATCGACAGCGCCACGCCGAGCAGGACCGCCCGCTCGATGTGCGGCGACGCCGCGAGCGTCGCGACGAACGTCGAGGCCGCGATGAGGAACGCCGGGCGCGACGGCCGCCACAGCCGCACGATCTGCAGCGGGCGGATGAGCGGGATGACGGCGGCGATGACCGTCGCCCCGAGGATCGCCTTCGGCAGCGGCTCGAGCACGCCCGCGACGAACAGCGTGAGCAGCACGAGGACCCCGGTGACGGCCCCGCTCCAGCGGCTGTAGCCGCCCGCCATGCGGTTCAGCGAGCTGCGCGAGAACGAGCCGCCGACGGGAAAGCCGCCGGACACGGCCGCGGCGACGTTCGCGACGCCCTGGCCGACGAACTCGCGGTCGGAGTCCCAGCGCTCGCGGTCCTGGGCGGCGAACGTCCGCGCGATCGAGCCCGCCTCGGCGTACCCGACGACGGCGATGACGGTCCCCGCCACGAGCAGGCGCGGAACCTCGTCCCAGGGCAGGCGCAACGACAGCGGCGGCAGCCCCGACGGCAGGGTGCCGACGATCGGGCCGCCGTAGTGCGACAGCTTGGAGAAGGCGATGGCCGCGGCAGCGGCGACGAGGACGCCGGGAAAGAGCGGGTGCAATCGGCGCCCGCCGAAGACCGCGACGAGGACGGTGATGGTCATGACGACGGAGGCGAGCTCCCAGGCACCGGGTCGTATCGCGGTCCAGCCGGCCTGGAAGAGGAGCGCGCCGTCGGGCGGCGCGGCGCCCAGCGCGTTGGGCAGCTGGGAGAAGACGATGATCAGCGCGGCCGCCGGGATGAAGCCGATGAGCATCGGCTGGGACATGAGGTAGGCGATGACCCCGGCGTGCAGGAGGCCGATGGCGATGCGCACGACGCCGACGATGAGGGCGAGCGCGAGGCCGAGCGCGACGTACTCGTCGCTGCCGGGGGCGGCGAGGCTGCTCAGCGCCCCGAACGTCAGCAGGCTCGTGACGGCGACGGGTCCGGTCTGCAGGTAGGGCGAGCAGGCCAGCGGCGCCGCCACGAGCAGCGGGATCGCGGCGGCGTACAGCCCGCGCTCGGGCGGCATCCCGGCGAGCTGGGCGTAGGCCAGCGACTGCGGGACGAGGACGAGGGCGACCGTCAGGCCGGCCAGGACGTCGGCGACGGTGAAGCGCCGGGCGGCGTAGCCGCCGCCCCCGCGGGCGCCGGCCGCCGCGGCGGGGTCATCGCCCGCATCCGGGCGCGGCTGCGGCGCCAGGACGCTCACGCACGTGCGGGTCGCGAGGTGGAGCGCCCCGCCGGCGGTCCCCACACGTCCGCGGGCGACCAGTCCAGCAGCTCGCACAGGCTGTCGGCCGCCGGCTGCGGCCCGGCGGCCGCCGCACGCGCGTCGCGCGTCGCCTCGTCCTGCGGCAGCGCGTAGGCGCCGAGCGCCGGCTTGACGGGGCGAAACAGCCAGATCGGGCGGCGCAGCTCGCCGCTGGCCGGCCGCGTGACCGCCAGCCACTTGCGGTAGACGTCGCGGGCCTTGGCGAAGTCGACGTGGATGTCGGCGTAGCGGTCGTCGGGCAGCGCCTTGCGCACGCGGACCTTCTGGTGCCAGCAGTGCATGCCGCTGATCGGGTCAGGGTGCACGGGGAACGTGATGTTCTGGTGCACGCCCGCGTCGTTCCACCACACGCGCGAGGAGCTCGGGTCGGCCGACTCCCACGGCTGCACGCCGTGGATCTGGCGGAACGTCACGGTCTCGCCGACCTCGATCATGTCC
>DATJEE010000250.1:0-6646 GCA_035496995.1 Solirubrobacteraceae bacterium | reverse complement strand
GCGCGGTACATCGCGGCGTCGGCCTCGCGGATGAGGTCCTCCGCCGGCCGCGAGGGGCCGTCGGCGAGCGCGATCCCGACGGACGCCGTCGCGAAGTGCTCGCCGGTCGCCAGCGCGTACGGCCGCCCGAGCTCGTCGATGATCCGCTGGGCGATGCCGGTCGCCTCGAGCGCGTCGTGGACGTCGTCGCAGACGACGCAGAACTCGTCGCCGCCGAAGCGCGCGACGGTGTCGCCAGGCCGCATGACGGCGCTCAGCCGCGTCGCGACGGTGCACAGCAGCTCGTCGCCGGCGCGGTGGCCGCGGCTGTCGTTGATGAGCTTGAACTGGTCGAGGTCGAGGAACAGGACGGCGACCGAGCCGTGGCGGGTCGCGCGCCGCAGCGCGTGCGTGAGCCGGTCGGCCAGCAACGTGCGGTTGGGCAGCCCGGTGAGCGGGTCGTGCAGCGCCTGGTGGCGCATGACGTCCTCGGCCTTCAGGCGCTCGATGGCGTCCGCGAGGACGTTCGCCGTGGCCTGCAGGAACGCCGCCTCGTCGGCGGTGAAGACCGTCGTGGCCTCGACGTGGAGGAAGCCCAGGCGCGACTGGCTCGGGCCGATCGGGATGTCGGCGGCCGTCGCCGGCTTGCGGCCGGTCTCGAAGCGCCGCCCGTCGACGGAGGTCAGGATCGTCGCCCCGACGTCGCGCCGCAGCGCGACGCGGCAGACGGCGACGGCCTCGTGGACGAGGTCGCGCAGGTCCTCGCCCTCGAGCGCGTGGCGCCCGAGACGGGCGACGGCGGCCTGCTGGCGCAGGCTGCGCCCGAGCTTGTCCTCGGCGGCGGCGAGCCCTTCGCGCGCGCCGTCGAGCGCCTCCGCGGTCCGGACGACCTCCTGCTGCAGGACGTTGAAGCTGTCGGCCATCAGCGCGACCTCGTCGCGCGAGTTGACGTGGACGGGCAGGAGGTCGACGCGGGCCTTGGCGGCGTCGAGGTCGCCGACGGCCAGCGCGCGCATCGCCCGCGTGAGGTCGGCGAGCGTGCCGGTCGCCAGGCGGTCGGCCGCCGCCGCGACCTGCTCGACCGCGTGGCCGATCATGCCCGGCAGGATCAGCCCGACGGCGACGGTGAGCATCGCCACGGCGACGAAGATGTCCTGCAGCAGCGAGATGAGCGCGGGGTCCGTGTCGGGGACGTAGCTCACCGCGAGCAGGTAGCCCGCGCCGTCGAGCACGATGACGCCGATCATCGCTCCGGTGAGCTTGAGGTGCAGCGAGCGCCTGACGCCCGGCCGGCCCTCGCGGCGGCGGTCGCTCACCCGCCGCCAGGCGTAGAGCAGCGAGCCGGCGTAGGCCAGGCCGAGCGACAGCAGCACGGTCGGCAGCCCGAACTGCTCGAAGCCGAGCGCCGTCGCGAAGAACCAGACGCCGGCCGCGCCGACGCCGAGGCCGATCGTGCCGCGCGGCGCGCGCCAGGGCCGCTCGCGGTCGGGCTCGTTGCGGCGCAAGAGCCAGACGGCGATCGACGGCAGCGCGATCGCGATGAGGTAGGCGAAGTTCGCGGCGGCGATCATCCAGGTCGGGACGCCGAGCAGGAGGGCGCCGATGGCGAAGGCGGCGGTGATGAGCGTCGTGACCCACGGGACGTCGCGCCTGGAGCGCTTCGCCCAGGAGCGCGGCAGCAGGCCGTCCTCGGACAGTTGGGACAAGGTCCGCGCGGCGCCCGCCAGCGGCTGCATCGTGCCCATGAACATGTTCGCGACCATGAACCAGACGGCCGCCGACTTCGCGACCCCGGCGAACAGCGGCGCGAACGTCGGGCCGAGCGTCTCGGCGAGGTCGCCGCCCATCCCGGCGCCGCCGATCGTGCCGAGCCAGACGAGCGGCAGGACGAGGAAGAACAGCCCGGCCATCGCGCCGCTGGCGAAGACCGAGCGCGGGAGGGTGCGCGCCGGGTCGCGCATCTCCCCGACGTGGCAGGTGGCGGCCTCGAACGCCGGCGCGGCGAAGCCGACGAGGTACAGCCCGGCCATCGCCGACGTCAGCGCGCCGAAGGCGCCGTCGAAGGGGGTCTCGAGGTGAAACGACGTCGCCCGGCCGACGTCGACCGTGCCGGCGACGAGCGGGATGACGGCCGACAGCAGCGCGAGCGCCGCGGCCGTGAGGGCGACGGGGATCGCGAAGCGCGTGACCGCGCGGACGCCGAGCAGGTTGATCCCCGCGAAGGCGACGACGATCGCGATCGCCAGCGGCGTGACCGGGATGAACGGGACGTACCAGGCGTGCAGCGCCGTCGCCGAGAGGATCGCCGTGAAGCCGCAGGTCGGGACCCAGCCCCACCAGTAACAGACGCCGGTGAGGTTTGCGAGCACCGGGCTGTAGGGCTTGAACGCCTCGGCGCAGGTCGCGGCGATGCCGCCCACGCGCTCGGGCCACATGAGCACGAGCTCCGTCCAGCCGGGGGCGGCGGCCCAGCTCAGCAACAGACCCACGACGAGGATCGGGACGGCGCCGCTGCCGTGCGCCGCGATGAGCGCGGCCACGAGGAACACCATCTGGTTGGAGCCGCCCATCGCAAGCGCGGACGTGCCCAGCCAGGAGATCGTCCGCGGATGCGCCGCGGGCGCGGAATCGGAGATGAGCGGTCCTCGTGCCGGTTGTGGTGGCCTACCGCCGATTCATCGGCTCCGGCGGCGCCGATCTTGAGCGGCTCGTGCGTCCGCTGCGCTCGCGCGGGCGTACCATGCCCGCAGGAGATCCGCCCCGCCGCGAAGGAGACACGCGCATGTCGAAGCTCATCCGCATGGATCAGACCGGTCACTCGACGATCGCCCAGTGGACGCCGTCGGACCCCGATTCGGTCGACGCCGCCGTCGCCGCGTTCCGCGCCGAGCTCGACCGCGGCTACCTCGCGATGGTCAGCACCGGGCCCGGGCACGCCGAGCAGGTCCGCGAGCTGCCGGTCGACGCGCCGCTCGTCATCCTGCGGCTGCCGATCTCCGGCGGCTGAGCGGACCGGCCGGTTCGCCGATGGCCGTCGAGGCCGTCCCGCCCGTCGCGGTCCTGCCCGAGACGGCGCGCGTGCACTGGCGCCCGCGCGTCGACGACGCCCGCCTGCGCCGCAGCGCCCTGCTCTGGGGCCTGACGACGGCGGCCCACATCGTGCCGTTCACCGGCGCGGCCGTGCTGCTCATGGCGCTCAACCCGGTCGCCCTGCCGGTCGCGCTCGTCCTCGTCGCGCACGCGTGGGTCATCCCGGAGCTCTACGCCCAGCGCGGCGCCAACGTCCTGCGCCCGCGCCCGCGGGCGGGCGAGGATCCCGAGCGGCGCGCGCTCGGGCTGCTCGGCGACCTCGTCGATCACGACGCGCGCGACCTGCACGCGCAGACCGGGCTCGTGCTCGAGCCCGGGCGCCTGGGCACCTGGCTCGTCGGCGAGGGCGGGGCGGTCCTCCTGCACGGGCGCCGGCGGCGCGCGTACTGCTACTGCGTGCGCGTCGACGGTGACGCGGTCGAGTCGGCGACCGGTTCGCGCGAGCTGCCGTCCGGCGATCGCATCGCGCACCTCCTGCTCGCGCTGCGCGCCGACGAGCAGGGCTTCGCGACCGTCGCGAACCTCTCGTTCTGCGGCGCGCGCTGGCGCCTGCGGCGCCGGCTCGCCGCGCCGATGCGCCCCGCGCTGGCGCGCGCCGCGGCGCTGGACAGCGGGTCCAGCACCCCGGGCTGAATCTCCGACTGCGGTCCAATGGCGCGCCCGGTGTGTTCGGGGAACATGCACCGCATGCCCGCAAGCCCCGACCTCACCCGCCGCGTCCTCATTCCCGTTGCCGGACCGACAGCAGCGTCGGCAAAGGCACCGAGGGTCCGCCATTACCGGCTGGCCCGGGTGCCGATGCATGCCCGCCCGGACTCGACGCTGGACCGCTTCGCGCATCTGCGCAGGAGCTACGACTGACGCTCCTCGACCCGCGCCGCGCCCCTTGCCGGGGAGTACGATTGAAGGATGTCCACCTCCTCTCCTTCGAGTAGTCCCTCCCTCGGCAAGCGGGCCGTCGCGCTGCTCGTCGTACTCGTCGCGGCGTTCATCCTCTTCAAGGTCGTCATCGGCATCGTCACGGCGGCCGCCACGATCATCGCGGTCGTGCTCGCGATCGCCGCGCTGATCTGGGCGATCCGCGTCCTCTGACGCGGCGGCATCGGCATGGCCGGAGGCGCATACGTCGCCATCGCGCTGGGCTTCGCGCTCGCCGGCGGCGTCGTCGGCAAGCTCAAGGGCAGCTCGTTCTGGATCTGGTTCCTCGTCTCGGGCGTGATCCCGTTCATCGGGCTGCTGACCGCCGTGCTGTATCGCTCCGAGCGCGACGAGGTGCGCCGCCAGTGCCCGAACTGCGGCCGCGTCTGCAAGCTCTACGACGCCCTCTGCGTCCGCTGCGGCACCGAGCTGGAGTTCCCCGAGGAGACGATCGCGCCCGAATCGGCCGCCTTTTCGGCCCGCTGAGCCGGGTCTCGCCGAATCTCGCGGCGGTCCAACCCCGTGATCCGTCGCCAGCGCGGATCGGCCTCGCACCGAAGGACCCGCCCTGCGTGTGCTCGGCCGACCCACGCTGGCTCGGCCCACGGGGCCGGACCATCCGCGAGCTCCGGCGAGACCCGGCTAAACTCGCTCGGCGAAGCCGGCCACGGGGGCCGGCATGTTCATTTTGCCGAGAGGAGGTCGTGACATGCGTGCGGTCGATGCCATCATGGAGTGCCTGAAGGCGGAGGGTGTCGAGGTCGTATTCGGCCTTCCCGGCGGAGCGAACCTCCCGACCTACGACGCGTTCGTCGACGCGGGAATCCGCCACGTGCTCGTGCGCCACGAGGCCGGCGGCGGCCACGCGGCCGAGGGCTACGCGAAGGCGACCGGCAAGGTCGGCGTCGCGTTCGCGACCTCGGGCCCGGGCGCGACGAACGTCGTGACGCCGATCGTCGACGCGATGATGGACTCCGTGCCGACGGTGTTCATCACCGGCCAGGTGCGCACGGACCTCATCGGGACCGACGGCTTCCAGGAGACCGACACGCTCGGCATCACGATGCCGGTCGTCAAGCACTCCTTCCAGATCCGCTCGCCGCACGAGATCCCGCGCGCGATCCACGAGGCGTTCCACATCGCGCGCAGCGGGCGCCCGGGGCCGGTCGTCGTCGACATCCCCGTCGACGTCAGCCGCGCGGAGATCGGCTACGAGCCGGTCACCGACCTGCACCTGCCCGGCTACCAGCCGACCGTCGAGGGCAACACGAAGCAGATCCGCCAGGCCGCGAAGGCGATGGCCTCGGCGCGCCGCCCGGTGATCTACGCGGGTGGCGGCGTCGTGAACGCCAACGCCTCCAAGGAGCTCTTCGAGTTCGCGACCTCGGACAACTTCCCGGTCACGTGCACGCTGATGGGCCTCGGCGGCTTCCCCGCCCCGCACGCGCAGTGGCTCGGCATGCTCGGGATGCACGGGACGCGGACGGCGAACTACGCGATGGACGAGGCGGACCTCATCTGCTGCGTCGGCGCGCGCTTCGACGACCGCATCACCGGCAAGCTCTCGGAGTTCGCCCCGCACGCGAAGTTCATCCACATCGACGTCGACCCGGCCGAGATCTCCAAGACGATCCCGGCCCACATCCCGATCGTCGGCGATGCGAAGAACGTCCTGCACAAGCTCACGAAGGAGTACCGCGCGCTGGAGATCGACCGGTCGCGCACCGACGAGTGGTGGCAGAAGATCCACGCCTGGCAGGAGAAGCACCCGCTGCGCTACGACGACTCGGCGGACGGCGAGATCAAGCCGCAGTTCATGATGCAGGCGCTCTACGCGGCAACCGGCGGCGACGCGATCGTGACCTCCGACGTCGGCCAGCACCAGATGTGGGCGGCGCAGTACTACCACTTCGCCCAGCCGCGCCGGTGGATCAACTCCGGCGGCCTCGGGACGATGGGCTTCGGCCTGCCCGCGGCGCTCGGGGCGGCCGTCGGCTGCCCGGACCAGACCGTCGTCTGCATCGCCGGCGACGGCTCGATCCAGATGAACATCCAGGAGCTCGCGACCTGCTCCGAGGACAAGATCCCGGTGAAGGTGTTCATCATGAACAACGGCTACCTCGGCATGGTCCGCCAGTGGCAGGAGCTGTTCTGGGACAAGCGCTACTCGCACGTCGACATGGGCTCGTTCCCGGACTTCGTCAAGCTCGCGGAGGCCTACGGCGCGACCGGCATGCGCCTCACGGACAAGGCGACGCTCGTCGACGACATGAAGGCCGCGATCGCGACCCCCGGGCCGGTCGTCTGCGACGTGCGCGTCACGCGCGAGGAGAACACGTACCCGATGATCGCGCCCGGCCAGGCCGCGCGCGAGATGGTGGGATGAGCGCGCAGCGCGGTCAAGGACGGCCGGATGCCGGCCGTCGCAATCAGAACACGGGGCCGGATGCCCCGTGGAGGTGACTGTCATGGGTGAACCCGGGACGAAGGACCTGCTGAGCCTCGAGGACCTCGAGGCCGCCGGCAACCTGCACAGCGGCCGCAAGCACATCCTGTCGATCCTCGTCGAGAACAAGGCGGGTGTCCTGACGCGGATCGCCGGGCTGTTCGCGCGGCGCGGCTTCAACATCGACACGCTGACGGTCGGGCCGACCGAGGA